>DATLTX010000174.1:0-5002 GCA_035533435.1 Binataceae bacterium (SeqCode)
GTGGTCTCCGACTCGCCCCCGCCATACTCATTGGCCGAGTCGAAATAGTTAATCCCGGCGTCGAAGGCATGGCGGACGATATCTTCCTGACCGGCGCGGAGCCGGCTCGAACCGAATGAGATGTCCGAGATCTTGATACCCGTGCGTCCGAGCGCGGCGTAGCGCCGAACCTCGGGGCTGCCCGGCGGGGGAGTGCCGGCGTTTGCGGCTCCGGCCAACGGGGCCAGCGCGATACCGATGCCCGCCAGCGCTCCGCGCTTGAAAAATTCTCGCCGATCGAAGCTTCTCGGCGGCCGGTTGGACTTCATCGAAACACCTCCGATGCGCCTGATTCGACCATAGCCGCGTGTGCGGCGTGCGGCAACCGCCGCTCAGTTTGACCCACACCGCCGACGCGGCTGGATTGCAAATCGCGGCGCGTATCGCTGCTCAAGTTTGTGTGCAATGCTTATTTCTTGGGCGGCGATACTCTGTTGAGCGCGTCTGCGATGGATGATCTGGACCTGACCAGGATTGTTGCGGCGAAGACCGCGCCGCTCGCGATTTTCGCCGGACTTGGCGCCGATGTCCGCGAATCGATCTGCGCGCAGCTCGAATGGATGAGCATCCCCGGCGGTTGGACCCTGTTCGAAGAGGACGAACCCGGTGACGCGATGTTCATCGTGCTCTCCGGGCGGCTCGGTGTGATCGCAAACACCCCCGAAAATGGCTCGCACGTCATCGCGCAAATCGCCGCGGGAGAGACCGTGGGCGAGATGGCGCTGCTCTCGGGCGAGCCGCGCTCGGCGCGCGTCGAGGCGCTGCGCGATACGGAGCTTTTGCGGATGCCGCGCGGGGCGTTCGATCAGTTGATCGATTCGAGTCCGCGCGCGATGCGCTTCATGAACGGCCTGCTGGTGAGCCGCCTGCGCAACACCTCGCGCCGGCCGGCCAGCGATGACGCGCCGCGAACGCTCGCGATCCAGCCGCTTGGCGCCGAAATCGACGCCGCTGAATTCGCCCGCGAGCTGGCTCGTGCGCTCGAGGCGCTCGGGCGCAAAACCGCGATCGCGGGATCGGCTGACGCGGAGCGCGGAACCGAATGGCTCGCGCGTGTTGAAGAAGCGCACGACTTCGTACTCTACGTCGGCGACAGCTCGGCGACGCCATGGACCGGACTTTGCCTGCGCCAGGCCGACCGCGTGCTGACTATTGTCCGCGCCGCCCCGCAATCTGACGCGCAAGGCATCGCGGCGCTCGAGGCGATGATCAAATCGCGGCGCCACGGTGGCGTCGAGGTGGTGATACTGCATCGGGGCAACGCGCGCCGCGCCGTGCACACCACGGAGATCCTGCGGCGCTTCCCGGGCGCGCATCACTCGCACGTGCGGGAGGGCAACGCCTCTGATCTGGCGCGGCTGGCGCGCTTGATCGCGGGTCACGCGGTTGGAATCGTGCTGTCCGGCGGCGGCGCGCGGGGCTTTGCCCATTTGGGCGTGCTGGCCGCGCTCAAGGAGGCGGGAATCGCAATCGATCTCTACGCGGGCGCGAGCATGGGAGCGATCATCGCGGCCACCGCGGCGCTCGAGTGGGATCGCGACCAGACGCTCGAGCATCTGGTGCCGGCCTTCGTCACGAGCAATCCGCTGAGCGACTATACGATTCCGATTATTGCGCTGGCGCGCGGGCGCAAGGTGTCGCGGCGGCTGCGCGAGCATTTTGGCGACCTCAACGTCGAGGAATGCTGGCGCACGCTGGTGTGCACGTCGTCGGATCTGACCACGGGCCAGGTCCGGATTCATCGCAGCGGCCCGATCTGGAGAGCGCTGCGCGCCAGCGTCGCGATTCCCGGCGTGCTTACGCCCGTGATCGAAGGCAACCACATCCTGGTCGATGGCGGCGTGCTCAACAACATGCCGATCGATCTGATGCTCGCGATGCGCCGCGGACCGGTCATCGCCGTCGATGTGATGCGCGAACATACGGTCACCGCCGGCGCCGGGATCCTCGAGGAGTTGAGCCTGATCAATATGCTGCGGCCCGCGCGCCGCGGCTCGCCAAATATCGTCGCGTTGCTGATGCGCGCCGGTACGGTAGGCAGCGAAGCGCAGGTGCGCCATCTGCGTCCGCAGGTCGATCTGCTGATCGAGCCGCGCATCGAAACAATCGGGATGCTCGACTGGAAGGCGTATCGGCTCGCGATCGACGAGGGCTATCGGCAGACGATCGCAATCCTCGAGCAGCGCGACAACTCTTCGCTGCTGCGCTGAATCGCCGCCGGCGGCGCGGGCCGATCCTGATCAGGCCGCTTTGCTCTTTCCGACCTGGACCGGAGGCGTCGTTTCGCTCATCGTGCGCAACACTTCCTCGTCGCTCATCGTCCATATTCGCTCGCGTCCCGCCGGGTATTGAATGAGCGGCTTGGCCGGATCGGGCGCGGGCTGCGGAACTTTTCCGCCGCGTGACTCGAACCGGGGCGGACTCTTAAAGCTCTCGAGCTCTTCCGGGGTGATTCCCGCCAGCGCGACGACTTCCGGATCGATCCACGCCTCGGCATTGATCGCGTGACCTTCCGAGGTCGAGAATTCGAGCATGATTCCTTCGGGCGCGGCCAGATAGATCGACTTGCAGAAGCCATGGTCGATCGGCCCCAGAATCCAATGGCCGTGACTGCGCACGCGATCGCGAATCGCCAGCAAATCGGCCTCGCTATCGACGTTGAGCGCGAGATGCTGCATCACTCCGGCCGCGACCGATTCCGCGGTCCATCGCGCGTGCGACACGCCCGGTTGCGGCTCGATATCCGCGACGTCGGGCGATTCCACGAACGCGATCGACGAGCTGTCGCTGAGCTTCAGAAATCCGTGAAAGGTGTTCGCGACCCCGTGCATCCAGTACAGCGCTTCGAGTTCCATCCCCACCACCTGGGTGAAGAATTCGATTTGCCGCTTGATGTCCTTGGTGCAGATTGCGAGATGGTGAACTCCATTGGGCAAGCCCATGAGGAACCTCCTGTGTGCGCGCGTCGAACGATTCGGCCTGCCCTGATTCATAGAGCGTTGGCCGGTCAAGCGCAAATCGCCGCTGTGCGAATTCCGCGCAGTTGGGCCAGCTACGCGATCCCCTTTGTGTCTCGTGCGGAAAGCCAATATCGGCGCAAGAGAAAGTGAGCGAACCGGCCAGTTTCCGGGGTCAGGTGTTCTGGAGCTGACCCGCTATCAGGATGCGGTCAAGCGCGTGTCCCTTAACTTGCCATGCATTTGGTGGACGCGCATTCTTAGAGGCGCGGCGCATCGGCGCGCCGCGGCGACCGTCAGTTTCTGGTTCCGGGATTCGCGCAAAGGCATAATTGAGAGCGTGCTGGCAGCCGCGCCATATCACATCGAATTGTCCGCACGTTCGCGATGAAGATTCATCAGCTCTCCGCCGCCGATGCCATCGCGAGCCTCAAGAGCAATCCCCAGGGGCTTTCATCCGCTGAAGCCCAGCGCAGGCTCGCCGAGTACGGCTTCAATCGGGTGGAGGAAATCGCACGCGAATCGATGCTGATCCGGTTCCTGAAGGAATTCATTCACTTTTTCGCCTTGATCTTGTGGCTCGCCGCGGGGTTGGCCTTCCTGGCCGAATGGAGCGCCCCCGGCCAGGGCATGGCCAAGATCGGTTACGCGATCCTGGCCGTCATCCTGGTCAGCGGTGTGTTCTCCTTCTGGCAGGAATTTCGGGTCGAACGAACGCTGGCGGCGTTGCGCGAGCTGCTGCCGCAACAGGTCGAGGTGTTGCGCGAAGGTAAGGCGGTCCGGCTGCTCGCAGACCGGCTCGTCCCGGGCGACATTGTCCTGTTGGAGGAAGGGAACAACATTCCGGCGGATTGCCGCCTGGTCGAGGCATTCGGAGTTCACGTCAATGACGCGACGGTCACCGGAGAATCGCTTTCGAAGCTTCGAACCGCGGAACCCTCCGCCAAAGAGGAAATAATCCACGCCGAGAACATCTTGCTCGCCGGCACCTCGATGGTCTCCGGGCAGGCGCAAGCGGTGGTCTTTGCCACCGGCATGCATACCGAATTCGGCAAGATCGCACATCTGACCCAGACTGGCCGGGAAGAAATGTCTCCGTTGCGCGAGCAGATCGCGTACTTAAGCCGTTTGATCGGCATCCTTGCGGTGGCTATCGGACTGATTTTTTTCGGGATTAGCCGCATCCTCGGTGTTCCTTTCTGGGAAGATTTCATTTTCGCCATCGGCATCATCGTCGCGATGGTGCCGGAGGGACTGCTGCCAACTTTGACCCTTGCGCTGGTTCTGGCGACGCAGCGAATGGCGAAACGCCACGTTCTGATCCGATACCTGCCATCGGTCGAGACGCTCGGCTCGACCACCGTCATTTGCACCGACAAGACCGGCACGCTGACGCAAAACCGGATGACGGTAAGGCGCATCTTGCTTGGGGCGCGCCGGGAATGCGCGCCCGATCCCGGCGTCGCGCAGGAGGCCGCGGCGCTGTACCGGCCTTTCTTTATGGTCGCAAGCCTGTGCCACGATCTGCGGAGAGGCGACCATCAGGGGAGCAACGTGCTCCTGGGCGATCCGATGGAAATCGCGCTGGTCGAGACAGGCGAGCGGTTCCTGTCCACGCATCCAGCTTGCAAGAAGCTCGATGAGATTCCTTTCGACGTCAGCCGCATGCGGCTATCGACGGTGAATGCGACGCCTGAAGGTCCAACGCTCTTTTGCAAGGGGGCGCCGGAGATGGTCATCCCGCTGTGCGACCGGATCCTGGCCGACGGCGAAATACGCCCGTTCGATCCCGGCTTGCGCGCCAAAGTTCGTCAAGCGCAGGAAGCGATGGCTGTGCAGGGCCTGCGAGTCATCGCAATGTCCTACCGGCCGCTCGAAAAGGACTGGCAGCGCGCAGAGTTGGAGGAAAATCTCATCTTCGCGGGATTGGCGGGGCTCGAAGATCCTCCGCGTCCCGAGGTGCCGGAGGCGCTGCGCAAGTGCCGCGAGGCCGGCATCGCCGTGAT
>DATLTX010000175.1:0-19919 GCA_035533435.1 Binataceae bacterium (SeqCode)
GGCGGGGTTGCGCTGAATTGAGGGATTGGCGAACAGCATCAGGTTGTTGCTGAAGAACGTCCCGGGTGAACCGCGATAGATTTCGACCGTGGTGCCAAGCCGCACGAAGCCGAGTTGCGAGTCGCGGAAACTGTCGAGCGCGAAATCGAATATGCTGTGCCGCGGGAGATTCGACACTATAATCACGCGCCTGTTAGTCAGTCCGTAGTAGGTATTCACGAGGTACGCGCCGAAGAGGATCGAGTCGGCCAGAATCACGGCGGCGAGCGCCCACAAAGCCGCCGAACCCGGATGCAGGCCAAACGGCATCGCTAGCCTGAACACCAGTGTGTCGGTCACGCCGTGAATGCCGATCGCCGCGACGATGCATAGTGCGACCAGCCCCATCCGAATGAGAAACCGCGAGGTGCCGTCGGGCTGCGCGCACCACAGCATCTCTTCGCCGGGCTGAAGCTCGGCTGCGATAACGGTGTCTGCTTGCGATCCCATCGTTGCAGTCTCCCGCCCCATCCGGCGCGTTTCATCCGCGGCGCTTTGCGCCTTGCAGGATATCGAATGGGGCGCGCTGTTTTTCGCGGCGCAGCAGGACGTACATCGCGCCCGCTCCGCCGTCGGGAGGGCGCGCGGTCGCAAACGCCAGGACGTGCCCGCCGATCGTTCCGTGCGACAGCCACTCGACGGTCGCGTGCTTGAGGACCGCCCGTCCGCCCGGCGAGCCCAACCCCCGTCCGTGAACGACCAGCACGCTGCGATGCCCTTTGCGCACGGAATCGACGATAAAGGCGGTCAGCGCGTCATGCGCGGCCGGCTGAATCATCCCATGCAGGTCGATGTGCTCCTGCATCGCAAATTCTCCGCGCCGCAGCCGCGTGACCATCCGCGGGTCCATCCCGACGCGCGCGCCCTCGACATATTCCTCGGTCTCGGTGATATCGAACGTCCCCTGTCCCGAGACTAGGTCGGATAATCGCGCGACCACTTCGGCGTCCTCGCTTAAGACCTTGTGCTCGACCCGCGGCTCGACGGGCAGGCGCGCCGAGCGGCCGGCGTCGAGCGGGCGGACGCCGGCGAACGCCTCGCGAAACAGCGCGGCGTCATCGACGGGCGCGGCGGGCTTGGCGACCGGCGGCGCCGGCGGCGCCGCGGGTTTCGGCGGCGGTGCGGGACGCGCGATCGCGCGCGCGCCGACGAGCTTTTTCAGGTCCTTAAAGGGCGAGAAACTGACCGGCTGATTTATCGCCGTCGATGCTGGCGGCGTTTCCTCGATTCGGCGGATTTTCTTCTTGCGGGCCATCGCGCTTCGCGATCACGAGCGGCGCACGGAACTTCGGCAGAGATTATGCCGCGCCCGCGCCGCGCGTGGAACGGGGCGACCGGACGGCGCCCGCTTTTGGCCGGGTGGCGGGATCGTGCGTATCGGCACCTGATTGGTTAGACTTGCGGTGCAGGCTTACCTGGTGGAAGGAGAATTCGGGGTTTCGATGCGCAAACCACTTATCATCATCGGCAGCATCGTGGGCGGAATCGTCTTTGCCATCGCCGCGATCTTGATTTATGCGGCCGCCAATCTCAATTCGATTATCGCAAACAATCGCGATCGGGTGCTGGCTAAGGTCAGCCAGTCACTCGGCCGCAGCGTCCAGGTCGAGAGCATCAAGGCGGAGCTCGGATGGGGCGTCGAGGCCGATCTGTCCGGCGTGCAGATCGGCGACGACCCCGGTTTCGCGGTCAAGCCTTTCGTCACCGCCTCCAACGTGTACGCGCAGGTCGAGCTGATGCCGCTGTTGGCGCGCCAGCTCCGCATCAGCAAGGTCGTGCTCAGTCGTCCGGAGATAACGATCATCCGCAACGCCGACGGGCAGCTCAACGTCATGAGTATCGGGAAGAAAGCTAAGCAGGCTTCCGCTGAAGGCGCAGCCGCCGGAAAAGAAAATCCCGCGGCGGGCGGACCGGTCGAGGGCAATCCGATGGCGGAAGCGACGCGCAGCCAGGAACGCCGCTCCGCGCGGCTCGAGACGCTGAGGGTCAGCAATTTTTCGATCGACCAGGGCAAGATCGTTTACCGCGACGGGGACCAGCCGCCGCTCGAGATTTCCGGAATCGATTTCGATCTGACCAAGTTCAGTTTCTCCGCGCCCTTCGAGATCGATCTGAAGATGAAGGCGCTGGGCGCCGCCGCGCAGAACCTCGAGCTGAGCGGCCGCGTCGGTCCGTTGCTGAGCGGTTCGAGTATCGACGTCAACGCGATTGCGCTCGACCTGAGTCTCGCGGCGGGTCCGTTCACGCTCGCGGATTTTCGCAAATTCGAGCAGGCGCGGCGCGCGATTCCGGCCAAACTCGAAATCTCCGACGCAATCAGCCTCGCCGCGACGCTCAAGGGACCTCTCGATTCGCTGCACCTTCACGGCGCGGCCGATCTATCCTCGAATCAGGTCAGCTTCGGCGATTCATTCAACAAGCCCGCCGGCACCGCGCTCAAAGTAGCAGTGGACGCCGACCGCGACGGATCGAAACTGGCTATCGCGCTTGCGCAGCTAACGCTCGACGCGCTCGAGCTCAAGGCGACGAAGATTGCGTTCGGCGGCGGCAGCGTAAGCGGCCGGATCGACACCAATCAGTTTGATATCGGAGCGCTGGCGAAACTTGCTCCGGCAGCCGCCAAGCTCGGCGTGACCGGCAAAGCCGAGATTCACACCGATGCGAAATTTTCCGGCGGCAAGCCTGCCGCGAACGGCGTTGTGACTCTGACCGGCGTGACAATTCCCAAGCCGGGCGGGCAACAGGGCGCGGGCAACGCGGTAAGCAACCTCTCGGGAGACATCAGGCTGGCAGGCGCCGCCGCCGATATCGGGCCGCTGACGTTCAATATCGGCGCGTCGAATGCGACCTTGAAGGCGCACGCCGATCCGATCTATCCGCCCGTCGTCAGCTACGATCTGACCGCCGACGCTATTCACACCGCCGACTTCGCGCCGGCCCGTCCCGCCGACGAGCAGCTCAACAACATCAGGGCGACTGGCACCGCGGCGATGAAGCCGTTCGGGATCGATGACGAGAACAAGCTCGTCTCGCCGACCGGGCTGCTAAACAACGTTGCCTATAAGGACTTGAATCTCACGACTTCGCTCGAAGGAAAACGGCTGCGCGTGATGGATTTGCGCGTGGGCGCATTCAATGGCCAGATTGTCGCGACCGCGGAGACCCAACTCTCGCCCAGGGCGCCGTTTAACACTTCGGTTGCGGTTGCCAACGTCGATGTGCAGCAGGCGCTCGCGTCGCAGAACTCGAAGGCCGCCGGCAAGGTGCGCGGATTGCTGACCGGAAACATCCAGCTCTCCGGCAAGACCGGCAAGTTCGACGACATCAAGCCGACCTTGGACGGCGGCGGAAAGGTCGAGTTGATGCAGGGCAAGCTGGTCGGCATCAATGTGGCCGCGACCGCGCTCAAGAAAGTCGATAAGCTGCCCGCGATCGGAAAGCTCGTGCCCGACTCGGTGGTGAATAATCATCCGGAGCTTTTCCAGAACCCCGACACCGATATCGAGTCGGCGAGCTTGAGCTTCATCCTGAACAATCAGCGCGTGACCTCGCACGATATTGTGGTCAAGACGGTGGACTACTCGCTGATGGGCGACGGATGGGTAGGCATGGACCGCACTATCGACATGGCCGCGCGGATCCTGCTCACTCAGCGGTTGACGAAGGAGATCGTCGCGCAAAAGCAGGCGGTGGTCTATGTGACCAACAAGAACGACCAGATAGAGATCCCGATGCAAATCACGGGGCAGTTGCCCAAGCCGATCGTGGCGCCCAATGTCGCCGAAATGGCGCAGCGCGCCAGCGAGCGCGCGCTTCAGCAGCAGGGCTCGAAGGCGCTCGGAAAATTGCTCGGCAAGAAGGGACTCGGCGGATTCCTGGGCGGCGGCAACTCCGGCAGCGGCTCGGATTCCAATCCCCTGAACAATCTGAAGAAGCTGTTCTGAGCCGTGACCAGAGCTTGTGAGTTTATTCGGGTTCCGGGATTCTTCGTGGCACCGGCTCTAGCCTGTGACCTCACACCGGCTGAAGCCGGTGCCACCGAGCCACGCGCGAGAATGACATAAGTGACGTGAGTGCTTGAGGAAATTTGACTTAGGGAGCGTTCCGCCGCCGGGCCTTCAATAATTTCTCAAACTCTCAGGACGGCTTCGCTGCTACGCCGCCGCGGCGCCGGACCGCGCTCGCTTTTCGCGGCTGATTTGAGCGTCAGCGGGCCTATTGTAATCTAATCCTACATTTGGTAATTTAAGGGCATCGCGGAGATGATCCGCGGCTGCCGGACGCGCGGGGGCGCGCCGGGCGGCGGCCAGTTTGCCATCAGGGGGGCTCTGTGGAAACTCAGGTTCAGCACTTAACGGCGAGGGGCACCTGCTCGGTATGCCTGCAGGAACGCACGCCAACGCCCGCACGGGTTTTCGTCGTGGTCGGCGAAGAGGAAGGCGATCCGGCGGTGATGGGCTTCTGCTACAAGCACGCCGCCAGCACGGTGGGCCATCTCAAGGCGCTGGCCAGGCGCGCGCCGGACGCGAAATTCGCCCCGCTTGCCGATTGCAACGTGATTCCGCTTCGTCGGCGATTCTGATCGAGCCGGCGGCCGCTCACAGATTCATCCGTACGAGCGTCGCACCCGCGCCGCCGTGATGCGGATCGGCGGTGGTGAACGACGCGCAGTATGGCGACGTTCCGAGATATTCCTGGATCGCCTTGCGCAGCGCGCCCGAGCCGATACCGTGCACGATTCGCACCTCGGCGCGATTGGTCAGAAACGCCTGGTCCAGAAATTCCTCGAGCTTGCGCAACGCGTCGCCCGAACGCATCCCGATAAGGTTCAGCTCGGCATGCTCGCCCGCGTCGGCGCTAACTGTGACGCCATGCCGCGGCTCTTTGCGCGCAGTTTCACGCGCGGCGTCGTAGGCCGACGAGATTGCTTTGCGGGCGCGGCGCAGGCGCTCGGGTGAGACTTCGATCTTGAGACCGCCGCGAACGATCACGGCGCGCTCCGAATCGATCGAAAGCAGCTCGGCGCGAATTTCGCCCAGCTCGACCTGCTCGCCGGGCCGCAGCGGCTCGTTGTCGAGCGGCGGGCGTTCCGCTTCCCCGGCGGGCGCCGCGGTTTCGAGGCGCGCCGATACCTCGGCGATGAATCTGCCCAGGTCGGAGCGCGACTTCGAGCGTTCCTTGATCTCGCGCATCAGCTCGGAGCCTTCGCGGCGCAGGCCGTCGATCAGCTCGGACACCGCGGCGCGGCTGCGCACGCGCTCGGCCTCGGCTTTCGCCCGGGCTCTTTCAGTCTCGGCGCGGGCGTCGCGCAGCTCGCGTTCGAGATCCTGCTGATGCGCGCGCGAGCGCTCGGCCTCTTCGCGAATCCGGGTGCGCTCGGCTTCGAGGCGTCCGAGCGCCTGGTCCAGCTCGACGTTGCCGGCGCCCATCGCCGCCTCGGCCGCGCGGATTATCTCGTCGGGCAATCCGAGACGGCGCGCGACGGCGAGCCCGTAGCTGCGCCCGATCGTATGCGGCTTCAGCCGGTAGAGCGGAGTCAGCCGCTCGGGATCGAAATCCACGGCGGCGGCGTCGAAGCCCGCGCGCGAGTACGCGTGCAGCTTGACCGCGGTCGAATGCGTCGCGATCGCGACCATGCATCGCCGCCCCTCAAGATGGTTCATCAATCCGATGGCGAGCGCCGCGCCCTCGGCCGGGTCGGTGCCCGCGCCCGGCTCGTCGAGGATCACGAGGGCGGGTTCGTCGAGCGAGCGGATGATCTCCGACAGGTTGGCGATATGGCCGGAGAAGCTCGACAAGTTGGCTTCGATCGATTGTTCGTCGCCGATATCGGCGAACACGCTGCGAAAGACCATCGCCTTGCTGCCCGCGCGCGAGGGAATCAGCAGTCCGGTCTGCGCCATCAGCGAGAGCAGCCCGATCGTTTTGAGCGCAACGGTTTTGCCGCCGGTGTTCGGCCCCGAGATGACGAGCCCATGCTGCCCAGGCGCGATACTGACGTCGATCGGCACAACCTCGCGCCCGCTGTTGACGAGCAGCGGATGGCGCGCGTCGGTGAAATCGAGCCCGTCGGCGACGATCTCGGGTTCGATACTGCCGGATCGCTCGGCGAAGATCGCGCGCGCATTAAGCGCGTCCAGCTCGACCATCGCCGCGAAGGTAAGTTCGAGCTCGCGGGCATAGCCGCCGGTCATCGCGGTCAGCGCGGCGAGTATGCGATGCTCTTCCGCCTCGGCTTCGCGCTCGAGCATCATCACTCGATTGTTCAGCTCGACCGCCCACATCGGCTCGACGAACAGCGTCTCGCCCGAGACCGAGCGGTCCTGCACGATACCTTCGAGCCGTTCGGCGTAGTTGAGCTTGAGCGGCAGCACAAAGCGGCGGTTGCGGACGGTCACGACAAAATCTGAAACGAACGGCTCCATGCCGCCCGCGGTGAGCGAGCGCGCAAGCCGGGTCTCGAGTTCGCGGCGCTCGTCGCGCAGGCGCCGGCGCAGGCGGCGCAGCTCGGGGCTGGCGTCGTCGAGTATGGTTGCGTCGTCGGCGAGCGCACCGAGCAGCGCGTCGGCCAGCTCCTTGGGCGCGAGCAGGTTCTGATGCAGCCCCGCCAGATGCGGCATCCGCTCGACGCGCGAGCGCATGAAGCCCGCAACGTGGCGCGCGGCGAGCACGAAATCGCGAATCAGCAGCAGCGACGCGCCGTCGAGCACCGCGCCGCTGCGCGACGCCGCCAGCAGCAGGCCGCGCTGGTCGGCGAAGGACTGCATCGGCAGCGAGCCGGTGTGCGCGCGCAACTCGACCATCTCGGCCGTGGCGCGCAGGCGCTCGCGAACCTCGGCGGGCGCGATTGCCGGGCGCAGGCGCAGCGTCGCCTCGCGCCCCGATTCGGAGGCGGCGTGGGCGGCGACGAGGTTCAGCACCTTGTCGAATTCGAGCGCTCTGAGGTCGCGATCGCGCATCGTGGTTTGCGCCCGATCATAATGCACAATTGGCTCTGCGCAATTCGGGCGGCTTAACGCTAATATCTAGCCGAAACCGCCGCCGCAGGCATCATGATGCAATCTCGAGGGCGGACCAATCTTGAGGACAGAAATGGATCGAATCGAATCGTGCATCCAGATTTCGTCAGAAGAGTTCCGCAAAAACCGCGAGGTCATCGTGCCTCAGGTCGAAAAGCTGCGCGCCGAAATCGAACGCGTGCGCGCCGGCGGACCCGAGCACGCGCGCAAGCGCCATCTCGAACGCGGCAAGCTGCTCGCGCGCGAGCGCGTGCGCAAGCTGCTCGACGAGCAAAGCCCGTTCCTCGAACTTTCGACGCTGGCTGCCCACGGGATGTACGGCGGCGAGGCGCCGGGCGCGAGTATCGTGACCGGAATCGGGCGCATCCACGGCCGCGAGGCGATAGTGATCGCCAACGACGCGACGGTCAAAGGCGGCACCTACTATCCGATGACGGTGAAGAAGCATCTGCGCGCGCAGGAAATCGCGATGGAAAATCGGCTCCCGTGCGTTTACCTGGTCGATTCCGGAGGCGCGTTTTTGCCCCTGCAGGCCGAGGTCTTTCCCGACCGCGACCACTTCGGCCGCATCTTCTACAACCAGGCGCGGATGTCGGCGCTCGGGCTCGCGCAGGTCGCCGTCGTGATGGGTTCATGCACGGCGGGCGGTGCGTACGTCCCCGCGATGTGCGATGAAAACATAATAGTGCGCGAGCAGGGCACGATCTTTCTGGCCGGCCCGCCTCTGGTGCGCGCCGCCACCGGAGAGGAAGTCAGCGCCGAAGAGCTTGGCGGCGGCGACGTGCACACGCGGCTATCGGGCGTCAGCGATCACCTGGCCGACGACGACGAGGACGCGCTGCGTATCGCGCGCGCGATTTTCGAAAACCTCGGCCCGCGCGAAACGAGCGGCGTGCAGCAGGACGCGCCCGAAGATCCTTACTACGATCCCGCCGAACTCTACGGTGTGATTTCGTCTGACACGCGCAAGCCCTACGACGTGCGCGAGGTGATCGCGCGAATCGTCGATGGCAGCAGGATGCACGAGTTCAAGCCGCGCTATGGAAACACTCTTGTGACCGGCGTTGCGCGAATCTTCGGCTACCCTGTCGGTATCGTCGCGAACAACGGCGTGCTGTTCAGCGAATCCGCCCTGAAGGCGACGCACTTTATCGAGTTGTGCTGCGCGCGGCGCATCCCCTTGATCTTTCTCCAGAACATCACCGGCTTCATCGTCGGCAAACGCTACGAGCAGGGCGGTATCGCAAAGGACGGCGCCAAGATGGTCAACGCCGTCGCCAACGCGCAGGTGCCGAAGTTCACCGTGATTATCGGCGCGTCCAACGGCGCGGGGAATTACGGGATGTGCGGGCGCGCCTTCGGGCCGCGCCTGATGCTGATGTGGCCGAACGCGCGAATTTCGGTGATGGGCGGCGAGCAGGCCGCCAACACTCTGCTGACCGTCAAGCTCGATCAGTTGAAGCGCGACGGACAGACGCTGAGCGCCGACGAACAGCGCGAGTTCACCCGCCCGACGCGCGACAAGTACGAGCTCGAATCGAGCTGCTACTATTCGTCGGCCCGGCTGTGGGATGACGGCGTGATCGATCCGGTCGAGACGCGCAGCGCCCTTGCGCTCGCAATCGCGGCCTCGCTCAACGCGCCAATCGCCCCCGCCGCGCAATTCGGCGTGTTCAGGATGTAGGGTTTTTGCACCGCAAAGTGACGTCTGCCGCCAGCAGCGGACGAATCAAGTCTCCTCGTCCGCAAGGACACGTGCGAAAGTCTTTCGATCAATATTTCCACCGCTGAGTACAATCCCCACGC
Source organism: Binataceae bacterium (SeqCode) (assembly GCA_035533435.1). GTDB lineage: Bacteria > Desulfobacterota > Binatia > Binatales > Binataceae > JBARDN01. The sequence goes on from DATLTX010000175.1 coordinate 8,865, forward strand.
GCTGATCGTGCATCTGATCGCGCTCCTTGAGCAGGGCGGCAAGCGCCGCTGCGCCCGCGCCTTCGGCTACATTGTGGGTGTCAGTGAAGTAATTGCGCATAGCCTCTTCGATCTCTTGATCGGTGACAGTGACGACGCGCTCAGCAAACCTGTTAATGATTTCGATCGCCTCGGGGTTCGGCACTCGAACCGCGAGCCCATCAGCGATGGTAATCGCTGATTGGGTAGGCACAGGCTTGTGCGCGGCGAAGGACAGCGCGTACGCGGGCGCAGCCGCGGCGACGACGCCGACAATCCTGGTCGTGAGCCCGAGCGCCTCGCGCGCGGCGATAGTTCCGCAAATTCCCGAGCCGAGGCCGATCGGCACGTACACCGTGTCCATACCGCTAACGGCGCGCAGGAGCTCAAGCCCGTAAGTAGCAACGCCCCGGACGAGCGAATCATGAAAGGAAGGGACCATCGTGTGCTTGCGTTCTCGGGCGACCTCAGACGCGTGCTCGAGAGCATCCTGGAAGTCGCGGCCGTGCTCGATCAGTTCAGCGCCGAACGCCCGGATTGCTGCGTTGTTCTCGACGCTGTTGCCATGTGGCACCACGACCGTCGCGCGCAGTCCGCGTCGGCGGGCCGCAAACGCGATGCTCCGGCCGTGGTTACCTCGCGTCGCCGCGACAATGCCGACGGGTGCGGAACCTGCACGAAGCAGGTCGTCAACATAAACCAATCCGCCGCGCACCTTGAATGAACCGATCGGCGTGTGATTCTCGTGCTTCACCCAAACCTCGGCGCCGCAGCGCGCCGAGAGCGTGGGCCAGCAGATTTCCGCGGTCGGCCTCATCGCCGATGTCACCACCCGCGCGGCTTCCTCCAGTTGTTCGAGTCCCGGCAGAGTCATCGAGAAATCTTCTGGTTCGTGAAATCCAGCCGCATGAAAACCGCCTGCGGGTTTGGGTTGTATTCATATGGCGGGATCTCGCGGAATCCGAGCGAGCGATAAAGCGCGAGCGCTTGGCTCAACGACGGCAGGCTATCGAGCAGCATGCGTGCGTATCCGATCTTGCGTGCTTCCGAAATCACCGCCTCAGCGAGCATCCGTCCCAAGCCGCGCCCGCGGAACTCCGGCCGGACCCACATGCGCTTCATTTCGCAGGCGCACCCGTCCAATTTTCGCAGGGCAACGCATCCGGCGGCGGCGTCGCCCCGCAGCGCCAGCAGCAGTCGCCCAAACGGAGGCGCGTACCTGCCCGGCAGCCCAGCAAGTTCTTCCTCGAAACCCTGAAACGACAGATCGACGCCGAGCCAGGTCGCGTACTCTCGGAACAGCAACCGTGCAGTGTCGATATCGGCATCTGTCGCGGCAGCGACAATGCGAAAGGCATCCGGCGGATGTTGATCGCGCGTCATCGAGCCAACTCTTCGTCAATTCATTTCCACCTCTCAGAGTATCCAATTGACCGTGACATTCCGACCGTTGTAAGCAGCGTCGTCGTGGCGTCAGGACGACCGGCGGTAGCAGAAGGCCCGGGACTGGCTTCCGACCGCGGTGGCAGAAAACGCCGGGGCCTCTAACGTGGCTTTCTGATCGCGCGGCGCGCGGTGTAGGCTTGAAACTCCGATGCCCGCGCAGGTTACCCACGCGATTCTCGGCACTGCCGGCCATATCGATCATGGCAAGACGGCGCTGGTCCGCGCGCTGACCGGCCAGGAGACCGACCGGCTGAAGGAAGAGCGCGAACGCGGCATCTCGATCGAGCTGGGGTTCGCCTACTTCATCCTGCCCGACGGCACGCGCGCGGGCGTGGTTGATGTTCCCGGACACGAGCGCTTCATCCGCAACATGCTGGCCGGCGCGCACGGAATCGACCTGGTGCTGTTCACGATCGCCGCCGACGACGGCGTCATGCCGCAGAGCGAAGAGCACCTGGACATCCTGCATCTGCTGGGAACGCATCGCGGTATCTTTGTCATCACCAAGTCCGATCTCGCCGACGCCGCGCGAATCGCCGAGGTGCGCGACGAGATCGAACTGCTCGCCGAGGGCACGACGCTGGCCAGCGCGCCGATCGTCGCGGTCTCGGTGCAGACCGGCGCCGGGATGGACGAGCTGCGCGCCGAGATCGTGCGCCAGCTCGAAGGCTTCGAGGGGCGGCGCGCCACGGGAATTTTCCGCCTGCCGATCGATCGATCGTTCGCGATCAAGGGCCACGGCGCGGTGGTGACCGGCACCGCGATTGGCGCCGAGGTCCGCGTCGGACAGAAACTGCGCGTGCTGCCCGCCGGCGCCGAGGTCCGCGTGCGCGCGGTCCAGATGCATTCGGAGCCGGTCGAGAGCGCGGGACGATGCCAGCGCGTGGCGCTCAACCTGGCGGGCGCCGAGCGCGTCGAACTCAAGCGCGGGCAGGTGCTGGCCGACGAGAAGCTGGACTTCGCGACCACGCGCTTTGACGCATCGCTCGAGATTCGCCCGGCCGCGAAACGTCCGCTGCGCGCCAACTCGCGGCTGCGGCTGTTTATCGGCACGGCCGAGACGATCGGCCGCGCGATTCTGCTCGAAGACAAAACGGCGATCGCACCCAAGGAGCGGGCGCTCGTGCAGATCGTCACCGAAGATCCGGTAGTCGCGCTCGGCGGCGACCGCTTTGTGATTCGCGACGAGACCAACATGCGCACGCTCGGCGGCGGTGTCGTGCTCAACCCGCTCGGACGCCGCGTGCGCAAGCCGCTCGAGCGCTACCGGGCGAACCTTGTGATCCTGCGCGACGGCGCGGGCGCGGACGCGCTCGAGGCGCTGATCGATTTGCAGGAGAGCCTTGCGCTGAGCGCGTTGCGCGCCCAGCAACTGCTCAATGCGCCGCAAAAAGAGATCGCGGTGGCGCTGAAGGACGCGCGCTTTATCAAGCTCTCGATGGGCGATGAAGAAGGCTTCACGACCGCCGCCAAGTGGGGTGCGCTCTTGCGCTTCGCGCTCGCCGCCGTGACGGCGCATCACGCGGCGGAGCCGCTCGCGCCCGGGCTCGAGATGGAAGCGCTGCGCTCGCGGCTGCCGTGGGAAGTAAGCGCGCGCGCGTTCCGTTCGATCGTCGATCGGCTGGCGCGCGAAACCGGAATCGTACGCGATGACAGCGTTCTGCGCCTCGCGACGCACCAGGTGCATCTGGGCGGAGCCGCGGGAAAACTCGGCGGGCAGATCGAGCAGGCGCTCGAGGCGGCGCGCTATCAGCCGCCCGACTTAACCCAGCTCGCCGCCGAGCTGAAACTCGCGCCCGCGATGCTGCCGCGGATGCGCACGGTTTCGTCGGCGCTCGAACGCGAGGGACGGATCGTCAAAATCGCGACCGATTTGTATTTCAGCCGCGGCGCGCTCGACGCTGCGCGCGTGATTCTGCTTGAACATCTGGCGAAGAATCCGGAGATCACGGCGGCGGCCTATCGCGATCTGCTGGGCGCCTCGCGCAAGTTCGCGATTGCGATCCTTGATTATTTCGATCATAGCGGCGTGACCACCCGGGTCGGCGACGCGCGCCGCCTGCGCACCCGCGCGGGCTGACAGCGCGCGCGCAATAGACCACAATATGAACCGATGTCCAGCACGAAGGATAATAATCCGTCACGCGACGATATCGTTCGCCTGACGGCTCGGTGCAAGGCCGCCGGTTGAGCCGGCAAGCTGGGTCCGGCGGACCTGGCAGCCACCCTTGCGCGGCTCGAGCTTGAGAGCCATCCCGATTTGCTGGTTGGAATCTCGACCGGCGACGACGCCGGAGTGTTCCGTTTGCGCGACGATCTGGCGATCGTCAACACCGTCGATTTTTTCACTCCCGTGGTTGATGATCCGTACACCTACGGCCAGATCTCCGCCGCCAACGCGCTGAGCGACGTCTATGCGATGGGCGGGCGGCCGGTCAGCGCGCTCAATATCGTATGCTGGCCGCAATCCGGACTGCCCGGCGCGATGCTGGCCGAGATTCTGCGCGGAGGCTCGGACAAAGCGCACGAAGCCGGCGCCGTCGTGGTGGGCGGCCATAGCGTTGCCGACGAAGAAGTGAAATACGGAATGGCGATAACCGGGGTGATCGATCCGCGCCGGATTATCCGCAACGTCGGCGCGCGCGCCGGTGACGCGCTCGTGCTCGCCAAGCCGCTCGGCACTGGAATTCTGATGACTGCTTTCAAGCGCGACGCGCTGCCCGCCGACCAATATGAATCCGCGGTGAAAGTGATGTCGCAGCTAAACGCCGGAGCGGCGGCGGCGATGCTCGAGTACGACGTTCACGCGGCGACCGATATAACAGGCTTCGGGCTGATGGGCCACGCGTCGAAAATGGCCGAGGGCAGCGGCGTTACCATGATCTTCGAGGAATCGGATCTGCCGATTCTGCCCGGCGCAATCGAGCTCGCCCGCGCGGGAATGATTCCGGGCGGCGGCACGCGCAACCGCGAGTACTACGGACCGATGGTCAAAATTCACGACGAGGTTTCCGAAGTGATGGCGGCGCTGGCGTTCGATCCGCAGACCTCTGGCGGCTTGCTCATTTCGCTGCCGGAAGAGCAGGCGATCCGGCTGCTGGCTGCGCTCCAGAAGGCTGGCTACCCCGACGCCGCGATAGTCGGGCGCGTCGCCGCGCGCGGCGCTTCGCCGCTCGAGCTGGTTTAAGAGGAATACGCGGCGCCGGCGCGGGAGACGATTTCGATGGAATTTTTCGACGTGGCAACCAGCACTCCAACCGTGCGGCGATTTTCGCCGCGTCCTGTCGCTCAGCGCGATCTCGAACGCGTGCTCGAAACCGCCAACATGGCGCCGTCGGGCTCGAACGCGCAGCCGTGGGAATTCGTGGTCGTGCGCGCCGCCGACGCGCGCCGCGAAATCCAGCAGATGTACGAAGCGGTGTGGGGACCTTACAAAGAGAGCGCGATTATCCGCGGACGCAAGACGCTCTCGCCGCGCGCGCAAAAGGCGCTTGCGGTCGGCGACGATTTCGCCGCCTCGCTCGCGATCGTGCCCGCGCATATCGTGGTGTTTCTCGATCGGCCCAAGATGCGCGTCACACGCGGCACGCCCGAGGATCTGTTCAACTTCGGCGCGACCTACGGATCGATCTTCCCCGCGATCGAGCTGCTGATGCTCTCGGCGCGCGCGCTGGGAATCGGCACCGCGATGACCACGATGCTGTCGTCGCGCGAGGCGGAGACCAAGGCGCTGCTTAACGCGCCCGAGGATTTTCAACTGATCGCGCTGGTGCCGATCGGATACCCGGAAGACGGCTTCAAGCGCCCGTACCGCAAACCGGTCTGGACGCGAATTCACGACGGGCGCTTCGGCCGCCCGTGGCCGCGCGCTACTTCCTGATGAGCGGAATAACTTCGCGCGCGAACTGATCGAGCTGCGCCGAGCGGTCGCGCGGATGGCAGACCGAGTCGATTCCGATATCCCGCACTCCCGCCTTGATGAACTCTCCGATTCGCGCCGCAACGTCCGCCGGGGTGCCGAGCGCGGCGTAGCGCCTGGCCGGCTCGCGGAAGTCCATCGCATAGCGCTTGCTCAGATGGGTGGCTGATACCTCGAGTGCGGCTTCGTACGACGCGCCGAGCGTGCAGAACAGATGCACGCAAGTGCCGAAGGTTTTGATTTCGCGTCCCGCGCGCTCCGCCTCGCGCGCGATGAACTCGATCCCCTCGCTCACCCGCTTGGGCGTGATGGCGTAGGGCATCCATCCGTCGCCGTATAGAGCGGCGCGTTTGAGCGCGGCCTCGGCGCGTCCGCCGACCCAGATCGGCGGGCCGCCGGGAGTCGCGGGCTTGGGCTCCATCGTGATCGCACCGAAGCTGAAATACTTGCCGCGATGCTCGACGCGGTCTTCGGTCCATAGCCGCTTGATTATCCCGATCGCCTCGGTCGCGCGGCCGCCGCGCTGCTTGACCGGAACGCCGCTGGCCTCGAATTCGGGCGGAAATTCTCCGCCCACGCCGACCCCGAAGATGAAGTGCCCTGCCCCGAGTATCCGATCGAGCGTCGCCACCATCTTGGCGACGGTGGTCGGGTTGCGCAGCGGCAGCAAATAGACGCTGGTGCCGTATGTCAGCTCGGGCCGCAGCGCGGAAAAATAGCTTAACTGGATAAACGGGTCGTTGATCGGTCCGGTAAACGCGACATGGTCGCCGGCCCATACGATGTCGTAGCCCCAACGCGCGATTTCATCCATCGCATGGCGCGCCTGCTCCGGATTCCCGACGGCGGCCGACACTCCAAACCTGATCCGGTTTCCGACCGGCAGCGCATCACTCATCGCTCGACCTCCGCGCGCCAGAACGCCGCGCCCGCATCGCTGCGCACGCGTCGATCCTCGGCGACCGCTCTTCCATTAGCGCAAAACACCGCGACGACGAAATCGAGCCGCGCGGTAAAGCGGGCGGACCAGACGTGCGCCGCCACTGACATTGCCGCGGCACAACGGTCCCGCAGGTTTTGGGGCAAGGCGATGCGTGCCGGGCCTTGCGGCCCGAATCGCATCCCCGCTTTATGGCGTGATAGCGCCAGCCGGCCGCTTACGCGGCGCGACTGACAGCCGAGGCTTGCAGCCCCTTGGGTCCCTGCGCCACCTCGAACTGCACCTTTTCGCCCTGTTCGAGCGAACGGAAGCCGTTGCCGTCGATAGCGCTGTAGTGGACGAACACTTCCTGTCCGTCTTCCATCGTGATGAAGCCGTAGCCCTTTTTCGGGCTGAACCACTTAACCGTGCCGGTAGGCATTCCCCCGTACCTCCTGAAGAACCCCTGCAAGCGGAAGAGACCAGCGTCCCGTTCCCCCGGGGCAGCGCCGCCTCCCCAAGCGACGCTAGATAACGGCGCGCATATACCATACGGCGGGCTGCACACCAAACGGTCGAAAAGGCGGAGATCGCGAATCGGAAACGCGCCCGGCGGGACGCGCGCCGCCATCTTTCTACAAAGTGTATAGAGATAAGGGAGAATTCAGGGAACGCGCGTGCCGATCAATCGCCAAATCGCATGATCGGCCGCGCGTGAATATGGCAATGATCCGGTATCTGCCGCATCACGCCGTCGATTATGAACCGATCCTCGCCATACTTCTTGCGCGCGACAATCGACAGCGCCTCGATCATGTAAGCCCGTTCGTCGTCGGATGGGGCCACGCGATGATCGCCGAGCACCGCCATCGGCGTGTCGCAGGAATCGCAATCCAAAATTGTGAACTTGAACGGATGGACGAACTGGCAGTAGCGCTGCGTATAGTCGCGCAGCTCGCAAAGCTCGCACTTGGGCATCGGATTGGCGTGCTGGGAAGAGAATCGCGCTCCGCGGGCTCGTGAGCGCGCCCGCGGAGCGTATCGAAGCTACTGCTGTGGCCTGATTACTTAGCCGCCGGAGAAGCCGCTGCCGCCGGAGCGGCAGCCTTTTCCTGCACTGCGGCCTTGGCGCCGCTGCCCATCCCCTGCGCCTTGGTGCCTGCCTTGGCGGCTTCCTTCGCTTTGCGCTTGCAGCGATAGACGCTCGATTTTGAAATCTTCATGTCGGTGGCGACTTCGCCCACCTTCTTGCCCGAGCCGAGCTCCTGCATCACGGCGTCGCAATCGACCTTACTGGCGGCAAGCGCCGGAACCGCGGCCGAAAACGCCACGGCCATCCCGAGCATCGCCGACGCAGCTACCATCGCAAATTTCCTCATGACCGTCCCCTCCCTGAAAGTGTCGTTCGATTTGTTCCCCAGTATCCCAGAAGTGATACCAGCAAAAAAAGCCCCTCGTGGGTTCGACTAACAGGGGTTTGAATAGCATTTTTCCGCGCCCCGCCGGAATATCCGCCGCCGTCCCCCGCTAGAGCTCGAGCATCACCTTGGTCTGGGTGCTCGGCTGCGCCAGCTCCGCGAACGCGGCGGGCAGTTCCGGCATCGCGACGATATTCGTGATCATCGCCGAGGTATCGACCCGGCCCGCTGCCAGCATCGCGATCGCCGTTTCGATCTCGCCGGGTTCGAGGCCCAGGCTGAAGCGCACGTCGAGTTCCTTATTCATCGCGCTGATCGGACCCCAGCTATCCTCTTCCATGCACACGCCGATCACGACGATTCTGCCGCCGCGGCGCGCGTAAGAGACCGCCTCGCCCAGAGTGCCGGCCGCGCCGATACATTCGAAGACGACGTCGGCGCCGGCAGCGCGCCCGGTCAGCTTTGCGAGTTCGGCGGCGGGGTTCTTGAGCCGCGGGTCGATTGCCATGTCAGCGCCCATCTTGAGCGCGACTTCGCGCCGCCCCGGCGCCCGCTCCGACACGACGATCGCGCGCGCACCGGAAAATCTTGCCCATTGCAGTGTGACCAGACCGATCGGTCCCGCGCCCATGATCAGCACCGACTCACCGGCGCGCAGGCCCGCGCGATGCACTCCGTGGAGGCCGACGACGAGCGGCTCGACGGTCGCGCCGAGCCGATGATTCATCGTGGGCGGCATCTTGAAGACACTCTGCGGGGTGGTTTTCATTTTTTCGGCGTATGCACCCGCCACGTCGCCAAAACCGACCAGCTTCATCGCGCGGCACTGCGCGCCATTGCCGGCCTTGCACGAATCGCAGACGCCGCAGGCGAGATAGGACATGACGACGACGGCGTCGCCGCGTTCGAGTCCGGTTACGCCCGCGCCGATTTCATCGACGACGGCCGAGAACTCGTGGCCCATGATCGTGCCGGGCGGCATCCGAAAGCCGTATTTCGCCGCATGCAGGTCGGAGCCGCATACGCCGCAATTTTTCACCCGCACGACGATCTCGCCCGCGCCGGCGACGGGATCGGGAACCTCAACAACTTCGAGCGGCGCGCCCGCCGCCTTGAACACGCATGCTTTCATCGAGTTACCTTAGAAAACGCGGATAAAAAAGACCAAACGATCTTTTGTGCAATCGATCTGCGAAACGCCCCTGTTCCGCGTTACTTCGCGCTCGGAAATTTTGGCGCGCGCTTCTCGCGGATGGCGCTGACGCCTTCGCTCAGGTCGGCGCCGAAAAAGTTGAGCATCTCCATCGCGAGCGACGCGTCGAACGCCGGCGCCGCGACGCGCAGCCAGTTGTTGAGCGCGCGCTTGGTGAAGCGCACGGCATCCTGCGGCCCGCGCGCCAGCTTGAGCGCGACTTCCATCGCCTTGTCCATCAGCTTGTCGGCGGGAACGCACAGGCTGACCAGGCCGATGCGCTCGGCCTCCTTGCCGTCGATAAATTCGGCGGTGAGCAGATAATATTTCGCTTTCGCCATCCCGCACAAAAGCGGCCAGATAATCACCGCGTGATCTCCCGCCGCGACGCCCAGGCGCAGATGGCCGTCGGTGATCCGCATCGCCTCCGACGCGATGCTGATATCGGCCATGAACGCGACCGCGAGCCCCGCGCCGACCGCAACGCCGTTGATCGCGGAGATGATCGGCTTTTCGAGGTTGATCATGTTGTAAACGATATCGCCGGCTTCCTTGAACGCCTTGGCAATGTTGGCCGGATCGCCCGCCATCGCCGCGATCATCTCCAGATCGCCGCCGGCTGAGAACGCGCGCCCGGCTCCGGTCACGACCACGACCCGCGTCGCGTCATCCTGCGCGATATCGAGCCACACGCGGGATAGCTCCCAATGCAGCCGGCTGTTGGTCGCGTTGAGAACGTCGGGCCGGTTGATCGTGATAAGTAAAATCCCGTCGCCCTTCCGCTCGAAGAGGAGATGCTGATAGCTGCTGTAATCCATCGTGCTCATGTCCCGTCTTTAGCGCAGTGGCGCTGAACTGAAAACCCCAATCATCGCGATACGCTGCCGTGACGAGCCCTCCGCCGAGTCATCATTCGTCATTTCGACCAGCGTGAGAAATCCCGAAGCGCGCGGGCAGTCGCGTGCGGGAATGATCGCGGTGCGAGGGTAATCCGGGATTTCTCGCCGGGTCCGCCTGCGCGATAGGTGGCGACACGATGCGCGACAAGGAGATCCGCGGGCTCGAAATGACGAGCGAGGGGTTTGCTCTGACGCGACGAGCGACGGGTTTGCTCCGACGGGATGAGCCAGGGGCGTGCTGACGCGTCGAGATTTCCGCCGAGCCGTCATCCGTCATTTCGACCAGCGGGAGAAATCTCGAAGCGCGCGGGCACGCGTGCGGGACCGGCGGAGAATTACGCCGCCCTGGAAACGAGCACAGACGCGACCGGCGCGCATACGGCGCTGAGCGATTAGCTCTTGTAAATCTCGATCACCTGGCTGAGCAGTTTGAGCGCTTCGGCTTTGGGGCGCTGGAATGAGTTGCGGCCGATAATCGAGCCGAAGCCGCCGCCCGCGTGGATTCCGCGCACCGTCGTGAGAAGCTGCTCTTCGGTTTCTTTTGCGCCGCCTGAGAAGATCACGATGCGCCGGCCGTTGAACGCTGCCTGCACAACGTGGCGGATGCGATCGGCCAGGGTGCCGATTGGAACCTTCGCGGCGTCGTAAGCCTTCTTGGCTTCGGCCTGCTCGATATGCTCGGTCGGCGGCTTGACCTTGATGATATTGGCGCCGAGTTGCGATGCGATCTGCGCCGCATAAGCGACCACGTCGATAGCAGTCTCGCCCGCCTTGCTGATACTCGTGCCGCGCGGATACGCCCACACCACCACGGCGAGGCCGTGCGCCTTCGCTTCCTCGGCAATCGCGCGCAGCTCCTGGTACATCGACTTGGCCTGCGTCGATCCCGGATAGATCGTGAAGCCCACCGCGGCGCATCCGAGTTGGAGCGCATCCTTGACGCTGCCGGTCACCGAAGGCGCGGGATCTTTCTCATCGTAGAGCAGCTCATGGTTGTTGAGCTTGAGGATGAGCGGAATCTCGCCGGCGAAATCTGTGACCGCGGCCTCGATAAACCCGAGCGGCGCCGCGTAGGCGTTGCATCCGGCCTCGAGCGCGAGCTCGAAATGGTAGCGCGGGTCGTAGGCGGGAGGGTTGGGCGCGAAGCTGCGCGCGGGTCCATGCTCGAAGCCCTGGTCCACTGGCAGGATCACGAACTTGCCGGTGCCGCCGAGCTTGCCATGGTTGAGCATGCGGGCCAGGTT
>DATLTX010000176.1:0-14909 GCA_035533435.1 Binataceae bacterium (SeqCode)
AACGATGTCTTGCACATCGCGGGGCAGACCGCGCAATCGACCCTGCCGGTGGTCGGCTCCGAGGGCGAATTGGTTGGCCTGATCGTGACCCGCGACCTGCTTGCTCTTCTCGGCGGCGGCGCGGATCTTGGTCCTCTCGTCAATGCGTTCGACATCGCGCAGGAGAACTGTCCGCAGGTCACCGCCGATCAGAACCTGGACGTTGCCAGCCAGTTGATGGAGCAGGAGCGGCTCGACGAAATTCCGGTCGTCGATCAACCGCTGGGCGGGCGTTTCATGGGGCTGGTGACGCGCCAGCATATCGCGCAGGCGCTCAACCGCGTTTCCGTCTCGCTGTCGGCGTTGACGGCGCGCGATCAGAATATCTACTGGGCGACAGGCTATCGGGTGACGCGGCTCGAGGTTCCTGCCGCCGCCGCGGGCGCCACGATTCGCGCGCTCGACGCGCGGGCGCGTTTCGGAGTGACTATTCTGGCCCTGCAGAGTAGCGACGATCCCGACGGCGGTTTCGTTCCGGTCGCTCCCGACCGCCGCCTCAAGACCCGGGACCTGATTGTCGCCGCGGGCCGTCCCGCCGATATCCGGCACTTCGAGCGCGAGTTGGCGCTCGGCGGCTCGGCGCCCGCCGCGGCGGCAGCCGCTCAATCGGCCGGCGAGAAGACGTAGGGGCGCGCGCGTCCGGCGCGAATCTCCGCGCACAGCTCGGCCACGCTGGTTACCTCGCGTTCGAGTTCGGTCGCGCAGGTGAGAAACCATTTCGCACTCGAGAAGTGCGCGTCGCTGCCGCCGACCGCCGTCAGCCCGAGTTTGAGCGCGGTGTCCGCCGCGCAATCGTTCTGGGCGCTCGAGTTCTGGCCGTTTAACACCTCGATCGCGCCGATCGCCGAGCCGTGGCGCGCCAGCAGCGCGTCGAGCCGCGCGCCAAATCCCGAATCGCGAAACGGATGCGCGGGAATCGCGACGCCGCCTTCATGATGAATCACGTCGATCAGATGCTCGCTCTTGAGCATCCGCGCCGTGAGATCAAAACGCCGCGTCACTTCATGGTTTACGCCGTAGAGCAGCAGATGGCCGAGATCGGTGTCGGCCTCGATTCCCTTGAACACCGCGATTCCGAAGCGCTGCGAGAGTTCGGCGTATTCGCGCTCGAGTTCCGGGCAGGCGGGAAACAGGCGATGCTCGGTGAAGCAGATCGCGCCAAGTCCGACGCCGCTGTTGCTGGCGAACTCGAGGTATTCCGCGGCGCTCACGCGCGAGTCCGCCGAGAGTTTCGTATGCACATGAAGATCGACAATCATGGTTTTCCCGGCGCGATAGTTATCCCGAGACGACGGCGGATTTCAACGCCTCGCGCGGTCACGGCATGTTGAAGGCGTCGCGGGTTTGCAGATGATCGACCACCGACACGATTCCGGTCACGCGCATCACCGTCCATCGGACATTGGCGCGGTCCCATTCGCTCGGCACTGTTCCCCACAGGATAAGCGTGTCGTCTTCGAGCTTGAACTGCACGCCCTTGTAGCCCTCGGCGTCGAATTCGCGCCGGAGCGCCTGCAATTGCTCGGGCGATGCGCCGCCGCCGAAATCCGGCACCGGCATCGGACTCAAGTCCGGCGCCGGCGCCTCGGCGGGCGGCGCTGACAGATGCGCGATCATGGTGGTCAGCGCGAACGCGCCGCCGAACAGCGCCGCCAGTATCACAAGATAAAATCGCGCGCCGCGCGCGCGGCGCTCGCGATACGGCGGCGTTCCGGGCATCGGGGCCGGACCGGGGAAATCGCCCAGCACGACGGTCCGCGCCTGTGCGGCTTCGCGCTCGGCGCCAAGCAGGTCGGTTATCGGCGCAGCGCAGAACGAGCAGTAACGCGAGTCGCCGGGAACCTGCCGCCCGCATCGCGGACACGCGAGCGTCGCGAGATCCGAGAGGACGGTCGGCGCCGACGGGCTCGCCCCCGAGCGTCCCAGCGGCAACCTCATTTGCGGGCGAGCGGGATTCGCGCGATTCGCCGCGGCGGAATCCGGCGCGGATACGGCACCGGCAGCCGGGGCCTTCTCGACCGGCGCTCCCGATTTGATCGCGCCGAGCCGCGCCTTGAATTCGCCCACGTCTTGCGGTCGCAGCGCGACGTCGTAGTTGAGCGTCTGATCGACCAGATCGGCAAGCGCGGGATTAACTCCCGGCGCGGCGCTGCGCAGTGGCGGAAAACTGAACGGAGCCTCGGCGGCGGGATCGCGCCCGGAGATCGCATGATGCATCGTTGCGGCCAGCGCGTAGAGATCGGAGCGGAACTCGACGCGGCCGCGGTATTGTTCCGGCGGCGCGTAGCCTTGCGTCCCGATCATCGTCGCGTTCTGCATCGGCAGAAAGTGGCGCGCAATTCCGAAGTCGATCAGCTTGATCTGTCCCCGCGCCGTCAGCATCACGTTCGACGGTTTCAGGTCCCGGTAGATAACCGGCGGCGAGAGGCTGTGCAGGTACGCGAGCGTGTCGCAGATCTGTAGCGCGATATCGATAACCTCGCCTTCGGGCAGCTTGCCGCCCGCCTCGCCCAGGCGATCCTCGAGGGTTGCGCCCTCGATATATTCCATCACCAGGTAGTGGCGGTTCTCTTCGCTGAAGCGATCGAACACGCGCGGAATATGCTCGTTGCTGAGCGTCGCGAGCATGTCGGCTTCGCGCTGGAAGGCGGCGACGGCGGCTTGCTGCTTGTCGGGACTGGTGAAGGAATCGACCATCTCGGCCAGTGCGCACGGCCGCGCGGCCAGGCGCAGGTCTTCGGCCAGATAGACCATCTTCATTCCGCCGCCGCCAAGCGGACGGGTAACGCGGTAGCGTCCGCCGACGATAGTGTTGGCCGCGATCATTGCGATGTGCCTGCTAGCGCCATGAGTCCTGCGCATCCGCGGCGCGGCGCATCGCGCGGGTGCGCCGCCCGATGCGCGGCGAGCTGAAGCCGTCGTCGCGCAGCGCTCCCGAAAGCGCCGCGTTCATCGCGCAGATTACGTGCATCAGCAGCCCGATCGGCCCCATCGTGTATGCGATGCTCACGACGACGAACCAGATCACGCCGCGCATCACGCGGCCTTTGTACACGTGGCCCAGGCCGGGAATCACGCTCAGCACGAACGCGACAATCGGCTTGAAGCCGGGGTCGGGCACGAAGATCCGGGTCGGTGCGATCGGCGCGCCGCAATCCTTGCAGAACTCGGCGCCGGCGACGACGATCGGCTGGCCGCATCGCGAACAGAAGCGCGGCTGGTCGAATTGCGGATCAGGCACGGAAGGTAAACGGCGCCTGCCCGAGCCGGATCGAATCGCCGTCGGCGAGCGGCGCCTCGGTGATTCGCCGGTCGCCGACAAACGTTCCATTCTGGCTGTTCAGGTCTTTGAGTTCGAAACCGCCGCCAGCGCCGGAGATACTCGCATGATGGCGCGACACCGACGAATGATTCACCACTATATCGTTATCCAGCGCGCGGCCGAGACTGGTCGCGCCGGCCGCGCGCAGGGGATGACGCTGTCCCGACGGATCCACGAGCGCGGGCCCGCTACCTTGCGTCAAAGGCGCGGCGACATGCGACTGGACGTGAGCAGCGCCCTGATGATCCGCCGACACATAGGCCTGCGCACGCGCCGGAGAAGCGCTGGCGCCCTGGCGCAGATGGAATTTCAACTCGTAGGCGCCGACGCCAATCCGATCGCCGTCATGCAGCTCCGCGCTTTCGACTCGTTGTCCGTTGACGAAAGTGCCGTCCTGAATCGCCAGGCTCTTCAGCACGAAGTTGGAGCCGTGGCGCTCGATTACCGCGTGGCGCTGCTGCACGCCAGGGTCGCCGAACAAGCCGATCGGATTTTCCTCGGCGCGGCCCAGTGTGGCGCGCGCGCCTTCGACTCTGAATTGGCGCCCGCGCAAGCGTCCTTGTTCGACCGTCACCCACGCCATCTTGGTGAGTTCCTGCACCAATCCGATGAACAAGCCGATAAAAAATCCGATGAGGCTGAGTCCGATAAGCCGCGACCACAGGCCGCCGCCGGTCACCTGATTTATCGGATCGAACAAAAATCCACCGGCGAAACCGCCGATGAATCCGCCCAGCGCGCCCTTGGCGATATTCGGCATCGCGAGCGACGCGAGCCCCACGCCGGCGCCAAGTATCGCGCCCATGATCACCCAGCTCAGCACGCGCCCGAGAAACAGAAAAAAGCCCGAGCCCGGATGACCGAGACCCCAGCCGCCGATGCTCAGCATCGAGCTGAAGACGTAGTTCGACAGATAATCGGCGGGTAGCGCGAGCAGCAGGCAGACCACGAAACCGCGGATGAGATTATTGCGCGTGGCCGGGTTCCATTCGATCTGCTGGCCGCCGACCGCAAGGATAAATCCGCCGATCAATCCCGACAGGATCGCCATCGCGACGTACGACATCACGGCGTCGAAGCTCGAAATCTGTTCGGTCAAGCTGTGACCGTGGCTCGCGAGCTCGACCGGGAGCCATCCGAGTGCACCACCCAGCAGTCCCGCGATCGCCTTGTTGAAAAGTTCGCGACGATTGATGGAGTCATTCATGAGGGAGTAATCCTCGCGCCAAGCCCGATTCTCACAAAGCAATCCTCACAAAACCACCGAGCACAAGCTATGCCTGTTCATAATAGCCCGCCGGACCAGCGCGTAAAATCCGCGCCATCTCCCGCCTGCGCAGCCTCCCCGCTGCGTGCGAGGACCGGATTGGCGCCGCGCCGAGAGTTGCGGTGACGCGTCCGCGCGCGGCATCATCGGGACGAACGCATCACCGGCTGGCGGAGTATCGATGGCAGAACAGACTCTTGTTGCGGAAACGTTTGGCCCGTTGCAGGGCGTCAAAGTTGTCTCGACCGGCACGCTGATCGCGCAGCCGTTCGCGGCGGAACTCGCCGCCGAGATGGGCGCCGAGGTGATCCAGATCGAGCGCCCGGGAGTCGGCGACACCGGATGGCGCAATATCGGGATTCGGCTTGCCACGCGCGACGGCAGCCCACCGGTCGCGACCACCTGGGTGCAGGAGCGCCGCAACGTTTTCTGCGTGACGCTCGATCTGTCGAAGCCGCGCGGCCGCGAGGTCTTTCTAAAGCTCGTCGGGCGCGCCGATATCTGGATGGAAAGCTCGAAGCCGGGCACCTATCCGAAGTGGAACCTCGACGACGCTGCGATTTGGAAGCTCAATCCGAAGCTGGTCATCACCCACGTCAGCGGCTTCGGCCAGACCGGCGATCCCGACTATGTCGCGCGCGCATCGTACGACATCGTGGGACAGGCGGCCGGCGGCATGATGTACCAAACCGGGTTTCCCGATCCGACGCCGCCGACGCGCGCCGCGCCGTGGACCGGCGACTATATCACCGCGCTGTTCGCACTATGGTCGTCGCTGGCGGGACTCACCTACGCGCGCTCGACCGGCAAGGGGCAGGCGATCGATGTCGCGCAATACGAGGCGATTCACAAAACGCTCGGCGGCACGATGCTCGAGTATTTTCAGGCGGGCGTCGTGCGCGAGCGCTCGGGCAATCGCGCGCAGGGATTTCAGCCGCTCGATACCTTTGCGGCGAGCGACGGATGGGTTGCGCTCGGCGCGCTCGGCGAGGTTTACGGGCGGATCGTGCGCGTGATCGGCCTGGACCCGGCGGATCCGAAATGGGAAAGCGCGCGTGTCAATCTCGAATCGATTGAAGGAATCGAGTTCGACGCGATCCTGCGCGGATGGATCGCCGAGCGCACTGTCGCGCAGGTCGTGCATGCGATGGCTGCCGGCAAGGTGCCATGCTCGCCGATCATGTCGAGCAAGGACGCCGCCCTCGATCCGCAGTATCGCGCGCGCGGGATGCACACCGAGTGGGACGATCCGCAGGTCGGCCGGGTCAAGGGAATCGGCATCGCGCCGAAGTTCTCGCTCACCCCCGGAAAGATCGTGCGCGGCTCGGTCGGACTCGGCGCCGACAACGCCCGCGTCTATGGCGATCTCCTCGGCATCGCGCCCGCCGACCTAGAGGCGCTCAAGCGCGACAAAGTGATCTGACCCTCGGTTAAGGAGACTTGGAGAGAATCTCCAAGATGATGAGGCCGCCGGGACGGCGGCCCCGCCGCAAGAAGAATTCCGTCAGTAGGACCGGCGTCTCGCCGGTCATTGCGCGCAACATGGAATCCATCTTGAGGACTCCTCGGGGCGACGTTCAATGCGCGACCTTGGCGATGAAGGTCTCGGCGGTGCGGGCGAACTCGTGCTCGTCGGCGTAGCGGCCCAGGTCGAGGATGAAATAGGTCGCGCCGGCTTCGCGTTCGGCTGCGAGGCGGGTGCGCGCGGCGGCGATATCGTCGAGTTTGAGGCCGCGGCGGACGACGATTTCGGGGTCGGGGCGTCCGGCGGCGCGCATCTTGCCCCGCAAATCTTCAACCAATGGTTTAAGTTCCGCTGCGCGCTGCATCGGATGCCATCCGTCGCCGAATTCGAGCACGCGCCGAATCGCGTTTGCGCCGCCGCCGCCGATCCAGATCGGCGGACGCACCGGATGCGGCGCGAATACGAACGCCGGAAAGTCCACCAAGTTGCCGTGAAAAGGCGCGGGCTCGGGACTATCGAACAGATGCCGGAGCACGCGCAGGGTTTCGCTCGTCAGCGCGCCGCGCTGCTTCATATCGACGCCCAGCGCCGCGAACTCGGGCTGCATCCATCCGACGCCGACGCCCAGGATCATGCGCCCGCCGGACAATTCCTGGATCGTCGCGATCTGCTTGGCGGTCAGCACCGCGGGCCGATACGGCAGCACCAGCACCGACACTCCGAGCCTGATCCGCTCGGTCGCGCCGGCCAGGTAAGCGAGCGTGGCCAGCACGTCAAGGTAGCGGCCGCCGGAACCTTCGGTCTGGTCCGGTGGGATGCACAAATGGTCGGAGACGAAGAGCGCGTCGAAGCCCGCGCGCTCGGCGATCGCCGCGCAGGCGCTGAGCGTCGCGCGCGAGGATTGCGGTCCCATGTTGCGAATCGCGATACCGTATTTCATCTGCCACCTCGCCAAAAGCCGTGGTTAGGCCGATCGCAAGACTGGCAAGCATCGCGAGCGCGCGTCAAACTGCATCAGGCGGGAGGACGATCGTTTGGGGAGACCATCGGCGAAGGAGCGCAGGCCCTATAACAGCGAAGCGATTGCCGACGTCGCGGTGCGCGTGTTCCTGGAGCGCGGCTACGACGGCGCATCGCTCGACGACGTGGCGCGCGCGGCCGGAATCACCAAGGCCAGCATCTACTACCACGTCCGGAGCAAAGAGGAATTGCTGACGCGCGGAGTCGGGCGGGCATTCGACGCGCTGGACGCCGCGATCCGCGAGCCGGGCGCGAAGCAGGGCGGCGCCGAAGCGCGGCTGCGGCATATCGTGCGGCGCACGATCGAGATCACGGTTGCGATGCGGCCCGAGGTGGCGCTGCTCTTGCGGGTGCGCGGCAACACCCGCGCGGAGAAGGCGATCGTCGAGCGGCGCCGCGCTTTCGACCATCTGGTGGCGCGGCATTTCGCACGCGCGCAGCGCGCCGGCGAGTTTCGCAGCGACATCGATCCGCGCCTGGCGACGCGGCTGCTCTTCGGGATGCTGAACTCGATCACCGAATGGTACCGGAGCGGCGGCGAGCTGTCGGCGGCCGATATCGTGCAGGCGGTGTTCCGGCTCGCCTTCGAGGGGCTGGAGACCCGGCGGCCGCGGCGCGCTTGATTTATCTACCGAATGGTTGATAAATTTTGAAACGGAGGGCAGTACCGCGATGAGCGAATTCAGTATTCCGCCCGGCGGCCTGGCCGCCGCGCCCGAAGTCCCGCAGCCGAATATCTTTCCGATGGAATGGCGCTGCGAGACGCCCAAGCTGCGCGAGATTTACGAGCGCGCCAAACGCGAGGGCTTCAACCCCGCCGATATCGCGTGGGACCAGCTTTCGCCCGAGGCGTGGAGCGACGACGAGAAAGTCGCGATCATGTACTGGTGGGCGCTGCTCTCGAACTTCGACGCGTCGGGTCCGGCGGTGTTCGCGCGCGCGATGATTCGCGCCTTCGAGACGCACGAGGAAGATCCGGTCCGCAAATGCTTCTTCTCGATCACGCGCGACGAGACCAATCACGAGGAATGCTGCCAGCGCGTAATCCAGCGCCTGGTCCCCGGCGGCCCGCAAGGCTTCGCTCCGGCAAGCGAGCTGCAGCGCGTCGCGCTCAACAATATCGGATGGCTCTATCATAACGGCGGGCGCTACTGGACGGGATACAACCGCGCGATCGAAAAATATCCGCTCGCGATAATTTTCACCTCCTTCATGATGGGCGAGGTCGCGTCCTCGACCCTGTTCCATGGGATGTCGCGGGCGACAACGCATCCGGTGTTCCGCGAGATCTTCACCTGCATCGGACGCGACGAAGCGCGCCATCTCCAGATCTGCATCAACCTGCTCGAAAAGCAGTGGCCCGGGCTTACCGACGTCGACCGCACCTTCATCACCAAGCAACTGCGCGCGGGCTTTGTGTTTCTCTCGATGGTGCTGTGGGAGCCGCCGAACCAGTTCTGGGACCTGCCCGGCAATTTCCTGCACAACCATCGCATCCTGCTGCGCGTCGCGCGCGAGGCCGGGCTCGGCATCCTGAGCTACGACGAGCAGGCCGATAACTGGAAGCTTGCGATCGCGCGGGTGCGCAAGCTGGTCGAGCGATGGGGGATCGAGTTTCCCGCGATTCCGGAACTCGACATCGAGGGCGTGGACGTCGGCGACATCACGGCGGAAGATATCATTCCAGTCTTCTGATAGCCGGGCTTTCGATTTCCGGCTTGCGCAGGAGGTGCGCGCGATGGCGGTCGATCTGCATATCACCGGCGGACTCGCCGAGATCGTTTTGAATCGTCCCGACAAACTCAACGCCGTCAACGACGCGATGGCGGCCGAGCTGGGCGAGGTCTTCGATCGCGCCGAGCAAGCGGGAGTCCGCGCGATGCTCATCCGGGGCGAGGGCGCCGGTTTCTGTGCGGGGCGCGACCTGGCTGACGCCGATCCGGGCAACGAAGATGCCGAGGCGATTTTGGAGCGCGTGTTCAATCCCGTAGTCAAGCGGCTGGCGATTTTTCCGGCGCCCACTTTCGCCGCAGTGCATGGCGCGTGTCTGGGCGTCGGCCTGGGGCTTGCGCTCGCCTGCGACGTTGCTTATATCGCCGACGACGCGAAGATCGGTTCTCCGTTCGCGCGAATCGGCGCGGTGCTCGATTCGGGAGGCCATTCGTTTTTCGTCGCACGGCTCGGGACGCATCGCGCGCTGGAGCTAATCTACACGGGCCGCCTGCTCTCCGGCGCAGAGGCCGCGGCGTGGGGTCTCGTCAACCAGAGCTTGCCGAAGGACCAAGTCCTCGCGCACGCGCGGGCGGTGGCGGCGCAGGTCGCGAGCGGGCCGACGGCGGCGTTCATGGAGTCCAAGCGCCTGGTCAGGCGAATCGACGAGGAAGCGCTCGGGCTGCTCGCTGTGCTCAAGTGCGAAGCGCGTGCGCAGGGAGCGGCGGGACGCACCGCGGACTACAAGGAAGGAATAGGAGCGTTCCAGCAAAAACGCGCGCCGAAGTTCACCGGAAAATAGATCGCCTCCGCCCGCTCAGCGTCCGCGCCGCGGCGGATGCGCCAGGCGGCGCGCGGTCTCGCCGAGTGCGCCGGCGGGATGAAAGCGGCTGTACTCCTCGACCGTCAACCCGCGCGCCACTTCGAGCGCGACCGACAATCCTGCCAGCACGAAAACTTCGGCCAGCACGCTGATGCGCGGCGCAAGGCCAAGTCCGCCCCCTTCGTGACGCACGGGCGCGTACATCACAAGGTCGGACAGGCGCGCGAGATCGGAGTCGCGGTTGCCCGTCACCGCGATGATGTCGGCGCCCTGATCCTTGATCGCCGCCGCCGCAGTGGTCAGTTCGCTCGTGTTGCCGCTGTTCGAGATCGCGATTACGACGTCGTGGGGATGCACCTGGCCGAGGCTGCCGTGCAGCGTCTCGGTTGCGTGCAGAAAAGTTGCGGGCGTGCCGACCGAGCAGAACAGGCTCGCCGCGTAGCGCGCGACGTGTTCGGGCTTGCCGACTCCCGTCACGTGCACGCGGCCGCCGCGCGCCTGCGCGGCGCGAATCATCTCGACCGCGCGGGCAATAGCGTCGAGGTCGAGCGCGCGATGCAGCGTCGTCAGCTCTTCGAGCGACTGGCCGAAGAAGCGATCGATCTCGCGAACCTCGCGCCGGGCCTGTTCGGCGGGCGAGGGCGGGCGCACGTCGGGCGCGGCGGCGCGCGGCGCGGGAAGCGGCGCGCCGTAAAGCTTTTCGATTTCGCCGCGTAACTCGAAACCTTCGGGAAACGCGCCAAGCTGGGTGACGCAGACGGCGCCGGCCGCGTTGGCGAGTCTGACCGCCTTGTCCCACGGCAGCTTCCAGCGAATCGCGGCCAGCAGTCCGCCCAAAAACGCGTCGCCGGCGCCGGTGGAATCAATCTGCTTGACGCGAAACGCGGGCGCGCGAAGCGCGACGTCCTTTGCCGCGATCACGCATCCCTGGTCGCCCAGCGTGATAATCACCGCGCGATTTTTGTATTTGGCGCGAATGCTCACCGCCTGCGCGAGCGGGTCCTTCCCGGCGGCGAGGCTTGCGGCGGCGGTCTTGGCGGGCTTGAGGATCGTCGCCAGGCGCATCGCGCGCTCGAGCTCGGCGCGCGTACCCAGCATCGGCGTCGCCTCGGCAAGCGGCAGATCGACGTCGAGGACGGTCGGAATCGAATGTTCGCGCGCGAGCTTCAGAATCGCGATTACGGCGGGCAGCGGGAGCTGGGAAATTTCCGTCGATACGATATGCGCGCCGCGGATAAACGCGCCGTGACGGCGCACGATTTCCGCGGGGGTGATTTCCGCGGTTGCGCCGCGCGCCATGTAGATCGCGCGGTTGCCCGCGGAATCGACCAGCACGTTGGCAAACGAGCTGGCGCTGCCGTCGCTGGTCAGATGATGCACGATGCCGAAGCGGTCCATCCCGGCGCGCAGGAATTCGCCGTGCCGATCGTCGCCGATTTTTCCGAAGATGCCGGTGCGCAGGCCGAGCACGCGCGCCCATCCGAGATGATTCAGCGTCAGGCCGCCGACGCGAGCGCGCTCGATCGCGCCGTCGGAGTCGTGGGCGCTGAGCACGGTTTTTTCGTCGGCGCGGATGATGCGCGGCGCGCGGTAGAAAAGATCGACCACCATGCTGCCGCATCCGGCGACATCAAGCTTCGTATCAGGCATGTGGCCGCACAACTCGTCGAACTTCCTTGAGGCGCGGCCGCGAGCCCGCTTCGCTGACCCATCCGGGCTCGAGGGTGTCGGCGGCCTGCCTGCGCATCGCGCGGATGCGCGAGCAGAGTTCGCGCTTCTCGCCCGCTTCGAGAGTGGGCGTGCCGGCGGCCACCGCGTCGCTGTCGATCACGCCCAATTCGCGCAGCGCCGTTTTGTAGCATGCGATAACCGGGCTGTAGGGTTTGCCGTCGCGCTTGAATTCGCATGCAACGCGCAGGCGGTCGGTGGCTTCCGCGTAGCGCCGCATCAACTCGGGATTTCCCGCGCGGCACACGCGCCATGCGCGCTGCCATTCGCGCGGCATCACGTTCGAGGCGCCGGAGACCACGCCATAGGGCATCGCCCGCTGGGTCAGGTAGCGGTTCCAGCGATGCCGGATCGTGCCCGAGAGTCCGGCAGCGGGCGCGAACAGATCGAAAATCAGGTAGGGGATTCCGGCATAGACCGCGAACTCGTGCGAGAGCTTGAAGTGAGAGGCGGCGCGCGTGTAATTGCCGAGCACGGCTTTGCCGGCGGTCACCTTGACGCCGCGCACGAACGGCAGGCGCGCCATCTGTTTTACGTCGCGGGTGTGAAGATGGGGCGATTTGCCGGGCGCCGCAATATCGGCGTTGTCGTAGAGGAAGATCGGAATCGTCTGGCCGCGGCGCTCGAAGACCGCACCCAGCTCGCGGCCGACAAAATCGGGCGGCGCGCCCGCGTCGCGAATCGAAAGGGGCGCCACCACGGCGGCGTCGGCGTCGAGGTCGATTGCGTACTCGAGATTGGCGACAGTCTCGGCGCGCGTGTGCGCGGTGATTCCGGCCCACGCTTCGATCTTGCGCCCGATTCGCGCCGAGATGCGGCGGCATTCGTCCGCCGCGATTCGCATGACCGCTTGCCGGCGCGGATTATCGACGCGGTCCCATTCGCCCGTCGTGCCCGCCGCGAACACGATGTCGGCGCCGCGTCCGTCCTGCACGACGTAGCGCACGACCGCGCGCTGCTCGTCTTCGAGCACGCGCCCCTCGCGATCGAAGACGGTCACGATCGGCGTCGAGAGCCCCGGGCGGGGAAGGTAGTCGTCCAGCGATGGCATCGCGGTGATCCTAGCAGAAAGCGCCCCGATCCGCCGAAGCCCGGCGGTACCTCATCCTTGTGTTTCGGCCGGACCTAAAGCAGGGCGAGCCCGACGTAAGTTTTGAAGAACCAGCGGCCGTCGCCCATCGAGGCGAAGTTCTCGAGCTTGAGCTCGACGCGGACCCGGTAGTTGCCGTCGGGCATCGCGGCTTCGCGGGGTGGATTGGTTGCCCACAGGGATTTTTTGGCCGCTCCGATAAACATCCGATCGACGATCCCCTTGCCGCTGTGCTGTTCGAGCACGATCTCATTGAGTTTGCCGCGGGAATCCATCGTGGCGGTGAGCACCACGGGCTGCAGGTCGGAGGGTAGGTTCAGCCGCGCGATATCGTCGTCGTTCTCGCGCTTGCGCACGGCGGTCCACAGGTGATGGACCAGCAAGCCTGAGAAGCTCGCGAATTTCGCGGCCTTGGGGTTGAGCAGTTGCTCGACGCCGGGGTTCTGATCGTTGCCGACGTGGCGGACGGTGCCGGGCGCTTCTTCATCGGCGCGGCCGGAGCCCGAATTGCCGTTGGCGTGGGTGGCGGCAAAGGCGGCCGAAGGATCCGTGATTGGATTGATCGGCTGAGCTGAGATTGCGGAGAGATCATTGACGAAGTGCGGAGTCGAAACCGCCTCGGGCGATTGCGTGTCGGCCGAATCGGAACTGCATCCCGCGCCCGCAACCGCTATCGCGGCGGCGAGCGCCACCCAGACCAGAATTCCACGTGTCCTCAATTGCCTGTCGCCTTTGCCGCGTCGAGGGCGAGGATTCGCGGACGCGCCTTATTGTAATCGCTGGCAAATGCATCGAAGAGTTCCTCGCCGAACTTGCGCTCTTCGATACGCACGGTCTCATTATGCTGATCGGCGATAGCATCGCCCACCCTGGCGAGAAACTCGAGCGTCGGCGAGTACTCGAATTCGCCGGTGAAGCCGAGCGCGTAGCGATCGAGCCCTTCATCGAGGCGCCGCGACGCAAAGGTCGAAGTCAATCCGCCGTTGCCCTGCGCCATCACGCGCAGGAATTCGCCCGCGATCAAATCGATCACTTTGTGGATACCGGGCGGCGCGATCAGTTCCGGCACCGCATTCATCGTGCTCACCGCGACTATCGAGTCGCCGTCGCGCCGATAGTCGGTGGTGAAGCCCAGGTTACCCAGCCCGAAAACCATTCCAAGCCTGTACACCCGCACCGCAGCTTCGGTCCGGTAGCCGCCGTGCGTCACGCCGCCGAGTGCGATGCCTGCGCCGGCGGGACGATAGTTCTTGTCGAACGGGGTAAGCAGGCCGTCGCGGTCCATGAACGTCAGATGCATCCGGCCGCGCTCGAACCGCGTGCGCATCCAGTAGTTCCCCGCAGAGTCCTCGATCGCGGACTCCGCCACGAGCACCGGCGCAACCTTGCGATAGAAGTCGTACAGATGCGGATAGGCCTTGAGCGCGTCCATTTTGACTTCAACCTCGGCGTTGAACAGCACGACCGGGCCGCCGGGTCCGTCGAACTCGTCGACGACGTTGTGAAAGATGAGATAGCGATCGAGCTTGGCCGCGAGCGCCGGCATCTCGCGATGAAACCGCGCGAGCGCCGCACGATCGTGATCATTGAATTGGCCGGGCGCGGTGTCCCACGGAGCTTTCAGGCTGCCGTGAACCTGGCTGAGCGCCGCGCCCGCGAGATCGACGGCGGCGCTGGCCGGGTAGGTGTTCATCAGCAACTCACCGCCGAGCGCGCCGGTAACGTTGGAGACATTTCCGGCCGGCTCCGGCGCCGCAACGGGCGTGACGGTGAATTGTCCGGCCATATGCTCGGGCGACTCGGGGCTCACATATTTATCCGTCAGCTTGTAGCGGTAATCGGTTAAATGGGGCGCGCCCGCCACGGAAATCTGATGCGCTCCGTCCTTGAGCTCGAGCCACGGAATATCGGCCTGCGAGTACAGCGCAGAGGCGCGAATCAGGGTCGATTCGCGCGGCGGCATCTTTTCGACCAGCCGGGTCAGGGCGTCGTCAAGTTCGGGATGAAACGAGATCGCGCGCTGGAAGACGAGTTGGCGATCGAAGATAGCGATCGCGCGCGCCGCGCGCTGCGGGCCCGGCGGCGCAAGCTCGAGGATCGGCGAAAAGATCGTCTCGCTGTCGGGCGCGAATCCCGGCGCTGCCGTCGCCGGCGATCGGTTCGCCTGCGGCGGGATTGGAACCTTGGACGCTTTCGCGGCTGAATCGAACCTGGAGGCCGCGCTCGCAGGGTCGGCAGTCGCTGGCGCCGTTGCCAGGAAGGCAAAGATTGCGCCAACAAGGATCATGGTTAAATTTGTTTTCGGAAAGGCATCGGAGCGGTGAATTGTGTGGGATCGCCCCGGATGGTATCCTTCAGGACAAGAGATTGGACCCCGAGAGTTGAATAAATGAAAGCCGCAATCCATCCCGAATACCGTCGCTGCGTGGTCGCCTGCGCGTGCGG
>DATLTX010000177.1:0-4077 GCA_035533435.1 Binataceae bacterium (SeqCode)
CTTGAGGCGCGCGTCGTCTTTGGCTTCGGTCATCGTGACGCGGCCTTTCAGGATCACGCACTTGTAGGGCGCCTTGCGCGTATCGACGACGAGCGTGACACGCGGATCGTGGGCAAGGCATTTGTACTTGAACGCGCTCGCTGCGGTGTGAAACACGATCTCGCCGGCGCGATATTCGTACCAGGTCGGAACCGCGTGCGGCGCTCCGTCGGGCGCCGTGGCGGCGATCACGGCGATTTGCGGTTCCTTGAGAAGTTTGTCGATTGCGTTTTTTTTCATCGGCATGGCGAAGTATCTCCTTTAAGACAATCCACAGATTACACAGATTTCACTGATTAAGAGACGCGGCGAGCGCCGCTGAGGCGGCGCTCGCTTCTGAAAATCTGTCTGGCAATCTGTGGATGCTTTCTCTTATTTCCCTTTGAAGCTGGGTTTGCGCTTGGCGCGGAACGCGGCAGTGCCCTCGCGCACGTCTTCGGACGGATTCGTGATCATCACGGAGAGCGCGGCGTCCTCGAGCGCGTTGGCCAGCGTCATCTCCTGCTGCTTGTACATCATGCGCTTGGCCATCCGGATCGCGAGCGGGGGCCCGTCGGCGAGTTGGCGCGCGAACTCCATCGTGCGCCCTTCAAGCTTCGCGTGCGGCACGACTTCGGTGACCAGGCCGAGTTCGAGCGCGGTCTTGGCGTCATAAACTTCGGCCAGCATCGTCATCTTGAGCGCGCGGTCCATCCCCATGAAGCGCGGAAAGAAGTACGCGCCACCTTCGTCACACAAGAGCCCGAACTTGAGCGCGGTGTCGCCCAGGCGCGCCTGGTCCGAGGCGATCCGGAAGTCGCAGCACAGCGCGAGCGTCAGCCCGCCCGCGACAGCGGCGCCGTTGACCGACGCGATGACGGGCTTGTCGAAGCGATTGAGCGACAGGACGAGCTGATGAAACCCCTCGCGCATTTCGAGCAGATGGCGCATCGGATGGCCGTGGAAGCTCGAGCGGGTGTCGGGCGCGCCGCTAATATCGCCGCCGGCGCAGAACGCGCGGCCGGTGCCGGTGATGATGAGCACGCGAATCGCGTCATCCTGGCGTGCGAGATCGATCGCGGCGAGCGTTTCCTTGACGAGCGGCTCGCTATAGCCATTCATCCGCTCGGGCCGGTTGAGCGTGATTTTCGCGATCGCGTCGCGCGCTTCAAAAATTATCGTGTGGAAATCCATTAGTGATTACCTCCGTTTGGCGGATCGTTTAGAGCCGCCTGAACCCAATGCCAGCCGTAACCATCGCGGCAGTCTCTCAAGCTGATATACGATCTTTCCGGCGCGAAGCTCCATCAGTCGGATTGCCGGATGGCGCGTGGAGGAATTGTCGAGGATGTGCGCTTGGTCGGCCTGAAGCACCGCCTGTCTAAGATTCCCGAGGCTACGGATGTATCTGCGGCGAATGTCCACCTCCGGTACGTCGTGGCCACCCTTCGCTACGCGAACGCGGACGCGGCTTATCGCCAGCTCGACGTTTCCGAGGCCGACGTAAATCAGTCCGATCCGGTAACCGAAACTTCGAGCGCGAACTATCGTTGCGAGAATCGTTCGGCCAGCGAGAGTGGTCTCGCGCGCAAAGGATCTGCCGGTCTGGATTAGCATCCGCTCGCGCGTGATCGTCTCGATTCCGGCCCGCCGCTGCGTACCCATTGCGTCGCTCTGCCCAAGCCGAGCCGCGAACTCATCAGGATTGAGCAGTTCTTCGATTCCGAAGCCGGCCAACAACTCCCGCCCTGTGGTGCTCTTTCCCGCGCCGTTTGGACCGGCGAGCAACCACATCCACGGCGCCTTCTTCATCGTGAGCCGCTTCTATGCAGCTCGTCGCGGACCGCCTTTTGCGCGGCAAATTCGACCCGAGATCCCAGATCGGGAAAACGCTCCGGCGACTCCAGGTCGAGAAAGGGAAGAGTTCGGCACTCGCCGTCAACGTCGTAGATCACATCGAGCGAGATGATGATCGAAACTTTGCCGAGCAGCGGGGAGCGTGGCCGTTTCTTGCAAATCCATTTTCGTGTTTCGGCAAGCACGACTTTGCGATCAACTCCGAGCGTCGGCGAGTCGTCGTAGATCAAAAGATCATGCCGTGACGCTCTGCGATAAGAAGGCAGCAGTTCGATCTTTTGCTCAGTCGCGGCGTGAACCCGCGATAGCCAGATCTTCTCACGTTCCCCGGGCAGCCATCCGCCATCTGAGAGATCGATCGCGGAATCCCCATTGGATCGCTCGGACAAAGTCATCGCGCGTTGCAGGGCGGGCTTGGTCGCCCGGGTGACTTCGAGACCGATGGTGGGGCCGTCGCCCTCCCGGATCAGAAAATCCGGAGCCTCGCCTTGGTCCGCGATCACGGGGTAATCAATCAGGTCATACGTCGCGCGCGCGAGCAGATATAGCCCAAGCGCGTAGCGCTCTTCGGCCGGCTTGCGGTGGCCTTTGCGCGCACCAACGTCTTTGACTTCGCGCCAGAACTTCTCGACGCCGGCACGTGAGCGAAAGCGATGCTTCACTGTGGGCGCGTGCTTCAAGATCACCGTCCCTTGAAGGTTGGTTCGCGTTTTTCGAGGAAGGCTTTTACCGCCTCGCGATGGTCTTCCGTCCGGCCGGTCATCGTTTGCCCCCAGGCTTCGCGATCGAGTAGCTGGCGGAAGTCGTGGTTGATCGCCTCGTTCAAGTTGGCCTTCATGTAGGTGTATGCGATCGACGGTCCGTTGCCGATCTTTTTCGCCAGCTTGGTGACTTCATCGCGAAACGTCGCGGCCGGCACGACGCGATTTACCAGACCGATCCGCAGGGCTTCGGCGGCGTCGATAATATCGGCGGTGAAATAAAGCTCGCGCGCTTTGGCCGAGCCGACCAGCCGGGTGAGCGACCAGGTGCCGCCGTAGTCGCCCGAAAAGCCGACCTTGGCGAATGCGGTCCCGAGCCGCGCGTTGTCGGCCGCGATGCGAATATCGCACGCCATCGCGAGGCTCAAGCCCGCGCCCGCCGCGGGTCCGTTGATCGCGGCGATAGTGGGCTTGGACATCTCATGCAGCATCAGCGAGGCCTCTTCGCCATGGCGCAATCCGGCGACGCGATCCTCGATCGTCGGTGCGGGGCCGCTGGACTCGTTGCGTTCGCGCATCCCGCCAATATCGCCGCCCGCGCAGAAGCCGCGGCCCGCGCCAGTCAGCACGACGCATCCGACGTTCGAGTTGTGCGCGGCGCGCGAGAGGTTCTCGACCAGCGCCGACATCATCTCGCCGCTCATCGCGTTGAGTTTGTCGGGCCGGTTAAGCGTCAGGTACAAAACGCGATCTTTCAATTCAGACAGAAGATGCTCAGTTGCCATCGTAGCCTCCAAACCGATTCGGTTGATTGTGGTTTCGGGGTTATTGGTTTTGCGGTGATGAGTTCGTACTACTTCAAGGCGGCGATAGTGTCGAGTGCCGCCGCGAGCGCCTGGGTCCCGTCCAGGTCGTGTCCCATCGCCGCGGCGGTGTTGAACATCGAGGCCGCGAGGCGAAGCCCCGGCAGCGCGACACCGGCGTCGCGCGCGGCGTCGGCGACCAGGCGCAAATCCTTGCGGACCAGCTTGATGAAGAATCCTGGCGTCCAGTCACGCGCGATCATCTTCGGCCCCAGCGCCTTGAGCTGCCATGAAGCCGCGGCGCCCGCGCCGATCGCCTCGAGCACGCGCTCGGGATCGAGGCCTCCGGCGTTGGCCAGGCATAGCGCCTCGGCTGCGGCCTCGAGCGTGACGGCGACCGCGACCTGATTGCACAGCTTGGTCAATTGCCCGGCGCCCGACGGGCCCATCAGAGTCACGCGATGCCCCAGCAGTTCGAGGATGGGACGCGCATGCGCGAAAGCACCGGCGTCGCCGCCCGCCATGATCGTGAGCGTGCCGTCGCGCGCGCCGACGTCGCCGCCAGAGACGGGAGCGTCCAGGTAATCGACGCCGCGCGCTTTCAGACGCGCGGCGATCGCGCGTTCCGCCGCGGGCGCGATCGTGCTCATGTCGATAACGATTTGCCCGGCGGCGAGCGCGGGCTCGAGCTTGGCGAC
>DATLTX010000178.1:0-9162 GCA_035533435.1 Binataceae bacterium (SeqCode)
AACCCACCGTGATTCGGCCCCGTCCGCGCAACGCAAGCGAAAGTGCGCGCCGCCATGCCCGCCTGCGGCTACAACTCGGCGCGGATGTCCTGCGTCTCGGACAGCACGCGGACCTTCACGTGATGGTCGCTCTCGGCGAGCGAGCCCCAGTGCATCGCGAAATTCTCGAGCTGAACGTCCGAGCTGAACCGCGCCGACACGCCCATCACGACCTCCTCGGCGCCCAGCACGTATGCCACGCGCGCGATCGCATAGACCTGGTCGTTCGAGACCGCGACCAGCGGCGTTACCGCGCGGCCGTGATCCTCGCAGACCTTGACCACGCGGCTGAAGAGCTTCTGTTCGGAATCGGTGAAGTCCTGGGCGCCTTCGCTCGAGGCGAGGCCCTTTTCGTTGCGCACTGTGACGGCGATCAGTTCCGCACTGTCAGGTTCGGCGAGGTAGCGATGCAGATGGGCGAGATTGTTGGGATCGCGGATCGCGATAATCCGCTTGACCGCCGCATCCAGTTTCAGATGCGCGGCGTCGAGATGCTCTTCATCGACCATCTCGAGATTGAACTTCTCCGGCTCCTCGCCGTAGGCGTGCTCGGCCTGTCCGTTGATCTTCTGCGATATCTCGAAAACCACGAACAGCCCGACCGTGAACGAGATGCCCGCGATCGTCGCCACCTCTTTGGTGAACAGATTCACCACCGCGGTCATGAACAGAACCAGAAACGTGAGCGCGAGTCCGAGCGGAAAATCCTGGCCGCCCGGGCGGAAGAATTTCAGGTTGAGCGGCACGCGCCACAGCCGCTGATACTTGTGCTTGTAACGCAGCACCAGCACCGAGAGCGTCTTGAAGACGAAGCTCCAGATAACGCCAAAGGCGTACGCCTCGCCCAGCACGTACATATCGCCCCTGGACAGGATGATCGTCGCGATTTGCAGAATCGCGACCATGTTTATGATCCGGTAATTGGTGCCGAATTTCCGGTGCGGATGGCGAAACCAGTCGAGCAGCACGCCGTCTTCGGCTACGCGCGTCAGCACCCCCACCGAGCCGACAATCGCGGTGTTCACGGCGCCCGCCAGGATCAGAAATCCGACGAACACCACGAACGCGCGCAGCGCCAGGCGCAGCCACAGTGGTCCGACCACGTACATCGCAAGCCCGCCGATCAGGTCGTCGCCGTAAAGTGGCATCCGCACGCTGTCCGGGATGATCATCACGGCAAAGAACGAGATGAGCGAGGTCAGCAGCAGGCTGTAGATGAAAATAATAAATCCGACGCGGAGCAGGTTCTTGAGCTTGGGCGCCGCGATCTCGCGATTGATCTGCGCCAGCGACTCTTCACCCGACATCGCGAGTATCGAATGGCCGAACGCGATCAAAATTCCGAACGCGCCAAACGTCCGCGCCGCCGGCGTATGCGCCAGCCATCCGAGCGAGCTGTCAGGAAAATTCAGATGCAGCGGCGGCAGGTGCGAGCCGCGCAGGTAAATCGTCAGGCCGCACCAGACGATCATCATCACCGCCATCACGGTGGTGACCTGCATGATGCGCATCGCTTTGCCGCTCGATTCTTCGATCCCGAGAATATTCTGCCACCAGAAATAAACCGTGCATCCGATGGCGAAGAGCGCGGCGGTGAAGTCCGGCGGCAGCGTTATCGCGACATGCGCGAGCTTCAGCAGCTCGTTGATCAACCCAACCAAGTACTGTCCGGCCGACACGCCGCTGGTCGGCCCGGTCAGGATATAGTCGAACATCAGGGCCGAGACGCTGAGCTTCGCCAGCGTCGAGCCCATCGCTTCCTTGACAACGCGGTACACGCCCCCGCGCGTGAACATCGAGCACGACTCGACGTACACCGCGCGCACCGCGTACGAGAACAGCATCACCCCCAGGATGAAATATGGCGCCGACTTGCCGACCGCGCCCTCGACGATTCCGCCGATGTAATACGCCGTCGAGGCGAGGTCGCAGAGCACGACGGCCGCCGCCCGCCAGAACGAAATGAACGCGAGCATCCCGGTCGTGACGACGATCGCGCGGGTTTGCTTTTTCGATGCGGGCGCCGCTGCCGGATTTTCACCGATGGCGCCCGGCCCTTTAACAGTCGCAGCCAAAAAGTCCTCCGCGGATCCCGCAGGCATACCAATGCCTCGGCCCCGCACTATGAGATGCAATTTGCAGTCCCCGGTAAAACTCCAGCAAATCCAGAGGCTTCGGCTCTCGTCCGCTTGCATTCGGCACGACGATGCTTGAATTTCATTCGTGCAATTTGCAATGAACCGGCGCCGCATCGATGCCACTTCAAGCGATCCGCGCGCTACAATATGGCTATGCCGTCGCGGAATATTCCGAGTTCTCCGGCCGCGGACAGCGGTGGTCACGCGTGCTTCCATCCCTGAAAATCGCACTCGCATTTTTCGCCGGTGCAATAGCCGCTGCGCTATGGTCGCGCGTACGGTCACGCCGCCAGATTCGCGGTCTGGCGACGTCGATCGACACGGCGGCGGCGCGCGATTACAAGGCTCGCGTCGCCGAGCTGGACCATGAGCGCTCGAAGATCGACGCGATTATCGAAAGCGTCGAGGACGGCCTGATCGTCCTCGACGGCGCGGGCGCGATTGTCCATATCAACGAAGTCGCCGCCGCGATCCTGGTGCTCGAAGCTGGACCCGGCGCGGTCCTCGATGCGCTGGCCGAAAGCAACCCGCACGTCGCGCGGCTGTTGGCGGCGCTGCGCAATCCGGACAGCAGCGGCGGCGCGCCCGCGGAGTTCAAGGTCTTCCTGCGCGGGCGCGACCACACCTACATCAGCCGCGAGCTGAAGTGGACCGGACGGTCGAGCGAACCGCTCGGGACGATTCTTCTGCTCCAGGACGTGACGTTTATCCGCGATCAGGAGCGCCAGCGCACCAATCTCATCGCGACCCTGTCGCACGAACTCAAGACCCCGCTGACTTCGCTGGCGCTCGGCGCGGAGCTGATGGCGGAGTCGGCGCGCGGCGACACAAGCGCCCGCCAGCGCGAGCTGCTCGAAACGATCCGCAACGATATCGGCCGGCTGACGACGATCGCCAACAATCTGCTCGACGCGTCGCGCACCAGCGTCGCGCGAATCGGCGTCGAGCGCAGGCCGATCCTGCTCGACCGCGTGATCGCGGAGGTCTGCCGCCCGCTCGCGCTTCAGGCCGCGGAAAAAAGCATCGCGCTCGAAGTCCTTGCGCCCGAACAACCCATTCCCATCTGGGGCGATCCGATCAAGCTGCCGTGGGTGATCACCAACCTGGTCGGCAACTCGCTGCGTTACACCTCCCCGGGCGGGCGAATCACAATCGAGCTCAGCCGCGAAGGCCAGATCGCACGCACGATCGTTACCGACACCGGCCGGGGTATCGCGCCCGAGCTGATGCCGCGCATCTTCGAGCCGTACGCGCAGTTTCCCGACGCGGACGCCGCGATGGGCTCGGCCGGTCTGGGACTGTATATCGCCAAGGAAATTGTCGAGGCGCACAACGGCCGGATCTTCGCGCAAAGCGGCCGCGGACGCGGTACGATATTCACCATCGAGATTCCAATACGGGAGGAAGCGCTTGGCACGGATTCTGGTCGTTGACGACGACCGCAACATACGCCGGATGCTCGCCGCCAGCCTCGAGGGCGCGGGCCATCGCGTCACCGAAGCCGACAGCGCCGAGCGCGCCCTCGAGCTGCTGGCGCCCACCGACGCCGAAATCGTGATCAGCGACGTGCGGATGGCCGGGCTGGGCGGATTCAAGCTTTTGCAATCGATCAAGCAGCAGAACCCCGCCGTGCAGGTCGTGATGATGACCGCGTACGGCTCGATTCCCGACGCGGTCGAGGCGATGCGCTTCGGCGCTTACGACTATCTGCCCAAGCCGTTCAGCGCCGAGCATATCCGCCGCGTGGTGACGCGCGCACTCGAAGTGCTGAGCCTGCGCGCCGAAAATCGCCGCCTGCGCGCCGAAGTCGAACGCCTCTCGAGCCCGGAAACCTTCCTGACGCTCAGCGCGCACAGCCGCAAACTGGCTGAGACCGCCGCGCAAGTCGCCGGCAGCGACGCGACTATCCTGCTGAGCGGCGAAAGCGGCACCGGCAAGAGCATGCTCGCCAGCCATATCCATCGCATCAGCCCGCGCAGCGCCGGGCCGTTCGTGCAAGTCGCCTGCACCACGCTCAGCGAGCATCTGCTCGAAAGCGAACTCTTCGGCCATGTCCGCGGCGCGTTCACCGGCGCGATCAAGGACAAGCCGGGCCGGCTCGAAGCAGCCGAGGGCGGATCCGTTCTGCTCGACGAAATCGGCGACCTCTCGCCGGCGGTGCAATCCAAGCTCTTGCGCTTCCTGCAGGAAAAAACCTTCGAGCGGGTCGGCGGCGCCAACACGATCACCGTCAATGCGCGCATTATCGCGGCGACCAATCAGGACCTCGAGCAGCTCGTGCTGCACAAGCGCTTTCGCGAAGACTTGTACTATCGCCTCAACGTGATTGAGCTGCGCGTCCCGCCGCTGCGCGAACGTCCGGGAGAGATTCCCCACCTCGCGACGCACTTTGCCCAGCAGGCCGCGCTCAGGCATCACAAGACCCCGCTCGCGCTCGCGCCCGAGGCGATGCGCGCGTTATCGGCGTACGGATGGCCGGGCAACGTGCGCGAGTTGCGCAACGTCATCGAGCGCGCCGTGGTTTTGAGCCGCGGCGAAGCGATCACGCTCAGCGACCTGCCCGATCGCCTGCTGGCCGGCCCAGGCAAACCCGATCAGAGCCAGACCCTTGAGGAACTTGAGCGCCGCCATATCGAGTCGGTGCTCGAACAGGCGGTCACTCTCGAAGAGGCTGCCGACATGCTCGGGATCAACGTCGCGACGCTGTGGCGCAAGCGTAGAAAGTACGGGCTCGACTAAGAAAACGCCGGCGCATCGATTCTCTGCGCCGGCGTTTTCGGGTTGATGTGCGTTCGTTACTTCTTTTTCAGCCCTTCACTCAGCCGCGTCTTCGCTTTCACGCAGTCGCCAAGCGAGGTAAGCGGACCCGGCCAATCCTGCGAAACGCAATCGGGCAGCGCGTCCATCTGCTCGGCCGTATAGCCGCGCCCGGAGAGTTCTTTTTGCAGGCATTCGGCATGGGACGCGTTTTTGCCCGCCACTCCCGCCGCGTCGTCAGCGGCCTCGAGAAACAACGCCCGGCGCAGCGCCATCTGCACCGCCTGGTCGGCACTCTTGCCGATTGCTCCCGCGATGTTGCTCGACGGCCCGCAGGTGCCGACCGCATCGATGAACGCCTCTTCGAGCCCGGTGCTCGACAAATCCTTGGCGGATCCGATGCTCACCGCGGCGAGCACAAATACCGCGGAAATCATACCAATAGCCAATCGCCTCATAGTACCTCCTGCGCACGATTTCGCCGGCTGGGGAAGCCGATCCGTTATGCTCACTATTTGTTGTAGAACCAGCCAGATGGAATGTCCAGTGACATTAGAGGAAGTGTTTTCGCGCAAATCGGCTCGCCGCGGCGCTCTTGACGAGCCGCGGCCCATGATGGAACTGTCGCATCGCCGCTCGAAAGGAAATTAACCATGGCAAAAATCGCCCTCGCTTTTTCCACGCTTCCCGACTCGCCTCCGGCAAAACTCATCGAATGGTCCAAAGCCGCCGAGGATGCCGGCATGGCCGGTGTATTCATGACCGAAGCCGGCAACGACGCACTCGCATGCTCGCTCGCGCTCGGGATGCATACCAAGCGCATCATGCTGGGCACCGCGATCAGCAATATCTACTTCCGCCATCCCGCCCTGCTCGCCAATGAAGCCGCGGCGGTGCAGGAGTTCACCGGCGGACGCTTCATCCTCGGCCTCGGCACGGGGCATCGCGAGATGAATGCGATCCTGAAAATAGACATGGGCGATCCGATGACGCGGATGCGCGAGACCGTCGCCGCGATTCGAAAACCGCTCGACGGCGGCAAAACAGGACCGCCCGTCACCAAGAAGCTGCCGATCTATCTCGCGGGTGTGTCCAAGCCGATGGTCAAGCTGGCGGGCGAAATCGCCGACGGCGTGATCTTCAACTTCTTTCCGCCCAAGCGAGTCACCCAGGCGCTAGGCGAGCTGGCTGAGGGCGCGAAGAAGGCGGGCCGCGACTCCAAGGCGATCGAGCCGACAATTTTCGCGACCGCGTTTATCTCCGATGATCTGGAAGCCGCGCGGCGTCCCGCGCGCAAGCTCTTGTCACGTTACGGCGCGCTCACCTTTTACGGCAACATGATTGCCCGCTCCGGCTTCGAAAAAGATATCGCGGGAATCCGCGCGGCCGGACGTGATGGCGACGCCGCGATGAAAGCCGTCAGCGACGAGATGATCGACGCGACGCTTCTGGTCGGCTCGGAAGCGCGGGTGCGCGAGAAATTGCAGGCGCTGGTCGCGCCCGGAATCGGCACCGCGATCGTGTTTACGAACCCGGTCAACGAGGATCGCGCCAGCGCGGTCAAGCGCACAATCCGAGCGCTCGCGAACTTTTGACCATGAGCAGGCCCGACCTCGGTAGGACCAGCGTCCCGCCGGTCACGCCTTGGTGGCCGCTTTGATTTTCCTACGCCGCAGCCTGCAACTTCGCAAAGAACCCTACGATTCGCTTGTAGTTGACGCCGAAGTCGCCGATTCCATCGCGCGACTTCGAGCGCATCTCGACCAGGCTGCCGCCGCCGTCGCCCGGACGCACCTGGATTATAAAATCGTCCTGGAAATGGAACAGGCCCGAGGTGCAGACGCCCTCGATCGTCATCGTCGCCGGATCGGTGCTCGTAATCGTCCACGTCGGCATCGAGGCCGCGAGCTGCTTGACGCGCTCGAAAGCCGCCGCCGGTGAATCGCTCAGGTGCAGCGGCGCGAGCGGCGGATAACCTGCCTGCTGCTTCGCCATGTACAGCGCCTGATTGTATTTCAGGTTGCGGTTGCGGTTCGCCGGTAATTCCTGCGCGTGCGTGAACTCGGGCGGATTGGTGAAGTCGGTCGTGATGTCGTTGA
The DNA here is from genome assembly GCA_035533435.1 of Binataceae bacterium (SeqCode). Classification (GTDB taxonomy): domain Bacteria; phylum Desulfobacterota; class Binatia; order Binatales; family Binataceae; genus JBARDN01. The sequence continues at coordinate 7,034 of DATLTX010000178.1, forward strand.
TTCCGGGATATTTCATGCCCGACAGGATCAGCACCGCCACCGGCACGAAAACGATCAGCGACATGGTGAGTCCCACCTTCGCGCGCGGACGGCCGCCAGCGCGCTCAGGCGCGCTCGTGCGGACCATCGCGACAATGCCGACGACGGTACCGATAAGCGCGATAAAGGTGCCCCAGATCATCGCAATCTGAAACCCGACGAACGGATACACCAGATGAAAGTAGGCGCCGAGTATCCCCGCCAGGAAAAGCGCGATCGCTATCATCCCGTCATAGAAGGCTAGCCACGCCGGAATCATCGACGATCCCCCACTCAGGTTTTCGACCGGCCGAGTTCGAGGCCGGCTACGGTTTGGTTCCTCGCACGATGAACTGCGGCAAGACGAAGAAAAACCTGCCGCTCGCAATCGCTTTATCGACCGACACGAGCCATCGCTCCACTTCCTGCGCACTCACGCGGCCCGAGTCGCGCGCATAGCGCGCGAGGCTCGACTTCAGCATCGGAAGCGAACGCCCCGCGGTGTCGGCGCCCGCCAGAATCTCGGCCTTGACATCGTCCAGTCCCGCCGCGCGAAACATTCCGAAAAGCCGCCGCCCGATCTTCGGCTCCTTGATCGCGATCGACTTGCTCGCCGCGAGCACGCGCTCGGTCAGCTCTCCGGCTTCGGGACCAAGGTCGAGCGCGAGCATATCCCAATCGCTGTCCACCGCAACCACGATCCCGCCGGGCGCGGCGACCCGCGCCATCTCGGCAACGGTGGCCGGCGCGGAATCAACATATTCGAGGACGTTCTTGCAGAACACGCGATCGAATGAACCGTCGGGAAACAGCAGCGGCGGAAACCCGCTATGCACAAACTCGACATTCGATTTCTGCTCGCGCGCGCGAGCCGCCGACCGCGCGACGAACTCGGCGTTGATATCGACCCCCGTCACCTTTCCCGACGGCCCTACCCGCCGCGCGAGTTCGAGCGTCGTATGCCCCGGACCCGAGCCGACATCGAGCACGCGCAACCCCGCGCGCAACTCGAGCGGGCGCAGGATCGGCTCCATCGCGGGATGAAACGCAAGGATCTGGTCATACGCCGCGTGGCGTTCCGGATCGATCTCGATCCAATGCTGCTTGTAATAGGGTTCGGCCATCGCACGCTCCTGGCCCAAAGCGTTATCGCACCGCCAGCGCGATTACAAAGCTAAACCTTGAGCAGTTCGGCCAGGCCCTGTTCTATCGACACGCGCGGTGTCCATCCGAGGAGCTTTTCGGCCAGTGTCCGGTCCGCCAGGGTGTCGCGCATGTCGCCGGCGCGGGCGGGCGTATGAACCGTAGGGCCGCCGAAGATCTGCGCGATTCGGTTGATGCTCACATTCTTGCCGAAGCCGATATTGATCGGGCGGCCGTCGGCGACCTCGGTGTCCATCGCTAGGATGTTCGCCGCCACGACGTCGCGCACGTGGGTGAAGTCCCGGGTCTGTTCGCCGTCGCCGTGAATTTCGAGTGGACGGCCTTCGCGGCGCGCGCGCAGAAAAGCCGCAATCGCAAGCATGTAGGCGCCCTCTTCGGCCATCCGCGGCCCGTACACCGCGAAGTAGCGGAGAGTTACCGCCTGCACGCCGTAGAGCCGATGGAACATCCGCGCGTATTCCTCGCCGACGAATTTTTGCAGCGCGTACGGACTCTGCGGATTCGGCGCCATCGCTTCAGTGAACGGCAGGCGATCCTGATATCCATAGACCGACGACGATCCCGAAAAGATGAAGCGGCGGATCTTCGCCTCGCGCACCGCCATCAGCACGTTCAGCGTACCGACGACATTGGCCATGTGCGTCTGGACCGGCTTGGCGATCGATAGCGGGATTCGCGGCAGCGCGGCGGTGTGGAACACGCAATCGACCTCGCCGGTGAACGCGGGCGCGATCGCCGCGGCATCGCGGATGTCGGCGTCGAACAGCTCGGCGTGAGGGTTCAAGCGTTCGCGGCGGCCGGTCGCAAAGTTATCGACGACGCGGACGCGAAATCCGCAATCGACCAGCGCGTCGGCCAGATGCGATCCGATAAAGCCCGCGCCTCCCGTCACGACCACGATCCGCGCGCGATTGCCTGCCGCCGCCATCATCGAACTCCGGGAACTC
>DATLTX010000179.1:0-3377 GCA_035533435.1 Binataceae bacterium (SeqCode)
TTCTTTTGGGGCAACGGCGGCAGAGTCACTTGCTGCATCGGCGGCACCAGCCTTGGCGCTCCGTACTGGGCCGGAATTGCGCAGCTTGCCGCGCAGCGCAAGGGCAGGCCGCGAATCGGCAATCTCAACCGCACCCTCTACTCGATCGGCAAGCACGGTGGCGCCGGAATCCGCGATGTCACGCAAGGCTCGAATTCCAGGAACGGCGTCCCCGGTTTCAGCGCGACGCCGGGCTACGATCGCGCAACCGGACTCGGCACGCCGGATATCGACCTTCTGCTCGGCGCGATAGCGACGCCGTAGGTGCGGCGCGAAATTCGCCACGAAAAAACCCGGCTCGAGCGACTCGAGCCGGGTTTTGCTTTTGTGCGATACGCGGATGCGCGGTCTATTGCCGATTACTTGGAAGGATCGGGCGTCAGGCGCAGATACGGACGGACTTCCTTGTAGCCCTTCGGGAACTTTTCTTTCAGCACCGCCGGATCCTTCAGCGCGGGCACGATGATCACGTCTTCGCCGTGCTTCCAGTCAACCGGCGTCGCGACCGAGTACTTGTCGGTAAGCTGCAGCGAGTCGATCGCGCGCAGAATCTCGTCAAAATTGCGGCCCGTGCTGGCAGGGTACGTGATGATCAGCCGGACCTTCTTGTTGTTGTCGATCACGAATACCGAGCGCACCGTCAGCGTGTCGTTCCACTCGGGATGAATCATATCGTAGAGCTTGGCGACCTTCTTGTCGGGGTCGCCCAGGATCGGGTAGTTGACCTTCACCTTCTGCGTGTCCTCGATATCGCCGATCCATCCCTTGTGCGAGGGGACGTCATCGACGCTCAACGCCAGCACTTTCACGCCGCGCTTGTCGAACTCGGGCTTGAGCGCGGCCACGCGCCCCAGCTCGGTCGTGCAGACCGGCGTGAAATCCTTGGGATGAGAGAACAGGACCGCCCAGTGATTACCGATCCATTCGTGAAACTTGATCGGCCCCTGGGTCGATTCCTGGGTGAAATCCGGGGCGATGCTACCGATATGAAGTGCCATAGTCTTATACCTGCCTTTCGATTTTTTGCGGCCTGATCGGAGTCGTTCACAGCCGTCCGCAGCTATTTATGATTTATCAGACCAACTAAGTAATAAATCTCAATCTAGTGACGCCGCCGGGATAGGTCAAGTCTTTCGATCGTGCACAACATCCAAAGCGCCGCCGACGCATCGTTACGCGTGCTTCTTCAGCTTGCGGAAATCCGGTTTGCGCTTCTCTAGGAACGCGCTCACGTATTCCTTGTGCTCGGGCGACACGTAACATTTTTCGAGCGCGAAGCCTTCGAACTGCATCGCGGTTTCGAGCGTGCCGTCGAGTCCCTGGTAGAGCGCGCGACGCGTCAGCGCGAGCGAGAGCGGCGAGCATTCGAGCATCTCGCCGGCCAGCTCGCGCGCTTTGGTCATCATCTCGGCGGCGGGAAAGACCTGGCTGACGAGGCCCATCGCGAGGCACTGCTCGGCGGTGTATTGGCGTCCGGTCAGCATCATCTCGGCGGTGCGCGCCAGTCCGATCAGCCGCGGCATCAGGTAGCTCGAGCCGAGCTCGCTCATCAGGCCGACGCGTGGAAAGATGACGCCCATCTTTGCGTTGTCCGAGGCGACGCGCACATCGAACAAGAGCGGGATCGTGCATCCTACGCCGAGCGCGTAGCCGTTTATCGCGGCGATGGTGGGCTTGGCGAGACCGCGCGTGATCATCGGCAGGGAGATTGCGCCGCGGCGGCGCTCGGAGGCGCTCTCGGCGTCGTCGGGTTTTGCGTCCTCGCGCGATTTGATGTTCGACGCGAACATCGCCATGTCCGCGCCCGCGCAAAACGCGCGATTGCCCGCTCCGGTCATGATGATCACGCGGGCTGCCGGGTCGGCGTCGGCGCGTAGCATCGCGTCGGCAATCTCGAAGCCCATCTCGGCGGTGTAGGCGTTCATCCGGGCCGGGCGGTTGAGCGTGATCGTCGCGATATCTCCGCTCGTCTCATAGAGCAGGGTCTCGTAAGCCATGGTGGAAACTCCTGTAGGGAACTTCGTGCGAATCGCCGGCGCCGTCGCGCCGCGAACCAGGGTGAAAACCGCGCCGCGCTAGCGCTTCTTCTTTTTCTTGCGCGACTCGCGAATCTTCGCTTTCTCCCGCGTCTCTTTGCGTTTGCGCCGCCGCTTGATGCTTCGTTGCCGTTCGCTTGCCATCTTATTTCGCTTTCGCCTCTGGTTCCCGTTTGGATTCGGTTGATCGATCTATCTATCTAGTCCAGCGGCACGGTTTTCTCCACCGTCGCGCCTGAGTCAAGATGGATTCCCGACACTAATGCGGTCGGGCGTCCTTTGCCCGAACCGTTCTCGACATAGATATCGTAATCGCCCGGGTCGAGCTTGAACTGATGCGCCGCGCCCGGCGCGCTCTGCGCTACCTGGCTCTGGGAGCCCGCGCGCATCACGACCACGCGGGTGGCGCTATCGATCGGCAGGTTTTGCAGCGTGGTCTGCACGTCGAGCTCCGCCGGTACGATTTGGCCCAGGGTCAGCCGCGCGCGTTCGCCCGGCCGCAGCGGCACGGCGTGCCAATCGTAGCCCTGCGGGGGCGCATCGACGTGCACATCGACCAGTTGCGGCGCGAACAGATATTTTTCGCCGGTCAGAAAGCTCGCGATCTTCGCGTGCGGAGGATCGCTCGCCGTGACGCTGACGCCGAACCCGGGATCCTTGCCATGCTTGTCGGTTACGCTTACCTGCATCACCGCGACGTTCGCGATCAGCACCGTATGGGTGCGGCCCGCCACGATTTGGACGTCGTCCTTGGTGATACTGCCGCCGACGATCGGAAGCACGAGCTTGTAGGCGCCTGGCTTGAGCGCGAGCGTCGCGCCGGGGCGCACCTCGCCGGCGACTTTTCCATCGGGGGCGATCACTTGCGCGGCGTTGGCCGCGCCCGCGCCGATATCGCCCATCACGTCGAGCTTGAGAATTCCGGTGTCGGCGCAAAACGCCGCCCGCGCAAGCATCAGTATCGCGACGGTCACGATCGCGATTCTCTTAAGAGAAGAATCCACAGATTACGCAGATTACACGGATTAAGAGATTTCAGACAGTTTCGAGCACACAATCCATCCGGATCCTGCAGCGCAATTTCCGCCTCAAGTTCACCTTCCCGTGCGGCAATGGGACAGGGGTTCGCTCGGTACGATTAGGCGATCAGCGGAGCGCCGGATTTTCTCCTCGACCGAGTGGCAACTCGACGCCTTCATGCGCCAACAGCCAGCGCTTGCGCGGCAGGCCGCCGCCGTAACCGGTAAGAGTGCCGTCCGAGCCGATCACGCGATGGCACGGAATCACGATCGGGATTGGATT
>DATLTX010000180.1:0-6776 GCA_035533435.1 Binataceae bacterium (SeqCode)
CGGGGGCTCAAGGTTATCAAGGCAAGCTGAGTTACCGCCGTTTGCAATTTGCGCACAACAAGGTTTGACGCCGATCGTTCCCAGGCAGGCTGGTATTCCGAATACGCATGGCACTGGCTCTCCCAAGGTCGCAAGACACGCGACAGAACCTCCGAAACATATGCGAAGAAGCGGGCTGTTGCCGCCAGTGTATAAGTGCTTCTGCAGACAATCCGCATAGGCGGATTCCGGATTCCGAGGTCCCGATTTCTGCGATCCAACCAGGATAACCTGGCCAGAATAATCCGCCCGCTGTAGCGGAGGGACATTAGAAGGTGCAGCGCCTAGTCCCGCGAAAATCGCTGAAACGGGCGACGCCTCCGTCGGTATCAGACTTTCCAGGATACCCAGAATCGCCGCATAGAGCGGATGGCGGCGATGCATCAGTTGGCGCGGGATCGGCGGGGAGCTGCCGCCGCCGAAAAGCCATTCGAAGAATGATATCAGGCTCTCGATCCCCTGGATAATCGGACCTACCGGAGTGTACTCAGCGCCGCCCTCGCTATTACCCGAAGAAATATAGAAATTACCTTCCAGATTGGACAGATCTTGGTTCCCAACCCACTGCCAGTAGCTCTCTTGACCGCCGCCTGAGGGCGGAGCGATGAACGCGCCCGCTGGGGAAAATCCACCCGAGCCGGTTCCGGGGTTGGAGAGTCCCTGCGCGCCGACCTGCGAGAGCATGTTCTGAATCTCCGGATTGTACACGTTGGACGCGCCGTTGAAGTAAAGACTGGCCGGATCGGTGCCGCGCTATGAGTTTTTGATTTTCTTTTAGCAGCCGTTTATGAGTGTCATCCTGAGCGAGCGTTGCGCAAGTCCCTTCGGCAAAGCTCAGAGTGTATGAGTTTATTCGGAATCCGGGATTCCTCGTGGCACAGGCTTTAGCCTGTGACCGACACCGGCTGAAGCCGGTGCCACCAAGCCACGCGAGGAATCCCGGATTCTGGATGAACTCACAAACCCTGAGTGGAGTCGGAGAAAATCCTGACGATCGCCGCTCTGGGCGGCGCGCTACGCCGCCAGGATCGAGCCGGTTAGCGTGTGGCCGGTGGCGGATTCGACACGGACTGCGACTGTCTCGCCCGTGCGGGTCGTATCTCCGGTCGGGAAAATCGCGGTCTTGAATTGGGGGGTTTTGCCGGCGAGGAGGCCGATGCCGCGGCGGGCGGGGCCTTCTATCAGGACTGGGAATACTTGGCCAAGGGTGGCGCGGTTGCGCTCGAGTGAGATTGTTTCCTGGAGTGCGATTACGGCGGCGATGCGGCGGCCTTTTTCTTCTTCGCTGACCGAATCGCCCAGGCGATAGGCTCGCGTGTTCTCGCGGACTGAGTATTTGAATGAGAATGCCTGGTCGTAGCTGACCGTGCGCATTATCGCGAGGGTTTCCTCGAAATCTCTGTCCTCTTCGCCGTGGAAGCCTACTATTATGTCGGTCGAAATTGCGATTCCCGGAATCGCCGCGCGGACCTTGTCTACCAGAGACAGATATTCTTTGACTGTGTATCCGCGTTCCATCGCGGCGAGGATGCGGTCGGAGCCGGATTGCACTGGCAGATGCAGATGCGGCATCACCTTTGGCTCCGACGCTATCGCCTCGATTGCCGATTCGGTCATTTCGGCGGGATGCGGCGAGGTGAAGCGGATTCGCTCGATTCCGTCGATCCGCGCCGTCATTTTGAGTATCGCGCCGAAGTCGGTGTCGCCGGAGCGGTAGGCGTTAACGGTCTGCCCGAGCATCACGATTTCCCGCACGCCGCGTTCGGCCAGGCCGCGAATCTCGCGCATCAGGTCGGCGGGCGCGATCGAGCGCTCGCGTCCGCGCACATAGGGCACGACGCAGAACGCGCAGAATTTGTCGCATCCGCGCATTATCGTGACGTAGGCGCGCACGCCATCGGGATACTCGGGACTGATGTCGGCGTAAGTCTCAGCACGATCCAGGCGGACATCGACGGCCGGATCGAAGCCCGCGCGGGCGAGGAGTTCGGGTAATCGGCGATAGCTGTCGGGTCCCGCGATCACGTCGAGGTAGGCGGCTTTGCGGGCGAGCGCGGCGCGATTATGCTGCGCCATGCATCCGAGCAGACCGAGCTTGATTTCCGGGCGCGCGTGCTTGAGCCGCGCCAGATCGCCAAGGCGGCCGAGCACGCGTTCTTCGGCGTGCTCGCGAATCGCGCAGGTGTTGAGCAGGATCACGTCGGCGTCTTCGGGACGCTCGGCGTTCGCGTAGCCGGCGCGGCGCATTATCGCGCTCACCGTTTGCGAGTCGGCGACATTCATCTGGCATCCGTAGGTCTCGAGATAGACCTTCGGCTGCCGCGCCTGATGCGGATTGGGTTCCATCGATTCGGGACAAATCTTAGGCCGCGCCGATGCCCCGAGACAACGCCGCCGATCGCCGGTTAGCGGTTGCTCTGGAATGAGGTCGGCTCGATCTCGTAGATCACGCGCGCGTGCGCGGGATCGTGAAACGGATATACGTCGCGTCCGAGGTACTTCTTGGCCAGCGAATCGATATGCGCGGCGGCGCCCTGTTCGGTCTCGCTGATGACGGTGCCGCGAATCTGGACGTAGCGATACGGATCGTCGGGATCGATGATCGACATCGCGACGCGCGCGCCGGGCTTGAGGGTGCGAGCCTTCACGCGCCCGCGCGCGGTGTTGATGCGAATCTTTCCGCCCGTCTCATCGAACCATACCGGCGTCACCTGCGGAGAGCCGTCTTTCATGACCGTGGCGAGATGGGCGAAGGACTTCTTGACATGGATGAGGTCGTGGAACTTGTCGGGAATCGTGGCCATTATCGAATCTCCTTGCGAGTGTGCCCGCGAGTCTTCTCGTAGGCGGAGCCGCCGGGCGAGTTCCGCGGCGAAGCGCAAACCGCGCGGTCCGCGTGCGGCTCGGGAATTATCGATCAAACTACAACCGCGCCCGCGGCGAGGCTAATCGCGAGTCCGAGGACGCGGGATTCGTGCGCTTTTGCTGGCATTTCGGGCTGCGGCCGGGCGTGCGCGGATGCGCGCCGCGCGCGCGAATCGGATTGCCGCTCACATTGGGTGCCCGGTTAATTTGACACCCTCATTTACATTGGATATTAGCCATCCGGGAGCTCATATTTTAGTAGAGGCGAGGGCTGCATCTCGCCGGGGAGCGGTTCGCGATGGCGCTGTTCAACAAAGAGCCAGAAAAGACTCCGAAGCCGGGGTCCGTATCCACGCCGCAGGCGGCGCCGTCGTCGTCGGCGCAGGGTCCCGCTCTTGCGCAATCGAGCGCCGCTCCCGCCGTGCAAGCTCGTCCGGCAGGGCAGGCGGAAGGGCGAGCCTACCTCGACCGCGGGTCCAGGATTAGCGGCAAGCTTTCGTTCGAGAGCCCGGCGCGAATCGACGGCGAGGTCGATGGCGAAATTAGCGCCAAAGAAAGTATCTCGATCGGCGAGACGGCGACGGTGACCGCGCAGATCCGCGCGGCGTCGGTGCTGGTCTCAGGCAAGGTGAGCGGCGATATCATCGCGACGCAGCGGATCGAGATTCGTCCGTCGGCCAAGGTAATCGGCAATTTGACCGCGCCAGTCCTGGTGGTTCATGAGGGCGCGCAGTTCGAGGGGCATTGCTCGATGCAGCCCGAGGGCGTGCGCGAGGATCGCAAGATCACCGTTTTTCCCAAGGAGGAGCGGCCGCTTCAGGCCGCCGCCGGAGGGCAGAAGCAGGCCTGATCTTTGCGGCCAATCGCAAGCTCGCTTTCCTGACATCATCGATGCTGTCGCTATCCAGAAACCCCGCCGGGGAGACGCCGTAAAATGCATATCCCGCCGAACTGGGGGACCTATTTCACCCTGATTGTGTCCTTTCTGGTTTTCTGGTTTATATTCAGCCGGCTGTTTTTTCGCCCGTTCCTGAACCTGTTGGCGCAACGTGAAGATCGGTTCCGGAGCCTGAGCGAGCGCACCGAGCAACTCATCAGAGAAGCGCGCACGGACGACGACGAGCGCGAAAAGCGCATCGCGGAAATCCGCCGCGACGCGATCGCGATGCGCGAAACGCATCGCCGGGCCGCCGAGGCCGAAGCCGCGCAACTGATGGAAGCGGCCAAAGCGCAAACGCACGCGGCGCTGGAAGCCGCGCGCGCAAAGATCGAAAGCGAGCTCGCCGCGGCCGAGCAGCAGCTCGAAGCGATGAGCCATAATCTGGGCGCCGAGTTGGCGGTACGAATCCTGGGCCGTCCGGTTGACGGCGCGGGCGCGGGCGAATCAAACAACTGAAGACGCGCAAGCCGGGCGTGAAAACGCGATTAATCGAGATGAAGCGATCAGTCTATAAGCTCTATGTAACTATTGTCGGCGCCGGCGCGCTGATGCCCTCGCTCGCGCGCGCCGCCGAGGCCGGCAAGGAGCCGGCGGGCTCGTGGCTGACGCTCGGGTTCTTCGCGGCGAACTTCGTCGCGTTTTTGTTTATCCTCATCCGGTTCGCGCTTCCGCTGGCCAGGAGTTTTTTCACCGATCGCGCCGCCTCGATTCGCGCCAGCCTTGAAAAAGCCCAAAGCGCGATGGCCGAGGCCGACGCTCTGGCCCGCGCGGCTGAGGCGCGCAAGGCCGCGCTCGACGCGGAGCTCGCGCGGATCAAGGCCGGGTTCGAGACCGAGACCAGCTACCAGATTGCGCGCATCGGCGAGATCGCCAAGGCGCACACCGAACGACTGAAGCACGACAGCCAGATGACCGCGGGCGCGATGACCGAAGCGGCGCAGCGCCGGGTGCGCGAGCGGCTTGCGGTGGCGGTGGCCAATCTTGCGCGCGACCTGATCGCGCGCAACTTCAGCGGCGACGATCAGGGCAGGCTTATCGAGGGCTTCATGGACAAGCTCGGGCAGGAGGGGCGGCGATGAAAGGCTCGCGAGTCGCCAAGCGCTATGCGCGCGCGCTGCTCGAGATTGCAGAGCGCGGACAGGCCGAGAATTGGGGGCTCGAACTCGAGCGGCTGGCCGCTCTGGTCGGCTCGCCGGAACTCAGCGCGCGGCTGACTTCGCCGGAGGTCAGCGAGACGGCGCGGCAGGAGGCGATGGCGAAAATTGCGGAAAAGCTCGAACTCAGCTTTCCCTTGCGCTCGTTCGCGGTCGTGATCGCGCGGCACGGGCGAATCGATGAGATTGGCGCGATCGCGCAGGCGTATAGCGATCAGCTTGATGCGATGCTCTCGCGGGCGCGTGCGACGCTGACCTTCGCGGTCGCGCCGGGCGACGCGGAAGTCGCGCGGGTGGTGGCCGGGCTCGAGGGAATTGCCGGCAAGAAAATTATTCCGACTGTAAAAGTCGATAAGGAATTGTTGGGCGGAGTGGTGGCCGAACTCGGCGGAAAAATTTACGACGGCAGCCTTGCGACGCGGCTTGCGCTCGCGCAGCAGCGGCTCGCCGGACAAGTCTGAGCGGAAAAGTCATCTATTATGGCGGACCTTCGACCATCTGAAATCAGCGAGATCCTGAAGAACGAAATCAAGGGCTTCGAAGGCCAGATTTCGGTTCGCGAAACCGGCCGCGTGCTCTCTTGCGGCGACGGTATCGCGCGGATCTACGGGCTGGACAACGCGGCCTCGGGCGAGTTGCTCGAATTCCCGCATCAGATCTACGGGATCGTCCTCAATCTCGAAGAGGACAACGTCGGCGCCGCGCTGTTCGGCGATCCGCAGGCGATCCGTGAAGGCGACGAGGTCAAACGAACCGGGCGAATTGCCGAAGTGCCCGTAGGTGACGCGCTGCTCGGGCGGGTCGTCAACGCGCTAGGCCAGCCGATCGACGACAAGGGACCGATCAAATCGACCGAGACGCGGCGAATCGAGATCAAGGCGCCGGGAATCATCGCCCGTTCGCCGGTCAAAGAGCCGATGCAGACCGGGATCAAGGCGATCGACTCGATGCTCTGCATCGGCCGCGGTCAGCGCGAGCTGATTATCGGCGACCGCCAGACGGGCAAGACCGCGATCGCGATCGACACGATCATCAATCAGCGCGGGCAGGGCGTGCAGTGCGTCTACGTTGCGATCGGGCAGAAGCGCTCGACCGTTGCGCAGGTGGTTGAAAAGCTCGCACGCTACGGCGCGCTCGAGTACACGACGATCGTGGCGGCGACGGCGTCGGAGTCGGCGCCGCTCCAGTTTATCGCGCCGTATTGCGGATGCACGATGGGCGAGTACTACCGCGACAGCGGCAAGCACGCGCTCCTGGTGTACGACGATCTGAGCAAGCACGCGCAGGCCTACCGCCAACTATCGCTTTTGCTCCGCCGTCCTCCGGGACGCGAGGCGTATCCCGGCGACGTGTTCTATCTTCATTCGCGGCTGCTCGAACGTGCCGCCAAGATGAGCAAGGAAAACGGCGGTGGGTCGCTGACCGCGCTGCCGATTATCGAAACCCAGGAAGGCGACGTCTCGGCCTATATCCCGACCAACGTCATTTCGATCACCGATGGGCAGATCGTTCTCGACAAGGATCTGTTCAACTCGAACGTGCGTCCGGCGGTGAACGTCGGGGTGTCGGTTTCGCGGGTGATGTTCTCGGCCGCGATCAAGGCGATGAAGCAGGTCGGCGGCACGCTCAAGCTCGACCTTGCGCAGTATCGGGAAATGGCGGCGTTCGCGCAGTTCGGCTCGGACCTCGATCCCGCCTCGCAGCGCCTGCTGAATCGGGGAGCGCGTCTGGTCGAGATGCTCAAGCAGAATCAGTACGATCCCCTGACCGTGGACAAG
>DATLTX010000181.1:0-4471 GCA_035533435.1 Binataceae bacterium (SeqCode)
AGCGGCGCCTGAATCGGGCGCGGCGGCTGGTGGTACAGACGCGGGCGCTCCGCCGGCGGCTGCTCCGTCAACCACTCCGTAATTTAGTTTTCACAGCTTGATGACAAGGGCGGATGCGCAAGCATCCGCCCTATTTCTTTCAGGCAAAGACAGAGAAACCGCGGATTACGCGGACTTCACAGATTAGGATTTCCAGAGCGATACGCGGGACGCGCGGCGGCGGCGTCCGCGTCATTTCTCCTTCAATCTGAATCCGTGAAATCCGCGTAATCTGCGGTTTCTTCTATTCCCCGAAAGTAACGATCACCTTGAGCGATTGCGGAGTTTGCGCGGTGGCGAAGGCCTGCGTGATCTGCGCAAGCTCGAAACGATGCGTCACCAGCTCGGCGGCGCTGATTATCCCGCGCTCGACCAGCTTCAGCGCCGCGCGCGTTTCATCGGGCCCGCACGAGTAGCTCGGCACCAGGCGCGTCTCGTTGAAATAGAGATCGTGCGGCTTAACCAGCAGCTCGTCTTCCGGCGGAGTTGCGGTGAACTGCACCACGGTGGCGCCCTTGCCCGCGCAAGCGATTCCGGTGGCGATAGCCTTGCTCGAACCAGGCCCGACGATGACGACGTCAGCCATCGCACCGTTGGTGATTTCGCGCACCTGCTCGAACAGGTTGTCGCCGGTGACGACGATCGCCGCGTCGGCGCCAAGCTCTCGCGCGCGCGTTGCGCGAGCCTCGAAGAGGTCGGCGCCGATGATAAATCCCGCGCCAATATCGCGCGCGATCTTCACGTGCATCATGCCCATGATTCCGAGCCCGATTATCAGGATCGATTCGCCCTTTTTCAGTCCCGAGCGTCTGAGCGATTTCACCACGCACGCCGCCGGCTCGATTAGGACTCCGTTGGCGTCGTCGATATGGTCGGGCAGCTTGAGCGTGTCGCGGAGGTTGGGCGCCTCGACCAGAAAGTATTCCGCCATCCCGCCCGGACGCAGATTGGTGGCGCGCCAGGTCGCGCACTGCACGTACTCGCCGCGCCGGCATGCGGCGCACTCAAAACACGGCGCATGATGATGCGCAAAGACGCGGTCGCCCGGACGCAAGCCGGTTACCGCCGCACCCGCCGCCGCGACGATTCCGACCGGCTCGTGTCCGAGCACCAGCGGAGCCTTGCGGCGGATGTACCAGGGCATGATATCGCCCGAGCAGATGCCGCAGGCCGTGGCGCGCACCACAATCTCATCGGGCCCGGGCTCGGGACGCGCGGCCTCTTCGACGCGGATATCGCCGAAATCATAAAGACGTGCAACACGCATGATGGAATCGAACTTTGTGTGCCGCGCCGAGGCTTGTCAACCGGATGGGCGCTGGTTGCCGCGCACGATCTTCGCCGATCGTGCCCAGCGTGATAAATTGGCGCTATGCCGCGTCCGCAATGTCCGCCGATTGCCGCCGATGTGATCGCCGAAATCGGCGATAAAATCGTCCTCATCGAGAGGCGCAATTTTCCGCTCGGATGGGCAATTCCCGGCGGCTTCGTCGATTTTGGCGAGACCGTCGAGCAGGCCGCGGTCCGCGAGGCGCGTGAAGAAATTTCGCTCGAGGTCGAGATTCGCGCCCTGCTGGGTGTCTATTCGCGTCCCGAACGCGACCCGCGCGGCCAGACAATCACGGTGGTGTATATCGCGCGGGCAAACGGCACGCCGCGGGGCGACGACGACGCAAAAAACGCCACGTTGTGCGATCCGCGCAATCCTCCCGCACCGCTGGCGTTCGATCACGCGGAGATCCTGGCCGACTACGTGCGCTTCCTCGATCGCGGCGAATACCCCGCCCCCTGGCGCCGTTAGCGCCCCTTGAATTTCGGGTCGCGCCGCTCGGCCAGGGCGCGGGCGCCCTCTCGGAAATCCTCGGTCATCAGCAGCGTGCTCTGCGCGAGGGTCTCGAGTTCCATGAAGGTTTGCTTGTCGAGGCCGTGGCCGCGATCGATGATCCGCTTGGCCAACCCGACCGCGACCGGCGCGTTGCGCGCGATTTCGCGCGCCAGTTCCTCGGCGGCGGCCAGATGCTTGCCCGGCTCGACGACGCGATTCACCAGGCCGATACGCTCCGCCTCGTCGGCGTCGATAAGCCTTGCCGTCATGATCAATTCCTTGGCGCGCGCGTAGCCGACGGTGCGGGTCAGCCGCGTGGTGCCGCCGACATCGGGCACCAGTCCGACACGCGTTTCCGGCATCCCCAGGCGCGTGCCCTTGGCGGCAATTCGTATGTCGCAGGCCAGAGCGATCTCGAGACCGAGTCCGCCGGCGTATCCGTGCAGGGCGCCGATAACCGGTTTCTCGATCGATTCCATCCGCGACAGCGCGGCCTGCGACTCGCCGACGAAGTGGCGAAAGCGCGCCATGTCCGGGCCGCCGCCGGGCGCCGCGGTTGCGCCGGTATCTCCGGCAAGCGACATGAAATCGATCCCCGCCGAGAAGACCTGGCCTTCGCCGTAGATGATGATGGCGCGGACCTCGGGCCGATTTACTTCCTGCAGCGCGCGCGGCAGCGCCTCGAGCATCGCGCCACTGACCGCGTTGCGCTTGTCGGGCCGGTTGAGCCCGAGATAAGCGATTTCGCCTTCGACTTTTATCTTGATGAGTTCGTCTGCCATTGAATTGCCTCTGGTTGGAAAATGATTGGAATACGCAACGCGCGCTATGGCTTGATCAGCACCTTGATCGCGCCTTCGGTGCGCGCGTCGAAAATCTGGTAGCCGCGCGGAGTGTCGTCGAGCTTAAGCGTATGGCTGATGATCGGACGCGGATCGATCCGGTTGTGTTCGATCAGTGTCGCGAGCTGCGGAATATGCGCGCGGATATTTGCCAGGCCGACGCGAAAGGTCAGGTCGCGCTGGAACGCCAGCATCATCGGAAAGTTATAGATCGGCTCGCCGAACACGCCGACCATCGAGACGGTTCCCCCGCCGCGCACGTTCTCGAACGACGCGTCGAGCGCGCCCTGGTTGCCGACCGCCTCGATCGTGACGTCGGCGCCACGGCCGTCGGTGAGGTCGAGAATTTTCTGCTTCGCTTCGGCGAGCGTGACGGGGGTCGCGCCGAGCTTGCGCGCGAGTTCAAGCCGGTAGGGCAGGCTATCGACCGCGATAACCTCGGCGGGGCCGAAAAGATGCGCGGCCAGGATCGCGCACAGCCCGACCGGGCCGCAGCCAAAGATCGCGACCGTGTCGCCGGGGCGGATCTCGCCGCCCAGCGCGCCGAAGAACGCCGTCGGCAGGATATCGGCGAGAAAAACCGCGGCGTCGTCGTCAACTCCATCGGGCAGCGGATAGCAGGTGTAATCCGCCATCGGCACCGTGACCGCCTCCGACTGCTCACCGCCGAGCTCGCCGAGCTTGCCCGCGGCGTACTTGCCATAACCGAACACGGCGGAGCCCGAGACCGCGCATTGCGAGGGCTGGCCGCGCCGGCAATAGAAGCAGTTACCGCAGGCGACCAGACCCGAGACCACGACGCGTTGACCCTTGCGCAACTGGGTTACACCCTTGCCGATATCCTCGACTACGCCCACGCCTTCGTGGCCGAGCACGAAGCCGGGCTCGACGGGCATCTGGCCGTCGTAGAAATGCAGGTCGGAGCCGCAAATCGCGGCGCGTGTGATGCGCACGATCGCGTCGGAGGGCGACTTGATTTCAGGATCTGGCACGCGCTCGACGGCCACGTTGTGCGGGCCGCGGAAGATGGTTGCTTTCATCGTAATGCCTCGCGGTCGCGCCCCACGGGGCGCAAGATCTCGCGCGGCGATAATTGCATAGAACGGCCGGCGTTTGCAGCCCGCTAAAGAGCCATGATAATTCCAGAGGCTCCGGAGGCAGCGATGATTCAAAACGTGAAGAAGGTGCTTGCACCGATCGATTTTTCCGAGTTCTCGATGGACGCGATGCGATCGGCGTGGGAACTCGCCAAGGATCTTGGCGCTGAGTTGCATATCGTGCACGTGGTGGCGCCGCATCACAGCTTTCTCGAGCAGCAGTCCACCGAGATAACGCGGACGGCTGCGCTGGCTGAGCAGACCGAAGAGGAACTCGCGCGCATCAAGAAGGCCGACTTCGGCAATTCGCCCAAAATCATCACCGCGGTGATAACCGGCGCGCCGGTGGTCAAGCTGTGCGAGTATGCGCAGCAGAACCAGATTGATCTGATCGTGCTCGCGACGCATGGCCGTACCGGAGCCGAGTACCTGGTGATCGGCTCGGTCGCCGAAAAAATCGCGCGCAATGCGCCATGCTCGGTGCTGGTGTACCGCAAGCCGAAGCGCTGAGGCGCCATCCGCATTTCCGCCGTGGAGAAAATAATGAATTCCGCCGAACAGAAAGAGCGCGCGCTCGCGTTCCTGAAAAGTTTCGAGAAGCCCGATCCGAAGGATTATGAAAATCTGCTCGCCGACGATTTCGAGTTCGAGATGATGGGCCGTCTGCC
>DATLTX010000182.1:0-17784 GCA_035533435.1 Binataceae bacterium (SeqCode)
TTATGGACATTAACCGACTACCGTACAATCGGAAGCGATCAATGCAAGGATACAGGGAGGGCATCACGATGCCTGGATCATTCAATAAAACGCTGCGCTGGATACTCGGTGCATCCACCGCGGCGCTGATGCTTATCGCAATGCCGGCGGCAGGCCATGCGCAGACGATCAACATCTGCGTGCAGCACGGCCTTGTAAAGTCGATCAATGGCACTTGCGGGCCGCACCAGACTCTTTTGAGCTGGCAGGAAGTCGGCCCGGCAGGTGCCCCGGGAGCGCAGGGTCCGCAAGGCGTGCAGGGTCCGACCGGTCAGCAAGGAATCGCCGGGCTGACGGGAATCATCGGCCCGTCCGGCGCGCAAGGCGCAACTGGCCCCACTGGTCCGCAGGGCCCGACCGGAGCGGCCGGTGCGACGGGACCGCAGGGACCGACGGGTCCGGTAGGCCCGACTGGTCCCGAGGGAGTGGCGGGAGCCGCCGGCCTTCAGGGTCCCGATGGACCGCAGGGTCCTGCTGGTCCAATCGGATTGCAGGGCATCCCGGGCGTCGCCGGTCTCCAGGGTCCGCAAGGCTTGCAGGGCCAGGCAGGTCCTGTGGGTTTGACGGGTGCGCAGGGAACCCAGGGAGCTCAGGGTCCTGCCGCCGTGAATTCGGTAATTCTGTCAGGCGGAACAGGCGGCGGCACGCTAGCGGCGGCATACGGTACCGGATTGCAATCGGCCACCGGGATCGTGCTTGGTCTCGGCAACGCGTCCGATACCACAGCCAATGACGCGGAACTCACGCCGCTTCCTGCCGGCGGGACACTCGCGAATTTCCGGGTGCAGTTAGCCGTCAACCCTGTCGGCAATGCGGGTGCGGGCTTCACCTTTACCGTGAATATCTGTACCTCGAGCCTCATCTGTAATCCGACGCCGGTAACCTGCACCGTCATCGGGCCTGCGACGGCCTGCAGCGACCTCGGGCACACTCAGGCGTATGTGGCCCAGGACCGGATCTTTGTCACTGCGGCCGCGGTTACGGGCAGCGAGGTCGATTTGCCCGGAATGACTTGGTCGGCGACCTACACCGCTCCGTAAGCGGCTTCGCCACAGCGATCGCGACACAAGCGGAAAGCCCCCGCGCGAGAAATCGCGCGGGGGCTTTCCTTATCCGCAGCGAACTGCGTGATTGCTTGACGGTGCCGCGAAGCGCGCTCAGCGCGCCGACAGGCCCCCATCGACGATCAGCTCAGTGGCGGTGATATATGACGCGTCGTCGGAGAGCAGGAACACTATCGCCTTCGCTATCTCCCACGGCGTGCCCTGCCGGCGCATCGGGATGCGCGGGGCAACGGCGGCTTCGCGGTCGCCGATCGCGCGGCGGACCATCGTCGAATTGATGAGGCCCGGCAAAATCGTGTTGACGCGAATTTTGTCGCGCGCCAGCGTCATCGCCGCCGACCGCGACAGGCCCAGCAGCGCCGCCTTGGTCGCTTCGTACGGGATCAGCGAGTTGCTGCGCAATGCCGCCATCGAGGAGACGTTGACGATCGCGCCGCCGCCAGCCTTGGCGATTTCCGGCGCCGCGTAGCGCATGGTCAGAAAATGGCTGCGCAGATTTACGGCGTACATTTTGTCGAAAGCCTCGGTCGAGGTTTTAAGCAGATTTCCGCCGATCCCGATTCCGACATTGTTGACCAGCAGATGGAGCGCGCCGAACTCGTGCACCGCCGCCTCGACCGCGCGCCGGCAATCCTCTTCGCTGCTCGCGTCGCAGGCGACGGCGGCGGCGCGTCCACCTTCGGCGCGAATCGCGGCGACGGTTTCACCGGCCAGTGCGAGTTTCAGATCCGCGACCATCACGGCGGCGCCTTCGCGTGCGCACTGGATCGCCGTGGCGCGTCCGTTGCCGATCGCGACTGTCTCGCCTTCGCGCGGCGGGCCGTCGGCTCCGCCGCCGATCACCAGAACAATTTTTCCGTCGAGCCGCCCCATCGTGGATCTTCTCCAATCAAGCTTGCTTGAGAGTTTCGGCGAACAGCGCGGTCAGCTTCTCGAAAGCGCGATCGGCCTGCGGCTGGTTATAAACCGGAGCGTCGGGGGTCGTCCAACCGTGAAACGCGCCGTCGTAAACTTCACTCTGGAATTTTCCGCCCCACCCGGCGAGCGCATGATCGAACTTTTTGATCGCGTCCTCGGGCATGCTCGTATCCTTGATCGCGTGGCCAAAGTAGAGCCGCGCCTTGACCCGCGGCAGCACCAGATGCGGACTGGCGGGGGTCTCCGTGTAAAGCCCGCCGCCGTGGAATGACGCCGCTGCAGCAATTTTCTCCGGCCGCACCGCAGCCGTCCGGATTGCCATCCCTCCTGTGAAGCAGTAGCCGACAACACCCAGCTTGCCGCCGCTGACGCCCTCGTGAGCGGCCAGAAAATCCACGTAGGCCGCCGCGTCGCGCTCCTGCGCCTGCGGGGTCATCGGGGCGGCGAGTTCGGCGAAGCGTTTCATGGTCCGCTCCTCGCCCATCTTCGGTACGAAGTCGAACATCGGCGGACGCCCGGTCCGGTAGAATACATTTGGAAGCAGCACCGCGTACCCTTTCGCGGCCAGCCGCTCCGCCATCGCGCGATGCGAAGGGCGGATGCCGCCGATATCCGTCAGATGGATAACACCGGGAAGGTGGCCGGCGCCATCGGGCCTGAAAACGAATCCGCCGGCGACGCCGTCGAGCGTACGAATTTCAATAGCTCGTTCGATCACAAGTCACCTCCGGCAAATCACGCTGCGATGTTTGGACGGTTTCGATATAGCACAGTAAATCGCGCAGGCTCCATCGTGAAACCAAGCCCAACCCGGCCGCGAAAAAAAATCGCACCGAGCAAGGCGCTGAGTCTGCATCGGCGCTCGCATCGCACGCGCTGATTCCCCGCATCGCATGCCCGCACAACGCCATCTCGATCGCCGACTAGTCCTGCCCATCGTTGGCCAAGGCCTGGCGGAGCGCGTCTTCGCCGAAGTCCTCGAACGATTTTTCCTCGTGGCGGCCGAACGCGGACATTCCGACGCCAACCACCTACACTTCAGTATTTCCTGCAATTGGTTCCCTTCGGTGCGTCGGCTATGAACCGTCGCCAATTGTTTGCTGCCGATATGCCACCCGTATGACGAAGCCGGTGCGGCGGGAAAAAGCGGATGTGCCGGAAAAGTTGCTGGACTTTTCCAGCGCGTCTAACCGATGTTAGGCGGAATGACGCCGTTACGGTCAGAGCCGATGTAGCGAGCGCAGCGAGCGAAGAAAGCAGTAGCCGATCGAAACACAATGACGCGCCGAAGCATGGAGTTCTTGTGAAATGATCTCGCTCGCGCTTGCCTTCCTTTAGAGATGGACCTAGTGTCCGAAAATCGGAGTGTGCTTTGGCGTCATTGGCGGGAATCCAGGAG
Source organism: Binataceae bacterium (SeqCode) (assembly GCA_035533435.1). Taxonomy (GTDB): domain Bacteria; phylum Desulfobacterota; class Binatia; order Binatales; family Binataceae; genus JBARDN01. Next base: position 3,421 of record DATLTX010000182.1, read on the forward strand.
ATCGAAAGGCGCGCGCAACTCGGAGTGCGGGATTTTGCGCGCCGCCCGCCAGGACCGTCGCGAAACTGGATCTCACGCGTGAGTGGTCAAGCGAAAGTTGATCCGGCCGAGATGGCGCTCTGTGGACGATCGTAAATCCGGATAAGCCAGGGAGGTGAGCCGTGGAATTCAAAGAAGTTGTCGGCCGGCGCAGATCAATTCGTTACTTCCAGTCGTGGCGTCAGGTCGAGCGAGAGAAGATCCAAGTCATGCTGGAGGCGGCGCGCCTGGCCTCATGCGCCGTGAATGCCACCTTTCTCAAGGCGGTCGTCGTCGTTCGTGACCAACTTGATCACGACACGCTCGAAGCGCTCAAGACTCCCGTCTCGGGCCTCAATATCGAGCTCGCTCCGGTCCACATCTACACGTACGCGGACATGGGTGCTTACGTCGGCGCACAGGGTCGCCTCAAAAAGCTGGTCGATGTCGGCGCGCTCAATGCGACGCACGGCTGGAGCCACAAGTTCGTCGATGACTTCGTGTGGCCGAATATCCTGAAGCCTCTGGCGGACGGCGCGACCCAACCTTCGGTCGCTGCCGCAGCGGCCTCCGATGCCGGCATCGCCATCTGCCAGGCGATGCTCGCGGCCGTCGATGAAGGGCTTGGCGTATGCCTGTCAGCATTCGTGCATGAGCCAATTGCAAAGATCGTGAACCCGCCCAAGGACTGGCTGCCGCTTTGGGTGCTGCTGGTCGGCTATCCGGCCGAGTCGTGGGAGGCGGGCGGGCAGCGTCCGCGGCCTCCGATGGAAGAGCAGTTCTTCGAGGGCAAGTTCGGCAACGGATTCAAACCGGACCCGAAAGTCACCGAACGGTTGAAGGCGGCAAAGATGATCCAGGCGCCCGCGCCGCTGCCGTGGCGCAAGGACGAGATCAAGGCGCTGGCACGGATGTTTGGTCTGCCCGAATGAATCGCGAAGCGAGCCGGCGTCGAGGCTTTTTCACGGTCCGCATGGTACGAATTGAATCGAGACGGCTATGAGCGCCCCAGACAAACCCCTCGAGGAGTACGAATCGGTCCAAACCTGGTACCGCGGTTTGCGTGAGCAATCCGGAATCGATCCCACCCAGGACCGATCGCGGCTCGATCTGCTGCGGGAATTCTGCACCGCGCTCGATCTCGATCCCGACGCGCTGGTCGCGGCCTGTCTGCTCAAAAAGGAAGGCCGCGAAACCAAGATCAGCGTCAAGGGGAGGCGCTCGATGGGCGAGAGGATCGCCGAGTTCCAGTCTCGCGATGCATCCGCCGACTCTCGCGAGCGCGCCCGCCGCGGCAACACGGTTCGCAGCTTTCTGATTCACAACGGCATCCTGCTGCAATCGGGTATCCAAATCTGAGTCAGATGCCGCAACGAGGTCATGGCGGAAATGCGAGTCATCGAAGAAGGCAAGGCTGAATTCCTCAAGGTCGATCCTGACGGTTACCGGGGCTACGTGCGGGACAACAAGCCGCACCAGATGGTCTCGAAGTTAATGAGCCACAAGGACGCGGTCGAGCGATTTATCCGCGATGGCGACTACCTGGCCTACGACTGCAATTACTTCCAGCGCGGTCCGTCGTCGCTGATTCGCGAGATCATCCGCCAAAACCGAAAGAACCTCTGGCTGTGCGGCAAGTTCACCTACGTGGCATGCGCGCTGCTGGTCGAAGCCGGATGCGCGGATCGAATCGACATCGGCTTCATCGGTTTCGGCCCGTGGATTTCGCGCGCGGTGCGCGAAGGCAAGTGCAAAATATACGAGTATTCCAATGCCCTGATAACGCTAAGGCTGAAGGCGGGAGCGATGGGTCTGCCGTTTCTCCCGGCGCGCAGCTTCGGCGGCACCGACGGCTTTGAACGCTCGGGGTGCAAGTTGGTTGAGGATCCCTACACGAGGCAGCCGGTGCTGCTGGTTCCGGCGCTGAATCCTGACGCGGCGATTATCCACGTGCATCAGGCCGATGAATTCGGCAACGCGCGCGTGTTCGGCACCGGAATCACGCATCAGGAATGCGCGCTTTCATCCAAGCGCGTGATTGTCTCGGCCGAGGAGATCATCTCGACCGACGAGTTGCGCCGCGACCCGGCGCGTACTTCGATTCCTCACTTCGCCGTTGACGCCGTCGTGCATGCTCCGTTCGGGGCGTTCCCTGGAACGGTGCAGGGCTATTACGCGTCGGACCCGCAGGGAGTGGTCGAAGCGATGGGTGCGATGTACCGCGGTGACTTCCGCGACTATCTGAAGAAGCATGTGCACGCAGTCGCCTCACATGAGGAATATCTCGACAAGGTGGTCGGCGCGGCGAAGATGATCGAGATGCGGCGCCGCGAGCCGATCAGGGAGGGCTACGTGTCATGAGCACGCCGGCCGAGCAGTTCAGTGAGCGCGAGTTTGTCATTTGCCAGATCGCCCGCCTCGTCGAGGACCGGTACATCTATTGGGTCGGGGGCGGCGGGGAGCCCCTCAGTTCGGTGCTGCTTGCCAAAAGGATGACCGCACCGAATCTGCAATATCTGACCGAAGACGGCGTGGTCGGCCCCGAGGCGCTGGTACCATTCGATCCGCTGATGACGATGATCAGCTCGCGCGCGAATTACCGTGCCCTTCAGTGGGGCACGATGAACTACGCGGCGGATCTCGCGCACCTGGGATATGTCGACTACGGGATCCTTAACACGCTCCAGGTGGACCGCTTCGGCAACATCAATTCAACGGTGGTCGGGAAGTACGCGGGAGGCGAAGGACGGCGCTTCGGCGGTCCGGGCGGCGCTGACAGTATCGCGGCGCTGGCATGGCGCACCATCCTCATCACCGACCAGCAGAAGCGGAAGTTCGTCGATCGCGTCGATTTCATTTCATCGCCGGGATTCCTCGACGGTCCCGGCGCGCGCGAGCGTCACGGCTTGCCGCCGGATACCGGCCCCTGGCGCGTGTACACGCCTTGGGCGCGGTACGGATATGACAAGAATTGCCAGCTCACGCTTCAGGCGATAGCGCCGTTCGTGACCGTCGAGCAGGTGCTCGAGGAGATGAGCTTCAAGCCGGGAATCGCGGACACGGTTGAGATTATGGAAGTGCCGACGGACGAAGAGTTGCTGGTCCTGCGCACTGAAATAGACGTTGGCGGACAGGTAACCGATCGCGGACGGTGGGTCGAGCTCAAAGACGGGAAGTATCGGTTCGCACAGCAGTGAGGTTGCGGAGTGCTCAGCGATTCAGGATCAGGGTGCCGCTTTCACCATTGGCCGCGGGTTCCGGAGCGCTAGATTAGTAAAGTCCAGCGCACGCAAATCTTTCAGGAGTGCATCGATATGAACGACAAAGAAAGGCTGAAGTGGGCATTCGAGCAATCCGGCACCTTCTTTCAGCTCCTCACGACACTGCGAAGCCGGCGTGTCGGACGCGGCTATCGGATCGATTCCGGCACCGAGATCAAGCATCCCGTGACCGGCCGCGTGATGAAGCAGGGCGCAGGTCCGATGAAGTTCGTATCGAGCAAGGATCCCAAACCGCTCACGAAGCTCGAAGAGGCGTTGATCTGCTGGGCGGCGTGCGGACCGACCGGACTGGTCGCGTGGGATATATCCCTGGATGGCGGCTTCCACGAACTCACCTGGATAGCCGGACGGACCGCGCCGGCGCCGGGCAATTCGCATGCAACCGATCTGCTCGTGATCAACGACTCCGGCGCATACATCTACAAGCCGACGCGCGAGCGTTCCGGGCCAATCGAAATCAATTCGGAGGCCGACTATGACAAGGTGCTGCGCTGGTACGAAGACGGGCTAATCCAGATTCTCGATGAACGGCCCGATATTGACTATGCATTGCGCGCCCCCGGCGCGCCGAACGCTCTGCTGATGGGTCCGTACCAGTTCAATGTCAACATGCCGGGTTCGACCTGGTTCATCCCCCTGACCGACGCCGCGTGGCTCAACTCGGCGCTCATCAACTTTATGGATTTCTGGAAGTACTACATGATCGACGAATGGAACGGGGGCCGCCCGGCCGGAGTCGAGAAATGGATCCGGGAGGGGATGCTTGAGCTGCCGGTGACGATTTCGGGCGAGGAACAACTGATCTTTCAGGTCGAGCAATATCCGACCGGATGTATGGTGCAGAACATGCGCCTGGCGGCCGAAGCGATGGGCCTCGGTGCATGGGTATTCTGCGGATTCAATCCGGAAGTCCTGATGGGGGCGACGCCGGAAATCACGCGAGGCCTTGGCTTCCATATCGAGGCTCCGAATCCCAAGGCCCCGATCGCGACCGGACAGGTCAAAATTTTCGGCATCGAGGGCATCAAGGAGGCCACCTACGTGCCTTCACCCCGGTACAAGAACGCCGAGCAGTTGGTCAAAGCCTGGTACGAGGAGAAATACGGCCCCGGCGGCGCCCTGCATCGCGGCGAGGACAACTACCTGCGCAAGGTGGGTTCGCCCTGGAACAAGGAAACGACCGAGGGAATCATCGCACATCCGGCGACGCGGCCGCCGGAATGGGTTCAGGAAGCGCTCATCGCGTACATTGACTATTGCGTGAAGACATTTGGGCAGTGGCCGGTTACGTATAACCCGATGCAGGCGCACTTCGGAGCGGTTCTTCATAATCTGGATGAGGATTTTTACGACCGCTACTACAAGGAAGGCTACATAAACGACAGGATTCGTAATCGGTCCAAGGTCTGGCACGACTGAGCATAACCCGTGGGCTGGTTAAGATTCTATTGGCTATTGCGGCTAGTGCATATCTATGCCGCGATCGTGCTGGTCGGGGCCGTCTTCTTCAATACGGTCGTTTTAATGCCGGCGCTTCGCCGGATACCTCCGGCGCATTCGGCGGTCGTGGCGCAGAAGATAGGCGCCGGCCTGATGTGGCTCGGCGGCGCCGCGATTCTCCTGCTCGGCGTGACCGGCTTTGTACGATTGTGGATGCTGGGCTATTTCCCGGCGATGCTTTCGCGGCGGGCGCTGAAGATTGCGAGCTTTCGATGGCTCGCGCTGATGATCGCATCGTGGGCGGCGCTGTTCGGGACGGGCACCCTGTCCGCCACCTGGTACAGGACGATTCTGACCAAGAAACTTCCCTATTCCGCCGGGCTGCGTGAACTCGAGGATCGCCGCGCCGAGCAGGCCCGTGTCTCCGGGTGGCAGGACCGCCTTGCGTATATCAATCTCACGCTCGCGGTGCTGGCCGCATTGGGCGGTATCATGGCCTCTTCGTGACGTGGCAATGCCGGCCCTGAAGACCAACCTCGGCAAATACCCATTTTACCGCGAACGGCTGCGCGCGGATGGGAGGCCGGAGCCTTGGACGATCTCGGAGCTCGAGTCGTTTGCATCGTCGCATCCCGGAGATCCTTACGCGGGCCGCACCGACCCGGCCATGGCGGCGGCGGTGTCGCTGCAAATCGAAGCGACTGGCGAACCTCCCGTCTGGATCGCCCTCAATTCCGCTGAACTGGGTCAGTGGGCCGGCGCTGTGGCGCGAATGTGGACGCGATGGGGAACCGCCCGTGGCGAGACGATCGCGTTTTTCGAATACGGTTCGAGTCCAATCGTGCTATTGGCTTCCAGCGGTTACGTGGCGTACTTGCGGCGTGGCGCGGCGGAGCGCGCCGGTTTGACGGCGATCTGCAACGACGGGGTGGCCACCATGGCCGCGCGGATGGTCAGCATCGTCGAGGCCGTGCGGCCGTCGATGCTGGTTCTGCGGCGTGAGCTGGTCACGCCGTTTGCCGCGGCTCTCGAATCGTCGGCCACCAGTCTCGCAAACCGGGTGCGATGGATTGCGCTTGGCGAGGTCGAAGGAGCACCCGCGCGCGATGAGGCCGATCGCGTCTCGGCGACCTTCGGCGTCCCTGTTCATCGGATTTTGCGCTGCGACGCCGCATTCCTGCTCGCGGGCGATTGCCCCGGCTGCGGGGCTTTCCATCTTGATCGTCTCTACCGAGCCGAAACTCTCGCATCGCATGAGGTCGCGGTCACGGCTCGCTTCGCGCGTTTGTGCCCCGCGGTCCGCTACAACATCGGGCCCGCTGAATTACTGGAATCGGGATGCGCCCTCGACCCCCGGGCGCAGCGGATAAGATGCTGAATCAACCTGCGCGCGTCGCTGAGCCATTTGACGCACTCGACAGTCTGTCGTCAGCCGCGCTCGACAAGTGGTGGATACGAAGATTGCGGAAGGTGTTCACGCTCGCGGCCGAAAGACTGCCTTTTTATCAGGATCGTTTCCGGGTGGCGGGATTCGATCCGACGCGATTTCGCACCCTCGACGATCTGCGCGCGGTGCCGATTTCCAACAAGTCAGATCTGCTGGCCATCCAGCGCAAGACCCGCAGCCACAACCTCGGCATCGAGTTCGAGGCGGACGCGCCGCAGGCGACGGTTACGCTGAGCCTGAGCTCGGGCACCTCCGGCACGACTTTCATCACCCACACCAGGACGTGGACGAAGATGCAGGGGCGCTCGTCGTGCCGCGCTCACTGGTGGGCGGGTCTGCGGGCGGGCTCTCCGCTGCTGATGTCCGCTCCCGCATGGCACAGCTACGCCGCGATCCAGCCGTTCATCGCGATGCATTTCGGGATGCCATGCGTGGTGGTGTCCGGCACCTATTTGCCCCGCTTTGCCGATCGGGTGGTTGACGCGATTGTGAGATTTCGTCCGCGCTTTGTTACCATGTTTCTGCCGATGGTGTTTTCGATACTTGCCACGGCGCGCCATCAGGGGATCGACGGCGATCGGCTCTTCGCCAGCGTGCAGACCCTGGTGGTAACTGGCGCGCCCATAACTCCCGGAATGCGACAGCATCTGAGGCGCCTGTCCGGAGTTGCCCGAGTCGCCGAAATAGCGGGGTCAAGCGAGAATCTTCTTGCGGTGGATTGCGAGCGGGCCGAAGGACTCCACGTTGTGCCGGACACTTGCCACGTCGAGGTGATCGATCGCGCAACCGGGCGCGCGGCGGCGGAGATGGAGCGCGGCTCGATGGTGCACACCAGCGTAATCCCGGCGGGATCGGTTTATCTCCGTTACGATGGTGGCGACGCGGGAGTGATTAACCGTGAGCCATGCGCGTGCGGGTTGCCCTCGCCCCGAATCAAGCTTCTCGGGCGATGGGAAGACTCCTTCAAGATCGGGCCTCATGTGCTTTTGCCTTATGATGTGCAACTGGCAATAGAAGAGGAAGTGCCGGAGCTGAGCGGCGCCGCCTGCGTGATCACGCGCGAAGGTCTCGCGCGCGGCACGCTGCGAGTGCTGCTCGCCGCGCCCGAGCACGCGGCCGCAAGCCTGCTCGACGGTGCGCGCGCGGCGCTGTCGCGACGGTTCGGAGTGCCAGTCGAGGTAGTCGGGGTTCTCGACCTGCCGCTTCGCTTCAAGGGCGTACCGCCAATTCTCTCGGAGCAGGAGGCGGCATCGCAGCTATGAGCAAGGGTGCATTAGGACTGCTCTCCGCGTATTGGCCCGAGGATACGCCGCGCTATGCGCACATTCCGCTCAAGACCGTGGGCGACGGTACGATTCATGCCGTCGCGGCGACCGCCCCGAAACAGGTTGCGCTGGCGAGCGCCGGTGGGATGCTTACATACGGCGAGCTTTCGTCGAGCGCGCGTGTCTTCGGCGATGCGCTGCGAAATCGCGTCGCGCGCGGCGCGCGAGCCGCAATTCTTGCGACGAATGCCTTCGAGATGGTGGTGGGCGCGTTCGGCGCCTTCGAATGCGACGCGCTCGCATTGCTCTGCGATGGGCTGGCATCGCCGGAAACGCTCAATGCGTTCGCACCGGATCTCATCATCGCTCCGCCCGGTTTCGCGCACGGAGCGGTACCCGCCGTCACCTTCGACGAACTGATGCACGGGGAGCGAAAGCAGAAGAGCGGGCGGCCGGAGTTCAGAGCGCCGATTCTCGCGATGGCGATGCCCGGTGGCCGCGGCGAAGCGCTGCATATCCATCGCAGCTTGATCGGTTCGGCAGTCTCGGTCGGCGGATTCTACATGCTGGCTGAGGAGGTCAGCGTGATGCTGCTCGAGCCGCCAACCAACTGGTGCACGCTCGCATTGATGCTTGGGTCGCTCGCGCGCGGTGCGACGATTTGGGTGGGATGGGAGGAGTCGGCGCCGGAATATCCGGCCGAGATCGATTATGCGGTATGCAGTTGGGAGCGGGCGATACGCATGGCTGCACAAGGCCCGTCCGCGTCGCTACCCGCCCGCGTTCGCGCCGGCATGATCGTCGCCATCGAAGGCCCGTTCAGCGCCTCGCGCCGAATGCAACTGAGCCGCAGACTCAAGTGCGAAGTGCTGACTCTGCTGGGCCGCAACGACCTGGGCCCAATCATCGGCAGCCATCCGGCGTGGTATCTAAAGGACGCCGCCGGAATCCCGCTACCGAACGTCGACCTTCGTCCGCTTACTCCCACCGACGGAACGCCGCTCAATATCGGCTGGGAGGCGGTGGCGTCGGCGGAAATCGGCGTCAAATCCGCGCTGGCGCCGGCGGGCGGAACGATGGTTGAAGGATGGCTCCGCTCGAGAATTGTCGCGGAGATCGATCCGACCGGATTTTACTTCCTGGTGCCGCAGCGAAATTTGCGCAGCGTCTGAGTGCCGCTCATTTTCCGCTGATCGTGCGAAATGCGCCGCCTTCGAATCGCGCGATCGCGCGATCGATCCGGTCAACGAATGCGTCGCGGCCTGCTTCGACTTCGATCCGGTCGCGTGCATAGTCGTCGCACAACCGGCAATCACGGCAACCCATCCGGCAGTCGGTCTTCTTGCGGAAGAATTCGATAAAGCCATCGAGGGCGCGATTGGGTATCCGCACCGGAAGCCGCCCATATGGCTCCAGGTGATCGAAGCCGAGGATCAGATCGTTGAGTTCGCCGTCGTATCGGCGCGCGGCGTATGCCGCGACGGCGCGCTCCACCCAGGGGCGATCCATCTCGCGGCCGGCAATCTTGAATTGATCGATCCCGAAACTTTCATAGACTTCAAGATCTTCGGGCCTGATCCACGGCGACTTCAGCATCTGCCCGGCGTCGCGCGCCTTTTCCTGACTGCACCACATCAATGGATAGTCAACATAGGTACCGAGTTCGAGGCTCTCGTTGGAGTGCGAGACCAGATTGATGTGATACTGGCGGATTGGGCATTGCAGCAGACAGCCAACGTTCGCCAGCAGGACGAGATCCGCGTTGACGCGCCTGCGAATCTGGCGCAGCAGCGGGAAATCGCGGTTGATGAACTCGGGCAGATAAAGGACGCTCGCTCCCTGCGCCGCGTAGAACTGCGCTTTATCGACGCTGTCGATCGCCGCCGCCGTCGATACCGCGATCCTGAGCCGTGGGAAACGCCGGTGCGCAAACGCGATCAGATAAGGATTCGAGAGCACGATGCCCTCCAATCCCATGTCTTGCAGCGATCCGAGGCGCTCAACCAGCCATCGCTGGCCTTCGGCGGTGAATTCGCGGTTTCCGAGGCAGGCGACGTTCAGGCAATAGAAGACCGAGATCCCGCGCGTTCGTGCGCCTTCGACGTAGGCAGCAAGGTCTTCGATCTTCGGCTGCGGCAACCATTGATTCGCGCGCAATCCGACGTCACCACCGAGTGCGCCGTAAAGATGGCCTATCGGGAGCGGCGCGATAGTTTCGAGGAAGGCGGCATCGAACACCGCCGGCGCGATGAGCTTCACGCATCACCTCCCGGAAGAACCGCCACGATTCTGGCGCGATCGGCACAGTCGAGCGATCCGCGGCAAAGGGCGGCCGGGCGTTGCCGCGTCTTCAGGCGCGCGAATCTAGACGCCAAAAATATGAACCGACATTGCCGCGGCTTCGTTGCGCACCATGCCGCCGCCGTTCTCGGTCAAGCCGATCTTCGGATTGCGCACCTGCCGCTTGCCAGCCTCGCCGCGCAACTGCCAGAAAATCTCGCAAATCTGGGCGACTCCCGTGGCGCCAACCGGATGGCCCTTCGCGAGGAGCCCACCGGAAGGATTGACCGGAATGCGTCCGGTGATCTCTGTCGTACCTTCGTCGATCAGCTTGCCGCCTTCGCCGGGCTTGCAGATGCCTAGTTCCTCGTAGGTCATCAGTTCGGCCGGCGCGGACGCGTCGTGGAGTTCAATTACACTGAGGTCTTTGGGTCCGACTCCGGCCGTTTCATAGGCTTTCCCTGCTACCCGCGTGACGACGCCCGGATCGTCCGGACCGTGGTCGGTGCCCGACGACAAAACCGACGCGAGGACTTTGACCGGCTTATTGGTGTAGCGGCCCGCAACCGAGGATGCGCACAGAATCGTAGCCGCAGCGCCGTCGCCGATCGGCGAGCACATCAAGCGCGTCAGCGGTTCGGCGACGACTGGTGAATTCAAAATGTCCTCGAGCGAGTAAACGTCCTGGTACTGCGCGTTGGGGTTGAGGCTGCCATTGCGATGATTCTTGACCGCGATGCGCGCGAACTGTTCCTTGGTGGTTCCGTGGCGCTTCATGTAGGCGCGCGCTCCGGCGGCATAGAAGTCCATGAACATCGAGCGCGATTCGCCGGCCCCGCCTGACGGTTTGGGAGCTTCGCCACGCGCGGCGCGCTCGGCCTTGAGCTGCTCCTGCTGGGCATTCATATCGGCGACCATTTTTTGCATCATTTCGACGTCAACCGCCGATCCGATTGCCGCAAACGACCGCTTCTTGTCCTGGTGGTAGAGCTTCTCCATCCCGAGCGCAAGCACCACGTCGTACATTCCCGATGCGACATAGAGCCATGCGAGATGAAACGCGGTCGCGGAACTGGCGCATGCGTTCTCGCAATTGACGATCGGAATTCCGCCGATTCCCATCTCACGCAGCACAACCTGACCGCGAACACACTCCTGTCCGGTGATCAGGCCCGCCATTGCATTGCCGACTACTGCCGCCTCGATTTTTCCCTGATCCAGGCCCGCGACCCCGAGCGCATTGTTGACCGCATCTCGGGCGATCACTTTCATGCTGGTGTCCAGGTACTTGCCAAACTTCACCATTCCGGCGCCGATAATTGAAACGTCTCGCATCTTGAGCTCTCCCTAGGTTTCGGCCGCGGGCCGGTGCCCGCTTAAATCTTAAATCGACGATAACCCACCGCCATCGCGGCCCGCAAGGCGACGCAAACCTGCCGAGCGGGGTTCGCCGCGCAGCGGCTCAGGGACGCCACGGTTCGCGACTGCATTGCGGCGCTGCCGATTGCGCGACGGGGATTCGCTCCGCCGCGCGTATAAAGAATTTCTCTGGTGCGACAGCCGGAAAAAATCGCAGCGGCCGCAGCTCGAGATTCACTTTCAGCGGTCATAGGTGATACCGATCAATTTATCAAAAACATGAATTTGACTTTTTGCTTTCTGCTTATACGATAAGACCGGCGAGGAGCTCTGATTTATGCCGTGTTGTGCTTTCGCAGTGTTCATAATCAGTCAGATCGTGCTCAGTTACGGCGCAATCAAACGATTCTTGCTGAGATCGGGCGATTCGCTCGATGATCTGCCGAGCAATCCCGCCACTGAATGGCGGCTGAATGCCGCCACGCCCGCGCTCGCCGCAGGGTCGAACCGGCGATTCGGACTTCGTACGCTCGTGCTTGCGGCATCGATTGAGACTCTGCTCGCGGTCGGCGCAATATATGGTTATAGCCTGCACGCGCATCATCATCACCACGACCTCGCCAGCGTCGCGGGTGCGCCGGCTTCCGTCTGCGTCCGATAAAATTGGAGGAAAACAGCGATGGCCGTCTTACCGAGCGATATCGCTCAGCCGCTCATTCGGGGGAAAGCCACTATCGGGCCGGTGACCGCCGCGCGTCATCGGCGCAATGCGATGATCTACGCCGCTATGTGCGTCGTGGGCTTACTTCCAACAATCCTCCACATGTCGCCAGAAATGCAGGCCGCGGGCCTTGGACTATGGATTCCGGGCGGCGGTTTCCTCGCCGTCGGTGGATTTGGGATCCTGCTCTTCCCGGTGACTCTCGTGCTGTTTGCGCTCGCTGTGTTCGCATGGTTCGGCGCCGGAGTGGTGATCGCGCCAATCATTGTCTGGCTTGGTGCGGCGTGGCTGGCCGGCGAGATGGCCGGTGAACCGGCCTGGTTCCTCGCGCCTTACCTGGTTGCCGCGATGGTCGCCGCGGCCGCTGTCTATTCGTATCAGCGGCAGCGGGCGCGCAAGACCAAGGAACTCGCCAAGCTCGAAGCGCGCAACCGCACGATGGGCGCGGCGCTCGCCGAGGCGATCGAAGTGGCGGCGCCCGTGCCCGCGGTCGGCCAACGCGAGCTGACACCCGACGACTTGGCCGCATCGCGCTATGCGCTGGATCGCGCGCTGCAGCCGGTTGGCCAGATGAGCGGCTACGACAAGGTCGATCAGTTTCAGACCGCCGCCTTGCGTTATCAGATCAATCATCTCGGCTACGGGCTTGGCATGCTGCAATGTATGTACACGCCGAGTTTTCACGGCTACCTCTCGCAGGCGCAGCGTAACCTCATCGAGTTGTACCTTGACCGTCGAATATGGAGCTACTGGCTCTGGGAGTCCGCGTGGGGACATCTCAACCTAACCGATCCCGATCCCGCCGCGAAGGACAACATCATGCTGACAGGATGGTTCGGCATCCAACTCGGCATGTACATGTTGAACACCGGCGATCGCCGTTACGCCGAGCCCGGCAGCCTGCCATTTCGCCGCAACAAGCATCGAGTGTTCAATCACGACGCGCACACCATCGCGCAGTCGGTCCTGAAAAATTTCCTCGATTCGGAGTTCTGTCTCTATCCATGTGAGCCGAACTGGGTTTATCCGATTTGCAATCACTACGGGATGACATCGCTGGTCATTTACGATCGCCTGTTCGGCGCCAAATTCGTTCCGAGCGTGCTCGATCGATGGCTCAAGAATCTCGATTCCGAGTTCACTGACTACAGCGGCAGCGTCATCGGACTGCGCTCATCGCTAACCGGGATTCGTTTTCCATTTCCGGCGGGAGATGCGGGCTTTGCGGCGTTCGAGAATTGTTTTGCACCCGATCGCGCACAGCGTTTGTGGGCTACCGCGCGGCAGGATCTCAAATACATCATCAAGACCGATGCTACTGGCGCAAAGCGGCTGTCGTTGCCGGGCAAGGGGTTTGACTTCGGCAACTACAAATCGGGCTATGCCGGCGCCTATGCGATGCTGATGGACACCGCGCGCGAGTTCGGTGACTACGAGATCGCGGACGCCGCCCAGCGCGCACTCGATCAGGATTGCGGTCGTGCGGACGATGGTGGCGTCCTGCGCTATTCGAAGGGATCGAATCTTTCCAACGCGATGGCGATGCGGGCGCGAATCCATCGCCGCGACGACTTCCGCAGAACCATTGCGGAAGGACCTCCCGAGGGATCGCTGCGCGGACCGCTTCTCACCGATGCGAAGTACCCTGACGTGCTGGTCGCTCATGCATTCAGCAATGGCGATGACCTCGATCTAGTGCTCTATCCGGGCTTGCAGCCGGGCCAGCAAGAAATCCGAGTTGAGCGGCTTCGCCCGGGCGCGAGGTATGTGATGCGCAACGGATCGGAACACGCGTTTGCCGCGGACAACAATGGCGCGGCATCGCTTTCGGTGGCGCTTCGCGGGCGCACGCCAATACATATCGTTCCGGCAATCTGATCGGGGGCGGAAGAGTTCATCGCATCGACAGCAATGATTATCGCCGCGGACGGGCTGCCCCTAGCGAAAAATAGAACCCTCAGAGTTTGTGAATTTATTCGGAATCCGGGATTCCTCGTGGCACAGGCTTTAGCCTGTGATCCCACACCGGCTGCGCGGTGACATTGCCGACCCTCTGGCGCTCGGATGAACTCGGCGTGCCGATGGCGCCCGTATTAACGCCGTGGACCGTGCCGCTGGCCGTCTATTGCGCGGCGAACCGGCGCGCGGTGCATCGGCGGGTGTATTGATGGGTTGGAGCCATCCCGTTTCCGTGGATGGTGTTGGGCTTGCTTAACCTGATTGCTTCAGTCGTTCTCCATAGTCGACCGCTTGGATAGATTGATCCGGTATTTTTTCCGCCGCCAGCAGGGGCCGGTTGGTTTTGCCAGCGGCTTGCGGGGTCCCCGGTCAGATCGGTGGTAAGGTCAACTCCGCACGAGGAGCGTTCGCGGATCTGCTCTCGAGCCGACCCGTTCAGTCCAAGAGGGGGACTGGGGATAGGTCCCGGAAATCAACCAACCAGTCGGTAGGTGACTCCAAAAGGCATCTGACTCGCGGGCTGACAGTTTATCTTCGGTCGATCGAGTCGCTACCGACAGTCTGTCGGTGCGCGCAATGATCCCCTTTACGGCA
>DATLTX010000183.1:0-18782 GCA_035533435.1 Binataceae bacterium (SeqCode)
CGCCCGGCGCGGAGGCGCGGATGCGCCAGTTTATCGCCGGCCATCTCGAGTATCACATGAGCAACCTGGCCGAAATGAAGGTCCTGGTGCGCGAGGCCGATTCGCTCTCCGGCCGCTACCAGGCCGACATCGCGCGGCTCAAGCGCGAGTACTCGCGGCTCGGCCGAAAGCTGATCGAGCAACTGGCCGAGGAGCGCGGACACGCGCTCGACCGCGAGCACAGCCGCATCCTCACCTCGCTCCTGTTCGGCGCGATGAACTGGTTTTACACGTGGTACGAACCCACCCGCGATTTCGAGCAACGCGCGAAAATCATGGACGAGGTTTTTCTGATGGTAACCGGATCGATCGCGAGCCGCTAAGCGCTCTCTCATGCTTGAAGGATTCGTCCCATATCCTGCCGATATCGCCGAGCGCTATCTGCGCGAGGGTCACTGGCGCCGCGCTACGATTGCGCAGGCGATAGGCGCCGCGGCGCGGCGCCACGCCGCGCTGCGTCCAAACGCGATTGCGGTTGCGGATCCGCGGCGCAGGCTCGGCTTTGCCACGATGCTTGATGAAGCCGCGCGAATCGCCGCGCTGCTCGAAAGCCGCGGCATCGGACCCGGCGATCGAATAATCGTGCAACTCCCAAACTGCGTCGAGTTCGTCACCCTGATGCTCGCGTGCGCGGAACGTGGCGCAATACCGGTGATGGCGCTGCCCGCGCTCAGGCGCGCCGAGCTCGAGCATCTGATTGAAATCGCGCGTCCGGTCGCGATCGCAGTCGCACCGCGGTACCGCGGCTTCGACCACGCCGCGCTCGCGCGCGAGCTGCGGACACAGCGGCCCGAACTGGAAATCATCTTCACGACCGCGCCCGCCGAGGGCGCAATCGATCTAAACTCCGCCGCCGCGCCGCGCGGCGAAATCGGTTCGCGCGGCCAGGATCCGTTCGCAGTCGCGATGCTGTTGCTGTCGGGCGGAACGACCGGACTTCCGAAACTGATTCCACGAACTCATGCGGACTATCTTTGCGGCGCACAGGCGTCCCTTCCGGTATGCGCGGTCTCCGCTGACTCGCGGGTTCTGATCGTTCTGCCGGTCCAGCACAACTTCGCGCTCGGAGCGCCCGGGCTGGTGGGAGCGCTGCTCGCGGGAGCCACAACGGTCTTTTCCGAATCGGCGCACGCTGCCGATATCGCGAGGACTGCCGCGGCCGAGAAGATCACTCATCTGCCGTGCGTTCCCGCGATAGCGATTTCCATTCTCGGACTCCCGGAACAGGCGCGCGCCGAACTGTCCAGCCTGCGCGTCATCACGGTCGGCGGGCAGCGGCTCCAGGAGCCGACCGCGCGCGAGCTGCGCCGCGTCTTTCCCGATCTCCTGGTTCAGCAGGTGCTCGGCATGAGCGAAGGATTGCTCTGCTACACGCGCCTTCACGAGGGCGACGATCTGGCGTGCACCACGCAGGGTCGGCCCGCGTCGCCGGCCGATGAAATTCGCGTCGTGGGACTCGACGGCGCGGACGCGGCGGCGGGCGAAATTGGCGAGCTATGGTGCCGCGGACCGTACACCGTCCGCGGCTACTACCGAGGGGACGCCGAAAATCGCGTGTGCTTCACGTCCGACGGCTTCTATCGCACCGGAGATTTGGTGCGGCAAACGCCGAGCGGGAACCTGATCGTCGAGGGACGCATCAAGGATCAGATAAACCGCGGCGGCGAGAAGATCAGCGCTGAGGAGATCGAGTCGCACATCATCGCGCATCCCGCCGTGACCGCCGCCGCCGTGGTCGCGATGCCCGATGCGCGGATGGGCGAGAAGGCGTGCGCATTCGTCACGCTCGCTCCAGGAGCCGTGCTCTCGCTCGAGGGGCTCGCGGGCTTTCTGGCGGCGCGCGGGCTTGCGCGGTTCAAGCTTCCCGAGCGGGTCGAGGTAATCGAAGCGATGCCGCTGACCAACGTGGGCAAGATCAAAAAGGCGGAATTGAAACGCGCGATCGAGCGCCGAATCGCCGCGGAACTCGCCGCCGGATAGGCGCGGCGCGCGCGGACCCGAATCCGGCGGAGGAGAACTCCATCGATGGACGTGCAGAAGGGAATCGCCGAGCTCAACGCGCTGATCGCGCGGCTGGAACGAAATAACCGCACCCTCAAGTCGCATCCAACGATCGAAAAGATCGAACGCGGCGAACTCACGATGGACCAGTTGCGCTGGTGGGCGACGCAACTGTTCGCCGGCAACAAGGCGCACAACGCCAACATCCTCGGCTTGATTTACGCCAAGTGCGACGACTTTCCAGCGCGCAAAGCGATCGTCGAGAACCTGATCGAAGAAGAACTCGGCCGCGTCTCCGGCGTCGGACGGTCGCATCCCGAGCTCTATCTTGAATTCGCCGAGGCGATCGGAATCCCGCGCAAGAGCCTGCTTGCGGCGCGGATGTCGCCCGACGCGACCGCGATGATGCACTGGATGTACTGGCTAGCCGACTCGAAGCCGTGGTACGTGACGCTGGCCGGAATCAGCCTCGGCTCCGAACTGTTCAACCCCGACGCCTACGTGCGCGTGATCGACGGGCTGCGCCGCAACTACCGCCTGTCCGACGACGCCCTGCTGTTCTTTTCGGTCCACGTCAAAGTTGACAAGGACCACGGCGACACGAGCGCCGGCTCGATCTTCACGGCGATTCCCGAAAGCGCCGCGCCCGAAACGCTATGGGCGGTCGAGTCGCATATCGAGTTCATGCGCCGGCTGTGGTCGGACATCAATCCGCCCCGCGCCTGACGCGTCCGCGGTCACGGACAGGTGACGCTCGGCGTCGGCAACGACGGAATCGCGCTCAGGTAGGTGTAGATCGCGGTCAGATCGCGATTGGTCAGGTTCTGGAAATCCGGCCACGGCATCACTTGCAGCAGCGTGCCCGGATCTTCCGGATCATTCCCGGTGCGCATCACGTTGAGAAATTGCTTTAGAGTCAGGCCCGCCGGCAGTCCGTTGGCGTCCGGAGTGATATTGCGCGACTCGAACGGTCCGAAGCACATGCCGCCGTTCATGTAGGTGGCGGGATTGATCTTCTTCGGCTGCCCGAGAAATGGGTTGCCGCCCGACGCGTAGGGCGCGGCGCTGTGGCAATCATTGCACCCGGCCATCCCGTTCACCCAGTAGCTTCCCAGCCCGACCAGGTTCGGATCCTTATGGCTCAGATTGAGCGGCGAGACGGGATTGATTGTGTAACCGATCCTCCCGCGATTCGAGAGAAATTCCTGCGCGCTCGCCGGCAAGGCAGCGCAAATAAGCGCAGCCGCGACGACCGCCGCGCTTACAATCGACGAAACAAGCTTATCCATCAGTTCCCCTCCCAAATTCTCACGCGTAAACCGCGCCCGCCGTGCTCACCCCCCGGCATCAGGTCCCGGAAGGCGACAAAGTTTATCCGGCGACCGGGCGACACGCTAGCCGCGCCGTAGCTCCTGCAGAATCTCCCGGAGCGCGCCGCGATCCTGCTCGCTATGCACCGGCATATCGAAGCCAAGGCGATTGATTCCAGCGAAGCGTTTTTTTATCACCGTCGCGATCTCGTCATAGGTTCCGACCGCCGCAAAGGCGTGAACCATCTCTTCGCTGACCAGCTTCGCCATCTCGCGCCAGTTTTGCTGGACCGAGAGCTTGTGCAATTCGTCGGCGGTGCCGCCCCATCCGTCGAGCTCGAAACTCGAGCGGTACGATCGCGTCGATCCGTAGAACGCGATGGTTGCCTTGGTGGACTCGACCGCCTTGGCCAATGAATCGCGATCCTTGGCCGCGACCAGAAAGCCGCCGCCCGAGATTTGAAACTCGGGCCACTCGGCCTCCGGGCGTCCGGATTTCGCGAAGCCCTTTTTCAGATTGGGCATCGCGATCCGGTCGATATATTTTCGCGTCACTATCCCGTGCAGGCGCACGCCGTCGCAGACCTCGCCGGCGACTTGCAGCATCCGTTCCTGCACCGCCGCAATCGCGACTGGAATATGCGGATGCGCCTGCGGCGGCGGCGAAAAGTTCGGGGTCATCAGCGACAGGTTGTAATGCTCGCTGCGGAAGTTCAGCGGCTCGCCCGTCTGCCACGTTTTCCAGCACGCGCGCATCGCACCGACGTAATCCTTCATCCGCTGCGCCGGCTTCGACCACGGCATCCCGAAGCGCCGCATCACGTGGCCCTTGACCTGCGAGCCGATACCCAGCATCAGCCGCCCGCCGCTCATCCGTTGCAAGTCCCACGCGGTGTACGCAGTGGAGACGGGGCTTCGGGTAAACGCGAGGGCTATTCCGGTGCCAAGCTCGATCTTCGCCGGTTCCATCGCCGCGATCGCAAGGCCGAGATACGGGTCGTGTTGCGTTTCGACCGCGATCAGAGCGTCGTAGCCGAGCGCTTCGGCCTCGCGCACCTGCGCGCCGATTGTGTTCCAGGCCGGCTCGGGCCGCTTGCCCGCCTGTTGCATATCGGGCGTGTACGGCGCGCCAAAATTGAGTCCGCGTTCGATTTTGATTTTCGCCATGGCGCGGTTATGGCGTCACCGCGGCAGCGAAGTCAAGCGCGAACTCGCGGAAGCGCGTACCTCTGGATTTACTCAGCGCCGCTCGACAGCCATGAAAGGTCTCTGCCTATGAGCAGTTCGCGCATTCGTGCGTGGTGCGTGTTCTTCATGGCGATGGGCCGCGTTTGAAATCCAAATTTTCGGGCGAGTTCGGCGATTTCCTCCGTATTGTCGTAACTCATCAGAAAATCGCCTTTGCAGCCCTTCATCGCAGAGAAGAGGCTCGAGTGGTCGACCCACCACCTTGAATAGAGACGACGCGCCGCGATTGTATAGGGTGGATCGATGTAGAAGACCGCGTCTCGGTCTCCCTCATGCTCCGCGATCAGCTCAAAGCCGTCGCCATGCGCGAAAGTCAGCCGGTCCTTGAGCGAATTTATGTGTCTAATCCGATTAGCAAGAGTCTCGGGGTACCACCTTGACAACAGTCCCCGTCCGTTTTCTCCCTCCTTAACCAACCCTGCGCCAGGCGCCATAATTCCTCCCCGCTGAACGCGATTGCGCACGATTGTTTGGAAGGCCTTATCGCGAAGGTTAAAGGCGGGAGACGCCAGCGTCCTCTTCACTTTCTCCATCGTCGGCTCAAAGCTGAGAATTCGCTTGGCGAGCCACTCCGAGTGCCCGTTGAGAATTACCCGCCAGACGGCAGCAACATCGTCGTCGAGTTCGCAAAAGATCGCATGCTTAGCCAGGCGCTCGAAGGCCACCGTCAGGCTCACAATCGCACCACCGGCAAACGGCTCAATCATTCTGGATGGAGTGGCTCGCCTAGATCGCAGCCAATCCCGTATGTAGGGTACCAACCAAGTCTTTCCGCCAGGATAGCGAAACGGACTTCGCTGAGGAACGCTCGCGACGTTAACCGGGGCGTCCACCGAGTACTGCACGCTCGGACCGGGTGAGAATTCCAGCACAAGCGAGCTTGGCTCTTGGCGTATCTTGTAATCAGGAGAGAGGTCTAGTTTTCGTGCAATCTCCAGAAGGCCACCCGCAATTTTCTCGGGGACGCGAATCACTGTGGTATTTCCGGATTTCCACCTGCGGGGAAAGGTTGTTGACGATCGAGCCACAATCTCTGGTCTCACAAACTTTCGCAATCGTCAACCCCGTAACACGGGCAATTTGCCCTGTAACGGCGGCTAATCGTGCGTCATTTGTGGGTTTTGGCTATGGCGAGTGCCCAAAGTACGCTTAAATGCGAGTCCATGTCGGAACGGAAAGAGGCAGTCCCACAAGGTACCGCGCCAACGTACTCGATCGGCGAATGGTACGGCCAAGGTTTTGAAAAGCTTTCGCCCATCGAACGCTATTCTCTCGCTCGATCACTGGCCAAATCCGGCGGACACCTCAAGGCACCTTGTCCCTTCCTAGCGGGTGCCGACTGCAACAAGAAGGGCGGCGTGTGTTCGCTCCGCAATTATGAGGAATCAAGTGAAGCTGGTGTTGCTTTCTGTTCCGGACCGCTTGTGACAACCTGCCCTCGGAGGTTTCAGGAAGACGGTTTGATTTTCCAGTGGGTCGGCGAAGTTATCCTCGGCACACGGACTCCAATCGTTCTGCGCGAGATCCCGTTCCTAGAAGACTCGGGCGTTGGCTCGCGGACCGGCAGCAAAAAAAAGCACCGAAAATATGTTGGCAAGATCGACAACGTCCTTGTGAACCCTTCCCGTTCGCCTCTGGATTGGTGCGCGCTTGAGCAACAAGCGGTGTATTTCTCCGGAGACGCTATGACCCTGGAGTTTCAGACGCTAAGCCGGAAGAACTTCGAGAGCCTTCCTCTTCCTTCCGGGAGGCGCCACCCGGACTGGCGAAGCTCTGGACCCAAGCGTCTCTTGCCCCAACTCCAGACGAAGGTGCGACGGATCCGGACCTGGGGCAAGAAGATGGCGGTCGTAGTTGACGAGGCATTTTTCGAGTCGCTAGCGGGCATGAAATTGGAGGAGCACGTTTCGAACGCCGAGATTCTTTGGTTCGTCGTTGGTTATGAACCTGCGCCTCGAGGTTGGCGGCTGGTACCACGACGCTTTGTTTCCACAATGCTCGATTCGTCGGTCGACGCGCTCACCGGGGGGAAACCGCTGTCGAAGGAGGCGTTCGAACTTCTTCTCCAATCGAAGCTATTAGCCGAGCAAAAGCGCGGTTCGACACCAACCAAGCGTCAATAATTCCCGAAACGAATCCGCGAAGGAAAGGTGCTGGCCGTCCGCCGTTCGTTCAGCGGATCGACAGGCCCGGCGCGGGGAAGTGATGGCACATCTCGGCGACCTCGCCGGCGATTCTGGTCAGCGCGGCTTCGTCGCCGGCGTGCGCGATCGCTTCGTCCATCCACTTGCCGATCAATTTCATCTCGGGCTCGCGCATCCCGCGCGAGGTGACGGCGGGCGTGCCGAGGCGCAGGCCGCTGGGGCTGAAGGGTTTGCGTGGATCGTAGGGGACGGTGTTGTAGTTGCAGACGATACCCGCCGCGTCGAGCGCCTTCGCGCCCTTCTTGCCGATAACTTTTTTGCTGGTCAGATCGACCAGAATCAAGTGATTGTCGGTGCCGCCGGAGACGAGCGAAAATCCGCGCGCGAGCAGTTCCTCGGCGAGAGCCTTTGCGTTGCGGACGATCTGCGCCGCGTAATCCTTGAACGCGGGCGCCGCCGCTTCCTTAAGCGCGACGCCAATCGCGGCGGTCGTATGGTTATGCGGTCCGCCCTGGAGTCCAGGAAATACCGCCTTGTCGATCGCGTCGGCGTGCGCCGCCTTGCACAGGATCATCGCGCCGCGCGGACCGCGCAGCGTCTTGTGCGTCGTGGTCGTTACGACGTCGGCGTAGGGGAGCGGGCTCGGATGCACTCCGCCGACGATCAGGCCGGCAATATGCGCGATATCCGCCAGCATCAGCGCGCCGACTTCTTTCGCGATCTCGCTGAACGCCTTGAAATCGATTAGGCGCGGATAGGCGGTCGCTCCGCACACGATGATGCGCGGCTTCTCGCGCCGCGCCAAATCGCGCACCGCGTCGTAATCGATCCGATGCGTCTCGCGATCGACGTCGTACTGCACCGCGCGCCAGAACGTCCCCGTAATACTGACGTTCCATCCGTGGGTCAGATGACCGCCCATCGGCAGCGCCATCCCCATGATCGTCTCGCCCGGCTTGAGCAGGCCGAAATAGACCGCAAGATTCGCGGGCGATCCCGAGTACGGTTGCACGTTGGCGTGCTCGGCGCCGAACAGCGCCTTGGCGCGATCGATCACGAGCGTTTCGAGCGAGTCGATATAGCGCTGGCCCTCGTAATAGCGGCGTCCGGAATAGCCTTCGGAATATTTGTTGGTCAGGATCGAGCCCGTCGCCTCGAGCACCGCCGCCGACGCGTAGTTCTCCGACGGGATGAGCCGCACCGAATCGAATTCGTAGCGCTCTTCCTTGCGGATGAGATCGTAGATTTCAGGATCGGTTCGCTTAAGCTCGTCCACACCGCACCTCGCAAGCAATCAATCCGAAGAGCCTAGCGCCCGCCGCCCGCCGAGGCAAAACGCGGCAGCCTATCGGCACCGAGCCCCGGCGCGATGCGCTCGCGACCCAAGGCGGCTTGACAAGCAGAGCGAGCGGGAACATGAACTGATGAGAACGTACCGAACGATTCATCTCAAAGGTTATCAAAACAGAAAGGAAGTAGTGATGAAGCGATTTGTAATGCGACTCGTGATGCTGCTCGAGATGCTATCGATGGCGGGATGTGTCTCGGTCGGATCGCTGGGCGTCATCACGAAGAGTTCGCTGGATCCGGTCGCAGTTCTGAAGACAGGCCATACGGTCAAGGATCTGGGTCCGGCCGAGGGGCAAGCGTGCCGGTATTTCGTGCTCGCCGTGATTCCCTGGGGGAACTCGGATATTCAAACCGCCGTCGATCGAGCATTGGCGACCTCCGAAGGAGACGCGCTGATCAATGTAACGACCGCGACCAGCCTTTATGGGTTCGTTCCGATTTACAACATCTTCAGCTTCACCTGCACCACGGTGAAGGGAACGGCGGTGAAGATCGAATGATCGGCGCGCATCTGAGGCGCTGATTATTCGAGATCGGGCGGAGTTACTTTCGCGATCCAGTCGCGGTAGGTGCCGGTGTAACCGACTGAGCGCTGGCGCTCTTCGACGCGGCGGATTATTGCCGCTATCGCCGCGGGTTCGAGCTTTGCCCGGGCCGCCAACGCGTCGGCGATCGCTTCGCCCGCGGTCGCGGCCGCGTGGCGCGGGCCTTCGGCGAGCGCGAAGCTTTCATCCGACAGACCCAGGTAGGCCTCGGCGATTCGGATGCCGACCTCGGTGCCACTTTCGAGCGAGTCCTTGATATTGCCCTTGCCGGTCAGCACGTTTCCGGCGGCGAAGACGGCGGTCGGCCCGTCCATCAGGAGGCCGATCTTTTGATCGACGTAGGCGTAGGTCTCGCCCTTCTGAGCGATTCCGGGAATCGGTTCCGGAATACTGCCGATCGAGCTGACAGTGAGTTTCGCGCGCGGCGACTCGACCGCGTCGGCGACGATTCTGACCTGTCCGTCCACGACTTCAGTGGCGCTGAACTGGACCCCCGCCATCGCGCCGTTCTCGACGATCAACCCGGTCGGAGCGCGCAACTCCTGGAACCCGAACAGGAACTTGCGCATCGCCTTGTCCAGAATCTTGCCGCGCGCCGCGCGCATCGCTTCGGCCCGCTTGGGCGTCGCGTCGGGTGCGATATCCGACAGCGGCATGTCGAGGATTCTGCGCCGATAATAAAGTTTGCACGGCGCCACGGCGAGGTCGGCCCATTTCAGGTTTCGCGCGGCGAGCACGGGATCGATACCCTCGCGCTCGAGGCGCAGCATGTCCTCGGAAATTCCGCGTGCCGCGAGCGCGCGCAGCGTCATCTCGATCTGGAGCACCTTGACGACGTCGATCGAAGCCAGTCCTCCGCCGACCACGATCGCGCCCGGCGTCAGATCATAACGAGGACCGGCGTACGATTTTTCGTTGTAGTGATTAAACCAGTAGATGAGCTTGTTCTGATAGACCAGGCCGCGATCGATGAACCGATCGGCGCCTTCGACCGGGAACGGGCGGTCGCGCCAAGCGCCGTGGGCGAGCACGATTCCCGACAGCCCCCACCGGGTGCGCAGCTCCTCGAAGTCGAGATCGCGGCCCAATGCGGTCATCGGCATAAAGGCGATATTCGGATGGTCGAGGCGATCGTTGATCTCCGCGTACTCGTCCTTGCGCTGCTTAACGTGCCATCGCGGCAGCCCGTCCTCGATTTTTCCGTAAGGCCGCGGATTCTGCTCGATCACAACGACGAGCGCGCCGCGCCGGGCTAGGATTCGCGCGATTTCGGAGCCGGCAGTCGCCGCGCCAACCACAGCCATCACGTGTCGCGGGAAATTTTCGTTTATTTCCGCCATAAGCGAAGTAACTGATTAGCGTGACCGCGCCGGTGGCGCAATCTTCGCGCGGCCGCCCGATGGAGCATCGAAAACGGCCGCGCCGGAGCGGAGCGCGGATAATTCCGATGCGCAAGCGCCCGCGAAAAGCGCGGATCGCCCCGCATCTCATCTTGCGCACGAGGAACGTGCATGGTTTCCTGATTAGCGGCGCTCGAACCATGCGGTATTCAAGATATCTACCTCCTGCGATCATCGGTCTCGCCGCCATATCGCTCGCCGCATGCGCGGCCGCGTATGCTCCTTACAGTGCGGCCGGCGGCGGCAGCGAAGCCGCCCAGGGTGAACAGCACGATACGCCCTACCCCGCGCAGGACAGCTTCGTGATGACCCAGGACGTGCTGCGCGGCGAGGGAATTCTGTTCGAGGTCCGACCCGAAGACCATGTGGTTACCAATTGGCGTCCCGCCGACCAGCGAGCGGGAATATTCGGGAGCCTGGTCGGCGTGAATCCGCAGTATCGTTACGATATCGAGGTCGTCCCAACCGGCACCCGCACCAGCCGAATCGTGGCGAATCTGCAAACCCAGGATATCGCCGACGCCGACTTGCCCGCCTATCTGCCGACCAAGCGGCTCAACCTGTTCGGCAAGTTCGACCAGCTAGCGGCCCAGTTGCCGCCGCCGTCGCCGACCCCGCGCGAAGGCGGAGTCAACTTCGCCGTGCTGCCCGGCGAGGACCTGCATGCACTGGCAAAGCGCGCGACCGGCAATGAGGACAACTGGCGGCAAATCGCCAAGGACAACGGCCTCAACTCGGCAAGCGATATGAGCGGCGTCGAGACGATCTGGGTCCGCGACGGCCTGCTGCCCGCGCACAAGGGGACCTCGCCTGCGCCTTGAAGCTCAACCGCACCCCACCCGCCGATCCGTCAGCAAGCATCGCCGGCGCGGCGCGCAGGAGTTTCCGCGCAACGAAAAGCGCGCCTCGTCATACGACGGGCGCGCTCGAAACTGCCATGGAATCAGGTCAATCGCTGATGCTGGCGAAGTCGGACGGATCGTATTCAGGGCACAGCCCGGCTGGACTGACGGCGGCCACGACGGCGAGGAACTGCTCGAAGGTCATTTGCAGGTTCAGGAATCCGCCCTGGCAGAAGACCCATCCGTAGTAGTCGAGAATCTCGTCGGGAATCGCAACTGGCAGGCGCGGCAGGGTATTGACCATCGGAAACGGTCGCGGATCGCCCGGATGCACGGAATCCCACAGTCGAGATTGCGGGACGCCAGGCTCGTCCTGAACGATACTGCCGACCCTGAGCGGGATGACTTTACCGTGTGCGCTGCGACTCATAGCCATCGAGACCTCCTCGAAATCCGCGACCCCACCCGCACCCGAACTGGCACCTCGATTCTAGACCAAGCTATCTCCGGGTCAAGGGTAAACGGTATCGCCTCGGCCCCGCGATTTGACTTATCCACAGGTGACCTAACCGGCGAAATACTCTTGGGCAAAGCCCGCAATTCGGAGCCAAATACGTAATATTATTATGTTTTCCACGCTGCAAGCGATAATTTTGGGCGCCGTTCAGGGACTCACCGAGTTCCTGCCCGTCTCCAGCTCGGCCCATCTAGTGCTCATTCCGTGGTTCTTCGGATGGCAGGATCCCGGGCTTGCCTTTGATGTAGCCCTCCATCTGGGGACTCTGGTGGCGCTGCTGGTCTATTACTGGAGCGATTGGCTCGCGATGGCGGCCTCGGTCGTCACCGGCGACACGCCCCGGCGTCGGCTCCTGATCCTGCTGATCATCGCGTCGATCCCCGGAGCCATTATCGGCCTTGCCGTTGAAAAGCAGGCCGAGACGTTATTTCGCCAACACAAGCTCTGGATAGGAATCGCTTTGGGAACTCTTGGCATCGTATTGTGGGTTATAGATAAATTTAGGTCGGACGAGCGAACAATCGGTGAACTTTCCTTCCTTGACGCAGTCGCAATTGGGCTGAGTCAGGCGCTCGCGATTTTTCCCGGCGTATCGCGCTCCGGCGCGACCATCACGATGGCGCGGCTGCTCGGGATCGAGCGTCAGGACGCGGCTAACTTTTCTTTCCTGATGGCGACGCCGATTATCGCGGGCGCCGGGCTGGTCGAGGGGCGAAAGATTCTGCACGCCGGGATGACGCCGCAAATCGGATGGGGGTTTATCGCAGCGGCGGTGTTCGGGCTGATTGCGATTGTCGCTCTGGTGCGATTCGTCAAGACCCGCACCTACGTTCCATTCGCATGGTACCGGGTTGTGCTTGGGGCGGTGGTAATCGCGGTCGCGATTGCTCGCGCCTGAAGCGGTGCGATGAACCCGCAAGCGCCGATCGTATCGCCGGATGCCGCTGCGACCCGCTCTGAGCGGCTTGGCCGCGCGTTCCGAATCGGCCTCGCGCTCGCGATCACCAACACTATCATTGGCGCGTCGCAGCCGGCGCTCACCCGATGGGGCGCGGTGCATCTCGATCCGCTCCTGTTCTGCACGGGCGCGGTGGTCGTCGCTGCAGTGTGCAGCGCAATCGCGATGCTGCGGCATCGCGAACTCGGCCTGCTCATAGACAGGCGGTTCAGGATGCGGCTGTTCGCGGTATCGATGGTTGGAACCGTTGCGACCAGTCTGACGCTGACCTTCGGGCTGACCCGAATCGACGCGATCGCGGGGACGATTCTGCTGCAGACCGAGCCGGTTTACTCGCTCATTCTGGCGACGATCTTGATTGGTGAGCGGCCGTCGTGGCGCCAACTCCTGGCGACGGCGACAATCCTGCTCGGAATCGGCTCGGTGTTCGACGCGGCAGGCGAATTCTCGCCGCTATGGGCGGCGGGTCTGGTCTTCTGCACGCCGCTGATGTGGCAGGCCTCGCATGTAATGGGTCTCAAGATCATACCTCCGCTCAGTCCGATCACGGTCACCGCGGGCCGGATGATATACGGGGCGTTTGCGCTGGCCGCGATACTGCTGATTGGGCGGCCGGCAACGCTGGCGCAGCTTTCGAGCCCTACCGCGGTGGCGGTCATTCTGGCGGCTGGATTCTTCGTCTATTTTCTAAGCTCGCTCACCTGGTACGGCGCGATCAGCCGCCTGTCGCTGGCGTGGACGACGGCGCTGGTGGTGCCGGGAATCCCGATGCTCTCGATTCTGTTCGCGGTGATGTTCCTGGGCGAAAGTGCGACCCGGCGCGAGATTATCGGCGTGATGATCGCGATCTCGGGCGTGCTCGCACTGGTGCTGGGCGCCGACGCGCATCGGCGGCATCCCGGAGAACACGCCCCGGCATATTCCGACGACGCCCAGGCGGCCGAGGCGATTCATCAGCCGATCGCATGACGCGCGATTTCGGCGCCGCGCGCGAATTCGCAATTGACTATCGCGCCGGCGTGGTCTTAAGTGGGCGCATCACCGGCCCCGCCGGAAAGCATAAGACGAGGATCAATCCGATGGCGCGAATGATCAGGCACGACAAGAATTCCCCCTACGAAGTTCCCGAAGGCACCGAGCTTCCGCTGTACATTTGCGCGTGCGGACTCTCGAAGAACAAGCCGTTCTGCGACGGCACGCACAAAAAGACGCGCGACGAGAACCCCGACGACACCTACCTGTACGACGACACCGGCCGCGTCCGCGTGGTCAAGCAGTACTAAAGGCGCGCGAGGGGCGTTTACGAGGCGCGATGCTTGCGGAGGATCGCGATCGCTTGCGCCAGGCGCGGCAAAATTTCGGCCGAGCCGCCGCGCAGGCTGATATCGCACAGCGGAGTCAACTCTGATTCGTAGAGATTGACCTCGACCATCGCGCCGCCGCGCTGCTTGATTTCGAGCGCGAATCCGGCGGCGGGATAGACCGTCGCCGAGGTTCCCGCGACGATTACCAGATCGGCGCGCGCCGAGTGCTCGGCGCAAAGGTTCAGCATATCGATCGGAATCGGTTCGCCGAACGAGACTGTGTCGCTCTTGATCAGGCCGCCGCATTCCGGACACTTGGGCGGCAGCTCGCTGAAGTCGATTTGCTCGCGGCGAAAGCGCAGCGCGCATTCAAGGCATCGCACCAGCTTCCAGTTGCCGTGAATCTCCGCTATCGCGCGCTGCCCGGCCTGCCGATGCAGGTCGTCAATATTTTGCGTAATCACAAAGCGCAACACGCCAAGCTGCTCGAGTTCCGCAAGCGCCAGATGCCCCGGGTTCGGCTTGGCTTCCGTCAGTGGCTTATAGAGCTCGTCGTTGCGCGAGCTCAGGCGCTCTTTCCAGGCCTTTTTCGGATCGGCGAGAAAACGCTGGAAGCCGTTCATCGGCGGCTCGCCATATTTGGTCCACAGGCCGCCGGGTCCGCGAAACGGCGGAATGCCGCTTTCCACCGACATCCCGGCGCCGGTCAGCGCGATCGGGTACTCGGCCTCGAGGATCATTTCCGCCGCGCTTTCGATTAGCGCGTCGCTGGCTTTCTTGTCTTGTGCAGGCTTCACGCGGATTCTCAATTCACGACGCACGATACGAACGTGAATGCGTATGCGGCGACTCCGGCCTGAACCGCTTTCAGTTCGAGCGCGCCAGGAATAACGGAGTCATTCGCGATCAGGTTATACATCCGCGGGCGATCGATCGTCACCAGCGGTCGCCCGCTCGCGGTCTTGACGTCGTCGCCGAGCTTCTGGTCCGCTCCCGCCGCTATCTCGACCTGCACCACCGCGCCGGCCGGCGGCGCCATCACCAGGTTCACGTCCTTCGACGTGTAGCGCAGCGCGATCGTCGCGCCCGGCGCCTCGGCGCGCGCGGACTCCTGCTCGACGCGCCATCGCCCGCCCAGGTACGAGAGTCCTTCGGCGTGGCGACCGGGATCGGAGTAATCGTGCGCGCTGTCGCGAACGGCTCCGGCGGGATTTCCGAACTGGCCGCGCGCGTGGCCGAGGTAAAGCTCGGGCGTGACGCGGTAGCATACCGCTCCGGGCTGATCCGAATCGCGGATGGGATCCATCGGCGGCGGCAGGCTGAGCGCGGGATTCATTTCGCGCAGCGCGTTCTGAATAGCTACTTCGGATTCCTGATAACCGCCTTCGCCGAAGTGGTAATAGCGGATGCGGCCCTTGGCATCGACGAGATACTTCGCAGGCCAGAAGCGATTCGAATAGGCGCGCCAGATCGCATACTCGTTATCCAGGACAATTGGGTAATCAAGTCCGAACTCGGCGACTGCCGCTTTGACGTGCGAGCCCTCGCGCGCGAAACTGAATTCGGGCGCGTGCACGCCGACGATCACGAGGCCGTCCTTGCCGTAGCGCCGGCTCCATCCTTCGACATACGGCAGCGTGCGGATACAGTTCACGCAGGTATAGTCCCAGAAATCCACCAGCACGACGGCCTTGTCGCGCAGCGCCTTGATCGATACCGGGCCGCCCTGAATCCAGGTTCCGCCCTCGAGTTCCGGCGCATAGATCGTCTCGGAAAGATTAGGCATCTTGTCTCCTCGGTCATCCCCCGACGCGCCCGAGCGTAGCACAGCCCGCGCGATGCGATGAAGCATCGGCGGATTGACGATCCGCCCGAGCGCGCGCTAGTGACGATCGCATGGGTAACGAGGCCTTTCGGATTGTCGCCGCTACATCGTCCGAGAAGATGGCGGCTGCCTATTCGATTCGCCGCCGCGTGTTTATCGAAGAGCAGCGCGTGCCGGAAGAGATCGAGCTCGACGCCGACGACGCGCGCGCCTTCCACGCAATCGCACTTCGCGGCGGCGACGCCGTCGGATGCGGCCGCTACGTCGAGCACGGCGCGGGCGAGGTCAAAATCGGCAGGATGGCGGTGCTCCGCGAGTTGCGCGGCACGGGAATCGGGCGCGCAATCCTGGAATTCCTGGTACGCACCGCGCGCGAGCGCGGCTACCGTCGCGCGATCCTGCACGCGCAACTGACGGCGGAAGGATTCTATTTGCGCCAGGGCTTTCGTCCGTTCGGCCAGGTTTTCGAGGAAGCCGGAATCGCGCATCGCGCGATGTCCCGCGAGTTATAAGCACCCGCACCGCACGCGCCGTCTGATCCCTCGCCCTGAAAGGGAGAGGCAAGGTGAGGGACATTGAAAGCGCGGCCTGCGGCCGCGCAGCTACGATTCTGATCCGGCGTACGACGACCATCGGTGAGATGAGGGTCGCGGCATCAGGGATTCCTCGCGCGGCAGCCACGCGCGGGAATGACATAGGGGGAGTTGTTGAATACGGGCGCGATGGATTTGCGTCCTGAATGGTAAGACGTGGGGTTCAGGATTTCCGTCGGCCCCGATCGGGAAAGGCTCTCGCGCTCAGTGCGACGCGCTTTGCGCCCAGGAATACGCGGTAGCGCGGCTGCGCGGCGAATTCATCGAGCGTCCAGATGGCCGGAGTTCCCACCTGCTTGCTCAGATGGATTGCGCGGCGCTGTCCCAGATAGACCGCGACGTGCGCGCCCCGCGCGCGGCGGGTTCGGTTGAACAGGAGCAGGTCGAGCGGGCGAAGCCTGACGACACGGCGCGTGAAGCGCCTGTCGCGCCACAGGTGGCTCGAGCGGAAGTCCGGGACCGCGAGCCCATAGTGGCGCAGCAGTTCGTATGCGAAATGCTGGCAGTTCGCGCCGTGGGCGAGGCCGCGCAGATTGGGCGCGCCCGGATGACGCGCGCCGTTAAATTCGACGCGGAGAAACCGCGGCGGAATGTTGATCGATCGCGGAGCCGTCACGGCAATTGCGCGATAAACTCCGTTATCGTGCTCGCGACGGCGGCGGGATTTTCGAGGATCACGTGATGATGCGCCGCCGCGATCTCGACCAGGCGGACGTGGGGATTCGCGTCGCGCGCCGCGGCGGCGGAGTCCGCGGTCATGATACGGCTGTGCTCGGCGCGGACCAGCAGGGTCGGAATCGCGATCGCCCTGATCGTTTCGATTACGTCGATTCCGTCGCTGCCGAAAAAACTCTCGCGATCGAACTTGAGCGTCCAGCGGCCTTCGTCGGTTCGCGCCAGGCTCCTGTGCGCAATCTCGAGGAGGATTTCCGGCGCGATTGCGCCTTCATCGGGCATCAGCCGGAAGCGCGCCTGCGCGGTCTCGAGGTCCGCGTACGTCACGGTAGGCAGCGCCTTCAGCCGCCTGATATAGCGATCCCGCCCCTTGCTCGATTTGATCGCCACGTCAATCGCCGCGACCGCGCGGGCAAGCTCGCCATGATTCCGCGCAAACGCGAGCGTGCTGATTCCGCCCATGCTGTGGCCCACGACGACAGGCTTGCGGCCGGGACGGGCGGCGTGCGCGGTGAACGCCGCGATATCGCGCGCGTAATCAAGCGGAGAATAGGCGGCGGGCCGCACCCATTCGCTGTCGCCGTGGCCGCGCTGATCGAGCGCAAGCATCCGCACCTCGGGCGGCATCAGACGCGCGACCGGCTCCCACCACCATGCGTTGGCGGAATTTCCGTGGAGCAGAATCACGGTGACTAATCCGGCGGGATTCCATTCCAGATAATGCAGGCGCGGCGCGGCGTCAAAAATATGGCTGTGCGGCTCGCCGAGGCTCATGCCAGTTCCGCGACAAAGCTCTTGATTGCGGCGATCAGCGCGCGCGGGTTGTCGAACATCACATGATGGTAGGAATCGGAAATTTGCGCGAGCCGCCCCCGCGGCAGCATCGCGACCATCTTTTGCGCCATCTCGACGCTCAGTAAAGGACTGTCGATTATTTTTACGATCAGCGCCGGACACTGGATTTGCCCGAGCGATTCCCACACTGCCAGAGGCTCGCGGACCAGCGTGCGGCGGTCGAGCTTGTGAGTCCAGTTGCCGTCGGGAAGCTGCTTGTAGGAGTGGCGGGCGATATGTTCCAGGATTTCCGGACGCGCAAGGGTTTCGCGCGGCAATACTTTGAAGTTCCTGATCGCGTCATCGAGCGATTCAAACCGCCGTGGCGGCTTGTCGGCGAAGGCGCGCAGAAAGGCGACGGCGCGTTCAGAATAATCCGGCGGCGTGTCGATTGCGATCATCGCGCGCAGCTTGCGGCTGTTGCGGGCGGCATAGACCAGCACGTTGTGCGCGCCCATCGAATGACCGATCAGCACCGGCGCGCCGAGGCCCCACGAATCAATGACCTGTTCCAGATCGGATACGTAATGCTCCGAGCCGTACTGCCAGTCCGCGGGCCATTGGCTATGTCCATGGCCGCGCTGGTCGAGCGCAAGGACGTGAAAGTCCTCGCAAAAGGCGGGCGCCACGAAATCCCACCAATGCGCGTGGGCGGAGCCGCCGTGCAGGAACAGCATCGGCGGCTTTCCCGCGCCGCCATAGTCAAGGCAATTGAGAACCAGACCGTTGGCTTTGAAACGTCGCTCCTTCATCGCGATCCTCGAATAAGTTTTTGCGCCGGGCAGCGCCACCGGCATTGGATAATCAATGGCCGCCCGCTAGCAGCTTTGCAACCCGCCCGGTTCATGGCACCATCGATTACAGGCACCTGATGCGTTCGTCGGCGACCATGCGATCATATTTTTGCTTCCGGCATTTCCTGGCGATTGGAGTTCTGGCGCTTGCGATCGCGATACCCGCTTTCGCGCGCGCGCAGGATTCGTCTTCCAATGCAGCCAAGGCGCGATCGCTCGTCGATGCCGCCATCAAGATGACCAACAGCGACGAGGCGGTAAAGCTGCTCTGGCAGGCAACCGACATCGACCCGACGCTCGAGGATTCCTACGTCTATCTCGGCCTCTATTATAATTCACGCTCGGACTTCGCCAACGTGGTGAAGGTCTATCAGAAACTGGTCAAGTACAATCCGAACCAGGC
>DATLTX010000184.1:0-2827 GCA_035533435.1 Binataceae bacterium (SeqCode)
GGATCGGCGCTGCGCGTAAGCCCGAGGCGGCGCGTAACCCGGCGCACGTGCGTATCGACGGCGAAACCCGGCTGGCCGAAGACGTGGCCGCGAATCACGTTGGCGGTCTTGCGCCCTACTCCGCGCAGCGCCACCAGATGCTCCATCGCCTCGGGAACTTCGCCGCCGTGGCGTTCGACCAGGAATTGCGCCGTGGTCATCAGGGATTTTGCTTTCTGACGAAAGAATCCGGTCGAGGCGATCAGCTCCTGAATCCGCTCGGGCCGCGCCGACGCGGTTGCGCGCGCGTCGGGAAATTCCGCGAACAGCGCGGGCGTGACCTTGTTGACGCGCTCGTCGGTGCATTGCGCGGATAGGATGGTGGCGGCAAGGCATTGCCACGGAGTCGAGAAGTCGAGGCTGATTCGCGCCTGCGGATAGAGCCGCGCCAGAGTGCGGCCGATTCGCGCCGCGCGCTCCGCCAGAGCAACCGAGCGCCGCTTTTGCACCGCAGGCATCGGCGAAAGATTCCGAGTGCCCCAGTCAGCGGCCGAGATGGCGCGCAAAGAACGCGTCGATTCGCTTCCAGCTATCCTCGGCGGCGGCGTGATTGTAGCCCACCCGCATCGGTCCGTATGCCGCCAGCTTCGCGAGCGCGCCCTCGTGCCGGCTCATGAAGCTGTGGCCGGCGCCGTCGTAAAGCTTCACGTCGTGTTCGACGGCGTTTTCGGCGAGCAGCGTGTCGAGCCTGCGCCCCTGCGACGCGAACAGCTTGTCGTCGGCGCCGTAGCCGCCGAGCACGGGGCATACGCCGCGAATTTTATCGGCGGTCTTCGGCACGTCGCCGTAAAATGTCGCGCAGACGTTCATCGGAGCGCGCACCGCGTACAGCAGTGCGAAGCCTCCGCCCATGCAAAATCCGATGACGCCGATTCGCGAGCTATCGACGCTCGGCTGTCCGGCCAGAAACTTGCGCGCCGATTCCAGGTCCTCGAAGGCCTGGCCCGTCCCGCGATTCAGGCTCATCAGGGTCCGCGCGATGCAGATCGCGCGCAATCCCGGACCGTCGTAGAGGTCGGGCGCCAGCGCGACGTAGCCCAGACCGGCGACGCGAGCCGTGATGCGGCGGATATCGTCATTGAGGCCGAAAATTTCGTGGATAACGATAACCCCCGGCCGCTTCGCGCCATCTTCTCCGCCCGCAATCGCGGCGCGCATCGGACGGCCGCCAGCGGCGGGAAACGTGATATCGCGGCTCGTCATCGTAGTTCCTCCCGCGCCGGAACGACCGTCAGATGATCTTGTTGAGCGAGTACTCGACGATTCCGACCGCGCCCGCCTCGAGCAGCTTGGGGAACAGCTCGCGCACGGTCTGCTCGGCGATTACGGTTTCGACGGCGAGCCACTCCTGGCCCCCCAGCACCGGCGACGGGAAGAGATGCGAGATCGTCGGCGCGGTCAGCGCGGGCAACAGCGCGATCACCTTTTCGAGGTTGGCGCGCAGCACGTTCATTTTGATCATGACGCGATTCTCGGCGTCGAGCGCCGCGCGCATCAGCACGCCAATCTGTTTAATCTTGGCGCGCTTCCAGGGGTCGGCCCACGCCGCCGGATTGGCGACCAGGACCGGATTCGAGACCAACAGCTCCTCGACGATCCGCAGGCCGTTGGCGCGAATCGAGGAGCCGGTTTCGGTCACGTCGACGGCAGCATCGACGATTCCCTCGGCGACCTTGGCCTCGGTGGCGCCCCAGGAAAATTCAACATCTACTTTAACTTTTCGCTCGGCGAAGACCCGCTTGACGAACCCGACGATCTCGGTCGCGACGCGCTTGCCCGCC
The DNA here is from genome assembly GCA_035533435.1 of Binataceae bacterium (SeqCode). Lineage (GTDB taxonomy): Bacteria > Desulfobacterota > Binatia > Binatales > Binataceae > JBARDN01. Next base: position 1,821 of record DATLTX010000184.1, read on the forward strand.
AGATCCTCGAGCCGCTTGATCGGCGAGTCTTGCGCCACGTACAGCACCCACCGCGCCGGCTTCATCGAAACCTTCGAGTAGATGAAGCTTTCGACCGGCTCGAGCGTGACGTTGTTCTCGACCACCCAGTCGCTTCCCGCTATTCCGGCGTCGAGCGAACCGTCGGCGATGTACCGCGGGATCTCCTGCGGGCGCAGGATCCGGCAGGCGAGCGCGGGGTCATCGATAGTGGGGATGTAGGATCGCGCGTCCACCTGGATGCGCCAGCCCGATTTGCGCATCAACTCGAGCGTCTTCTGTTCGAGGCTGCCCTTGGGAATTCCGAATTTGAGGATTGGTTCGGCCATTGCCTTATCGTCTCTGGATTTGTCAGGCGCCGGGTTTCTTTTGATGCCCGTAGTTCGGACCATACTTGGCCGGATCGACGAGCCGCTTATCGACGATGCGCCAAGCGTCGGCGTCGAGCACGCGGAAATAGTCGGACTCATAGCCTTCATGGCACGCCGCTCCGTCTCCGGCCTGCTCGACCATGAGAAGGACGGCGTCCTGGTCGCAGTCGATGCGGATTTCGTGCACGATCTGAAAGTTGCCCGACTCCTCGCCCTTGCGCCACAGCCGTTTGCGCGAGCGCGAGAAGTAGCACGCGCGGCGCGTCGCAACCGTCTCCTCGAACGCCTCGCGATTCATGTAGGCGAGCATCAGGACGCGATGGGTGCGGAAGTCCTGCGCGATCACCGGGATCACGCCGCCATTCTTGTCGAAATCGATTACCGCCGATGCCTGCGTCGCCATGATAGCCGCTGTCCTGAAAATAAGCGCGGGCGAAACGCCCGGTGAATGAAGAAGTATTGGCGAAACCCCCGCACGATTCAATCGCCGCCGCGCGCGGCTGACGGGTCAGTTTGAAAATATATTGCCCTTGACGAAGAAGAAGATGACATGCGTGGAACGCGGCGCATCGGTCTGGCGCAAAATCGCGGTGTCAAATCGCGCCTCGCCACCAAGTC
>DATLTX010000185.1:0-13015 GCA_035533435.1 Binataceae bacterium (SeqCode)
CGCGACGCGCCCTCTCCGCATGCTGATGTTCCCGCGCGCCTCCTGCGGATACCCATCCCCTCCGGGACCTTTGCGCAGCTCATTCCTCGGGGCTGCTTTCGCGACTGGCGAGATTCCTCGCGATGCGCGCGACGCGAGTCGAGACGCACGGCGCGAAACTGGCCTTACATTCGCGCTCGGAATGACAAGGTTTTCCCTATTTCTCGTGTCATTCCGAGCGCGTGCGGGCGATCCGCCGCGCCTCGTACGCATTGTCCCGCTCGGCGAGGTTCGCGAGGAATCTCGCCTTCCCGAGCCGGCATCCAGTTAGCAAAGGTCTCCCTCGGGAGAGCTTTTGCATAACTACATAACGGCGCAGTCGATCCCCTCTCCTTAGGACAAGGAGAGGGAATCAAGCACTCCAGCCAGTTATGCATAGATCTCCTAAGGGGTGATGCCCGATCCCAGCGTGCAGGTGATGCTGCCATTCGGACCCGACGGCTGACCACATGTGCATAGACACTGATTGAAACCCGGTGACGGCGGTCCGTCGAGGCTTAGCGCAAGAAATGCGCCCATATCCGTCGGAGTACCCCCAACTCCATTGGAGCGAACCCGTGCAGCTCGAGTAGCTGAGCGCGAGACTGACGCTATCGCCGCGCTTAACCTCCGGAAGGTCGCGGCGATCAGATTCCTTCACGGGACGCTCGATCACCACCTTCGCGATCCGAAATTCGTTGCGCCCAGAGACGATCGCCGCGTTAGAGAAATCAAGCGCGAGTGAGGAGGCAGCGAACCTAAACTCACTATATGTTTCTTTTGGTTTCCCGAAGCTTGACAAATATCGCTACACTCATGTAGCGTAATGATGCCATATACATCCATTTGCCTTGTGCATGCGCGCGCGCTGCCGAAGGAGGAGTTACTGCAATGGGAAAACTCGAGAACAAAGTGAGCCTGATCACGGGCGCGGCGTCGGGTATCGGTGCTGCCACCGCAAAGTTATTTGGCGATGAAGGCGCGACCGTCATCGTCGCTGACATTGACGAAGAAGATGGCCGTCGAATTGCCGAGGAGATCGGAGCCTCTGCTGTGTTCCACAAAGCCAATGTCGGCGAGCCTGCCGAGGTCGAGTCGATGGTTAAGTTTGCGGTCGACCGGTTCGGCCGGCTCGATATCCTGCACAACAACGTGGCCACAGCCGGCGCCGTTGCTCCCGTCGGCGATATGCCAGTCGAAAGTTGGCAGCGAGCAATCGCGGTATCGCTCTCCGGCGTATTTTATGGGATGCGCTATGCCCTGCCTCAAATGGTCGCACAGGGCGGCGGGGTGATCGTCAACACCGCGTCGGTCTCCGGACTGGCCGCGGATTACATGCTCGGCGCCTACAACGCGGCAAAGGCCGGCGTGATCAATCTGACTCGCACGGGCGCCATTGAGTATGCGCGGAAGAACATCCGTGTGAATGCTGTCTGTCCCGGCAGTATCGCCACCCCTCCTCTCCTGCGCGCTCTAGGCGAAGGCGAGGGGCGACGGCTCCTTGAAGACCATCACCCAATCGGCAGGCTCGGGCTTCCCGAGGAGATCGCGCGCGTCGTGTTGTTTCTGGCCAGCGACGATTCCTCTTTCATGACCGGGAGCATTGTAGTCGCGGACGGCGGCATCAGCGCGCATACCGGATTATTCGGACATCCGCTCTAGGAGTCTGCATTCAACGTGAAAACTTCGGCAGGCATCGCTGTTCAAGAAGCGAACAAAACAGGGAGCGGTCCGGGACGTCCGCGCAGCAAAGCGGCAGATCGAGCGATTTTGCGAGCCGCCCTGAAGGTGTTTATTGAACGAGGAATTGAAGGCGCAAGTATCGAACAGATCGCCGACACCGCCGGCGTCGCCCGGACGACGCTATATCGCAGATGGTCCTCGAAGGAGGATCTGATTGCGCAAGCGATTGCCTCCGCACGGGGAACGGCCGAGCGTCAAACAATCAATCGAGTGAAGCTAAGCGGATCGCCTGAACCCCTGATCGATGCACTTGCGGCGACGTTTACGAGCCCCGGCTACAAGAAGCTCGCGGCCAGGCTGATTGGCTCCGTCCCGAACAACCCTGAGTTGATGGCAGTGTATTGGAGAGATTACCTGCTTCCGCGCCGCCGCTTGGTTCGTGGGCTGCTTGAAGGCGTTGTACGCGCGAAGCGCGAACCCGAGATCATCCTGGACCTCATCAGCGGAGCGATCATTCATCACCTGTTGGTTCGTCCGGGTGAACGGACGCGCGCCGAAATCCATTTGTATCTGGCACGTGTACTCAACGAACTCGGCCTGAGTCGTCGCCAAATCCGGCGACGAGGCGAATGCTGACACAACAATAGAGAGTTGGGTGGCGAACAGGACGGCCGCGGCTTTGAGAAACCTGCGCATGATACCCCCTTCAAAAGTGTTACACGAGAGTCTTCATGCTGCCGCCATCGAATTCAATACCCCTCACCCGGCAATGGCGGCTGCGAGCAGTGATGCGTTGGTTGACGTATCGAACGTGGGTGAGAATTGCCCGTACTCGCGCTGCGATACGTTTCCCGGCTATCAGGTCGGTCCCGGCTACGATTTGGGAACCGGACTGGGCAGCCCCGACATCAATGACTTGCTCGCCCACTACTGATTTTTTTCGCGGAATCCGGGCTATCTTCGTGGCACCGGCTTTAGCCCGTGACCCCGCGCCGGCTGAAGCCGGTGCCACCAGGCCGCGCGCGAGGTCCCTAACGATCGTTAGAATTTTTGCCAGATTTGTTCATGGCTGAACTGTTCAGCCTTACGCAAATTCCGAATCCGTTTAGAATGGAGCGCATGGAAGAGCAAATGCCATGTGCAGGCGACCCCAACCTTTCGGCGCTGCCCGAGCCCGAGCGCCACACCATTTCCGACCGCAAACTCGCGGCCAATCGCGCCAATGCCCAGCTTTCCACCGGACCGCGGACCGCGGCAGGCAAAGCACGCTCGGCGATGAACTCCGCGCGGCACGGGATTCATTCCCGAAGCGGCGTCCTGATGCGCGGGCTCGTGATCCCCAAGGTCGAGGGCGCGCGCGCGGCGGCGGAATTCCGCGCGATGATGACCGCGCTGATTGCCGACCGTAAACCAATCGGCGCGCTCGAGATGCTGATGGTCCAGGAGATCGGTGTGTGCGAGTGGCGGCTGCGCCGCGTGCTCAAATACGAAAACCGCGCGGCGTTTCTGAAATCGCTCGACTGGGTGCCGGAGACTGACGATGACGGCATCGAGTACGAGTGTGACACGATCCTCGAGCAGGCCGGGCTCAACGAGCTGTCGCTACCCGAACCTCAAGAGGTCGCGACGATCAGCCGTTACGAAAATGGGCTGATGCGCCATCTGTTCCGCGCAATTGAACAACTTGACCGCCTCCAGCGCAGCCGCCGCGCGGCGGCCGGAGGCGATCCCGAAAAATCGCATCGAACCCATCGCTCAGGCGAAATTCCTGAGCTTCTAAGCGGCAAATAATCGGCGACCCCAACAAAAGTTACCGAACGAACCCACCGCGTTCCGGCTCTTTTGCCGATCCGCACCGTGCCCCTATGCTCGCGGCGCTCCCGGCAGCCGCGCCTGCATCGAGACCGGATACTCGGGCGCCAGCGCGCTGGCCTTGTCCAGTGCCGCGAGCTCGGACGCCTCGAGCGTCAGGCCGATCGCGCCGAGGTTCTGCTCGTTCTGCTCCGTGGTCCGCGCTCCGTAGATGACCGAGCTGACTCCCGGCTGTTGATTGACCCACGCGAGCGCCACCTGCGCGATACTGCGGCCGCGCTCCTTGGCGACCTGCTCGACAGCCTCGAGCGTGCGGTAGTTGCGCTCGTTCTGCAGGCGTCCCCACATATCCTGCTTGGCAAGACGGCTATCTTCGGGCGGCTTCTGGCCGGAGTGATACTTGCCGGTCAGAAATCCGCCGCCGAGCGGGCTCCACGGGATAACGCCGATTCGCTCTTCGCGTACCATCGGCATCAGCTCACGCTCGATATCGCGCGAGATCAAACTGTATTGCGGCTGGAGTGAGTCAAAGCGCGCGCAGTGGAACTTGTCGCTGACCCATAGACTCTTCATTAGCTGCCATGCGGTAAAATTCGACGCTCCGATATACCGCACCTTGCCTTGACGGACCAGGTCGTCGAGCGCGCGCATCGTCTCTTCGATCGGCGTTTCAAAGTCCCACGAATGGACCTGGTACAGATCGATATAATCGGTCTGGAGGCGTTTCAGGCTGCGTTCGACTTCGGCCATGATATGCCCGCGCGAGAGTCCGATATCGTTGGGTGCGACTTTTTTCCCCATGAAAACATTCGCGTTGAAGCGCACCTTGGTCGCGATCACAATCGAGTCGCGCTTACCGCGGGTAATCCGCCCCACGATATCTTCCGAGGCGCCGGCCGCGTAGACATTCGCGGTATCGAGGAAATTTCCGCCCACCTCGATAAACCGATCGAGAATCTTTTTCGCCTCGGTCTCGTCGGTCTCACGGCCGAAGGTCATGCAGCCAAGGCATAGCTCCGAAACCTTGAGGCCAGTGGCCCCCAAGCGCCGATATTCCATGATGCTTTTGTCCTTTGGGCCCGAGTCTATTGCGCGGGCCGCACGAGCGATTGAATAACTTGTACGACGCAGCCGTCCAACAATCCAGAGCGACGGAAAATGATTCGCGGGAAAACATCGAACCGGATCGAAAATCGGTCGATGAATAATCGCGATGAAGCCCCGTCTAAAGAATTGGGTGCTTAGATGGCTCTGGCACCCATGCTGGTTGGGTGCTCCTCCCACCAACCGGATAACCGGCCGCGCGAGCGGTCGGCCGCTACGAACTGGCGGGCGTTGAGGAGTCCCCCCCCTCCTTTGACGCCCGCCGTCTTTTTCTCCCGATAATTTTTCCGCTCCCGCACGCTCGTCGGCCCGGTATTTCGTATCGCGGCTTGACAGCGCGCCATCGCGCCGTCATAGCTCAAGGTTCTATGTCGCGCTGGATAAGATGGATCATTGTCACGCCGGTCGTGATGCTCGTGCTGGGATCGATGATGTCGAGTTGCGGCGGCAGCAGCGGATGCTTCGGCTCGCTCAACCCGTACGGCGGCTTTGTCCTCGGCGTTTGTGCAGGACCGACCGGAACCCCGGGCTATTCGCTGCAATCGATCAGTATCTGCCAGCTCTTCGCGACACCGTCGCCGACTGGCGTGCCGCAGCCCACGCCCACGCCCAAGCATCCCAAGCCGACCCCAACCGCGACTGCGACCGCGTGCTCACCGCCGGACGCGATTTCCACGACGACGGTCAATGGCATAGTCCAGTTCGGCGCGCAGGGCGTTCTCGTCAAAGGAAACCTGACCGAATACGAGGACATCACCAACGCCCCCAATATCTTCTGGGGCTCGAATCCGTCCGGCATCGTGGTCAATCCTGCGGCCGGCAACGGCGGCGTTTACCAGGGCGAGGCTACGGGATGCACCTGTATCAGCGCGAGCGCCGCCAATATTTCGAGCTTGCAGTATGCCATCCAGGTGAACCCGACCACCGATTGTCCGCCGTGCCCCACTCCTACCGTGACTCCGACCGCGACCGCGACGCCCAAGGTTCGCGGCAGCGTCGAACTCGACTACCTGATGCCGACGGCCGAGGCGACCGTTACGTCGCCGATCGCGCAATGGACGTACCAGAGCGACGCGCCGGTCGCCGGACCGATCACGCCGGGAATTCACGGCGAAGCGTACTTCATCACGCGCGACGCAATCCTGCACGCAATCGATTCGCGCGGGCATCAGATTTTCGATCGTCCCGCCGGCGCATCCGCGGTCGTCGTCGCGCCCGACGGCACGATTATCGTGCAGGGCACCACCGATTGGCTCTACGGACTTACGCCCAACGGCGTCCCGCGATGGAAGGTGCAGGCCGGAAGCGCGGGCGTCCCTCTGGCGGCTGGTGACAGCGCCGCGTATGTCAGCGTCGGCGGCAATCTCGTCTCCGTCAGCTCGGCGGGACAAATCAACTGGAGCATCCCGGCGACCGCGGCTATTGCCGGCGCGATTCTCCCGGACGGAGTCGTCATCGCGTCCGAGGGCGGCGATCTGACCGCCTATTCGACGACAGGATCGCAGCTATGGAGCTTTGCGCCGGCCGGCGGATTTGCGGGTAATCTGGCGCTCGTGGGAACGACCGTATATTGCGGGTCGCGCACCGGAACTCTGTACGCCGTCGATTCCGACACCGGCGCGCAGGACTGGAGCGTCGCCGGCGCAGGATCGCCGATAGCAGGACCGGTAATCGACCCGATCGGACAGGCCTACTTCGGAGCCGGAGCGCTCTACGCCGTCGATTCCTCGGGCTCGATCCGCTGGACCTCGAAGGCGTATGTACCTGGCGCGAATGATCTGGCCGTCGATTCCGCCGGCGACGTGTATGTGGCTGGTGCCGACGGAACGATCACCAAGCTCGGCTCCGACGGCTCGCCCGGATGGTCGTCGCATAGCGCGGGCAAGGTGACATCGATCGCGGCGTCGCCGTCGGGCGAGGTTTACATCGCGTCAGCCGACGGCAGAGTCTCGGCGTTGAAGTAAGCTCGGGCGGCCGCACTTGCGCGCTTGACGCCATTCTTGCTCCCGGTATCGAATAGTTGGCGATGGATGCAATCGACATAATCAAGCGCCGTCTCAAGGAAGATCGCGTCCCGGAAACTCCCGACGAGATTTCGCGCAAGAAAAAACGCCCGCGCGAAGTCGCCTTCATGGACGTGAACCTGTGCTTCCCGTGCGGAAAATGCCCCGAGTTCTGCCCCGTCAATTGCATCGAGTACCTGCGCGCCGGCAGCGTGCCGGGACGCGGCGTGCAGCCGGTGCAGGATCGTTTCCAGGAATGTATAGGTTGCTACATCTGCGTCGAGGTCTGCTCGCTGCTGACCGACTACGACGCGATCCGCATGTATGATTCCGCGCTGGTCGAAGACGCCCTCGGCGTAAAGATCACCGACGAGCCGCCCGCCGAGCCGATTCCCGCTGAACCCTACGAGGAATTGTTTTCCGAGGGCGGACTCTACCGTCATCTCGGCAAGGGCTCGCGCATCCGCGCCAAAATGAACGCCGAAGAGCGGGCAATTTTCGCCCGCGAAAAAGCCCGCGGATAGTAGCGCGCGAGCGCTCCCGTTTTGCATCTGAAGATCAATTCACAGCGGCGCGGTGCGCGGTTTGACAGTGCCGCGCGCGGGCATTAGCCTCAGGCCTTCGGCAGGGATTATCGCGATGGAACGGCAGGCCCGGCGCGCGCAGGTGTTGCGCCACGCAAAGCGGATATTCGCCCGCAAGGGATATCATCGCACCAACGTGGCCGACATTATCGCGCGCGCGCGGATCGCCCGCGGCACCTTCTATCTCTATTTCCAGAACAAGAAGGACCTCTTCGAGGAACTCCTCGAGCAGGTCCTGACCGAGCTGACCAGCCGCATCCTGCGCCTGCGCGTCGGACCCGGCGAAGCCGACCCCGTCGAGCAGCTACGCGACAATCTGCGCCGCGTCGTCGGCTACGTGCTCGACGAGCGCGAGCTGACCGATATCCTGCTCAACCATTCGGTGGGATTCGATCGCGAGCTCGATCAGCGCATCCGCGAGTTCTACGACCGGATCGCGTCGCTGATCCAGCGCTCGCTCGATTTGGGAATCGAGATGAACCTGGTGCGCAAATCCGACACTCGCGCGATCGCGTACTGTATATTGGGCGCGATCAAGGAAGTCGTAAGCCTGCTTTCGCGCAGCCCGAAGGCCGACACTGCCGCGCTGGTCGAAGAGATCCTGGATTTCGGCCTGCGCGGAGTGGCGCGGCCCGAGTTGCTCGAGGCCGCAGCGCGCGCCGCCAGCCGCGATTCGGCGCCCGGCTTTTTATTTGCCCGCAACTAGAATGACATGTCAGTTTTAACGAAAAGAGAAGTCCGCCTCACACATAAAAAGCCTCATGCTGGTGTGGCGTTCTATGACCTCGACGGCACCCTGTGCGCGCTCAACCTCGTCCATTCCGCGCTGTTCATCCTCGCCAACCTGGGCGAATGGTCCGGACGCGCCGGCTACCTGCTCTCCTTCGCCGCCCGCGCTCCGCGCCTGTATCTGGCCGAGCGCAAGGATCGCCGCCTGCTCAACCAGGTCCTGTTCGAATCCTTCCAGGGCATCTCGGCCGATCGCCTGTTCTCGCTCGGCGAGGAATACTGCGCGCGCGTGCTGGTCAAGAATCTCTATCCGCGCGCGGTCGAGATTCTCGCCGCCAACCGCGAGGTTGGACTCGAACCTGTCCTGGTCACTGGCTCGCCCGATTTCATCGCCGAGCCGCTGGCGCGCCATCTTGGCGTCAGCCATGTCGCCGCGAACCGGCTGGTCATGTCGCGGGGACGCGCGACGGGCAGAGTCGCCGCTCCCGTCATGGCGGCGGAAGAGAAGGCGGCGTGGTGCGCCCAATTTGCCGCCGATCGCGGCCTCGCGCTCGGCGCGTGCTGGGGCTACGCGGACTCGTACTACGACCTGCCGTTTCTGGCCGCACTCGGGCATCCTGTCGCCGTCAATCCGGATCGCAAGCTGCGCGCGGCGGCGCTCGGCCGTCAGTGGCCGATAATCACCTTCGACAAATCCCGCGAATTCGCCGCCGCAACCGACGGCGATCGCGCGCTTGAAGTCTCCAGGGGAACCATCGATGGCGCGTCCTGAGGCCAAACTCAAAGAACTCAAGACCGCCGAGCTCAAGCATGACGTCGGCGAGCGCCGCGACCTGGTGGTCACGGTCAACCGCCGCTCCGAGCGCAGGCTAATCGCCTACGGCGAAGAGTTCCTCTACGAAAAGCTGCCGGTCGGCACGCGCGTCATCTACCCGCCGCCGCCGCTCGAAGAGCTGCCCGATCCCGACCAGGCAATCCGTTACGCTCTCTTGCGTCCGGAGAACGCCGACCCGCTCTTCGCCCAGCTCAACCCGAACATGCGCGTCACGATCGCGATCGACGACATCAGCCTGCCCCTGCCGCAGATGCGCGCGCCCGACATCCGCGAGCGCGTGCTGAACCAGATGCTCCAGACGCTGGCCGATTACGGCGTCGATGACGTGCACATCATTATCGCGACGGCGCTGCATCGCCGGATGACCGAGGCCGAAATTCGCCGCGTCGTCGGCGAGCGCGCGTTCAAGCAATTCTGGCCCGATCGGCTGTACAACTTCGACGGCGAAAACCGCGCGGAAATCACGATGCTCGGCAAGACCGATCACGGCGAGGAAGTCTGGCTCTCGAAGCGCGCCGCCGAGTCCGACTTGCTGCTCTACGTGAATATCAACCTGGTGCCGATGGACGGCGGACACAAGTCGGTCGCGGTCGGACTCGCGCCCTACCAGAGCCTGCGTCATCATCATAATCCCGCCACGCTGCGCGATTCTCATTCGTACATGGATCCGAAACATTCGGGACTGCATCGCTCGGCAAACCGGATGGGCCAAATAGTCAATGACAATCTGAACGTCTTCACGGTCGAGACCGCCATCAATACCCATATGTACGGCGGCATGATGGACTTTCTGCACAAGAACGAAGACCAGTTCACCGACTGGGATCGCACCCGCACCAGCGCGTTTCGCTGGACGATGCGCAATATGTCGAGCGAGCTGCGCCGCAGCGTCCTGCACAACTATCGCTCGCCCTATGGCATGACGGGAGTGTGGGCCGGAAACACCGACGCGGTGCATGAAAAGGCCCTGGCCAAGGTCTTCCAGCAATACGCAGTCCCGGTCAAGGGACAGGCCGATATCCTGATCGTCGGCGTCCCGTTCATCTGTCCTTACAATGTCAACTCGATCATGAATCCAATCCTCGTGCAGTGCACCGGGATGGGTTACCTGTTCAATATGTACCGGGGAAAGCCGCTGGTGCGGCCCGGAGGCACGATGATCATCTGCCATCCGCTGCGCGACGAGTTCCACCCCGAGCATCATCCGAGCTACATCGAATTTTTCCATCGATGCCTCGCCGAGACGACGGACTCCGTCGAGCTGGAAAAGAACTTCGAGCGCGAGTTCGCGCACAATCCGACTTATACCCATATGTACCGCTACGGCCACGCCTATCACGGCGTCCATCCGTTCTACATGTGGTATTGGGGCGAACCCGCGCGCCAGCACGTTGGGCGCGTTATCGCCGCGGGATGCGAACAGCCGGAAGTCGCGGCGCGGATGGGATGGGAGGCGGCCGACACGCTCGACGAGGCGATCGCGATGGCGACGTCGGAGCTTGGACGATCGGCTTCAATCACATATTTGCATCTGCCGCCGCTGGTGATCGCGGATGTCGAATAGTCTTTTCAACGATTAGTCAATTTGATTGGCAATCTGAAGACCAATGCCGGGCAACAACGGAAATAATCGCGGATCAAACGGGCACTCGGGCGCCGCGATGCCTCCGCTGGAGGAAATCTTCCGCAAGCGGCGCATCTTCCTGACCGGCGCGACCGGCTTTCTGGGAAAAGTATTCCTGATGCTGCTGCTCAAGTGGCATCCGGAGCTCGAACGCGTATTCATTCTGATCCGCGGCGACAAGAAATCCAGCCTCGGCCGCTTTCACCGCGAAATTCTCGACTCGCCCGCGATGGCGCCGCTGCGCGAGTATCTCGGCGCCCGCTTCGACAGTTTTATCGAGGACAAGGTCTGCGTCGTCCCCGGCGACATCACCAACCCCGACCTGCTCGCCGCCGACGCCGACCCTATCCGCCGCGGCAGTATCGACGCGGTGGTGCATAGCGCCGGTCTGGTCAACTTCGAGGCCTCGCTGTCCAAGTCGATCGAGGTCAATGCCGGCGGCGTGGCGAACGTCGTCGAATTCTGCCGCCGGATTGGAGCCGCGATGCTCCACATCTCGACCTGCTATGTGGCAGGAGCCGCCGACGGGCATCGCTTCGAAGATGACATCCCCGCCAACTGGTGTCCGACGGGGCGCAAGAGCTTCAATCTCGAGCGCGAGATTGGCGACGCTCGGGCGGCGACGGCCCGGGTCGAAGCCGAGTCGCGCGATCAGCAGCGGATAGCCGATTTTCGCGGCGAGTCCGACGACGACAGCGCCGAGCTCGAGACCCGCGAAGGCGCGCTCGAGCATCGCCGCAAAGCCTGGGTCGAGGAACGCCTCAAGGAAGTAGGCAAGCAGCGCGCGATGAAATGGGGATGGCCCAATACCTATAGCTACACGAAAAGTCTCGGCGAGCAGTTGGTATTGGCGGCGCGCGATGAGCTGAACGTAACCGTCGTGCGGCCCGCCGTGATCGAGAGCGCGCTTGCCGATCCTTTCCCCGGCTGGAACCAGGGCGTCAACACCAGCGCTCCCCTGACCTACCTGTCGGGGCGCGGCTACCGCTTCTATCCGGCCAGGGCCGATCTGGTGCTCGACGTGATCCCGGTCGATCTGGCGGCGCACGCGATGATTCCGATTCTCGGCGCACTGCTTATCAAGCGGCAAAAGCCGATCTATCAATTATGCACTTCGGATCGGAACCCGCTGCCGATGCGCCGGCTGGTCGAGTTGACCGCACTGACTAATCGCCGCGACCATCGCGGCGACAAGGGCTCGTCGGGCCGGATGGCGAAGCATCTCGAGGCGGTGGTCGTCTCGCAGAACACCTACGATCTCGCAAGCCGGACTTTGCCGCGGCTTTTGAAGCGCGCGGCCGAGATCGCGCGCTCGGTCGTCGGCGACGAGTCCGAACGAATCAAGCAACTCGAAACCCGCATCGACACCTTCAAGGACAACACCGATCTCGCGCGCGAGCTGGTCGAGGTTTACCGGCCGTATATCCAGAAGCTGATCTATACTTTTCACAGCGCCAACGCGCGCGCGCTTTACGCGAGTCTCGCGCCCGAAGACGCGAAGCACCATCCCTATCGCCCCGACCGGATCGACTGGCGCGACTACTGGATGAACATCCATATGCCGGGCCTGCGCCGGCACATCTTTGGACAACTCGATCTGCACACGCGCCGCCAGCGGTCGCTGCCGCGCTTTCGCAGCCTGGTCGATCTGCTCGACCGCGCCGCCGAGCGTTACGGTTCCGCGCCCGCACTGATTGCGCGGCGCCCCGCCGGAGAGCGCGCGACGACGAGCTACCGCGAGCTGCGCGACCGGGCGCATCGCGCGGCGCTGCTGCTCGCGCGGCGCGGAATCAAGCCGGGAGACCGCGTGCTGCTCATCTCGGAAAACTCGCCCGACTGGGTCCTCGGCTATTTTGCGATTTTGTGCGCGGGCGCGGTTGCGGTGCCGCTCGATCATCTGATTGCGGCCGACGAGCTTGCGCCGATCTGCAAGATCGCGGAGCCGCGCGCGGCGCTGCGCTCGAGCGCGGTCGCCAAGCGGCTCGGCGACGCGATTCGCACGACTGCGCCGCGCGCGGTCGAGATCGATCTGGCCGAGCTGACGCGGCCGTTTATCCTCGACAAGGCCGCGCCTCCGGTCGCGCCGCCCGAGCGCAAGGCGCTCGCATCGATCGTCTTCACCTCGGGCACCACCGGCGCGTCCAAGGGCGTGATGCTGACCCACGGGAATTTCGCGGCGGAAGTTGCGATGCTGAGCCGCGTGTTCACTCTGTCGGGCGACGACACACTGCTCTCCCTGTTGCCGCTGCATCATACGTTCGAGTTTACCTGCGGGATGCTGCTGCCGATCGCGAGCGGCGCGGCGATCGCTTATCCGCTCGAATTCGACGCCAAGAATCTTTCGCGAATTCTCGCCGACGTGCGCCCGACGGCGCTGATCGGCGTGCCCGCGCTGTGGGAGGCGGTGCATCGGCGGATCGTCGATGAAGTCGAAGAGCGCGGACCGTTTTTCGCCGCGGCGTTCGGCCAGTTGCGCGAGCTCAATCGCCGGCTGGATCGCGACTCGGGGATCAACCTCGGCTCGGTCCTCTTCCGGCAGGCGCATCAAGCGCTCGGCGGAAGGCTGCGGCTTGCGGTCAGCGGGGGCGCCGCGCTGCCGCATCGCGTCGGAGATTTTTTCAGC
>DATLTX010000186.1:0-18046 GCA_035533435.1 Binataceae bacterium (SeqCode)
TCGATGCTCGGCATCTTCATGAACCAGGGCCAGGTATGCTGCGCCGGCTCGCGCGTGTTCGTGCAGGAATCGATGTACGATCAGTTCACCGAAACGCTCTCGCAGATGGCGCAGGGGCTGACCCTCGGCAATCCGCTCGACCCGGGCACCCGGATGGGACCGCTCGTTTCCAAGGAGCAGCACGACCGCGTGCTCGGCTATCTGAAGATCGGCAAGGAAGAAGGCGCCAAGGCGAAGACCGGCGGCGCGGCCGGACCGCAGGAGCGCGGCTACTTCGTGCAGCCCACGGTTTTCACCGGCGTGAAGAACTCGATGAAAATCGCGCGCGAGGAAATCTTCGGACCCGTCGCCGCGGCGATTCCCTTCAAGGACGAAGCCGACGTCGTCTTCCAGGGCAACGACACCAGCTACGGATTGGCCGCCGCCGTGTGGACCAAAGACCTAAGCCGCGCGCACAAAGTCGCGCGCGCGCTCAAGGCCGGCACGGTATGGATCAACACCTACGGGATGATCGATCCGATGGGTTCGTTCGGGGGCTACAAGCAGTCGGGTTTCGGGCGCGAACTGGGCAAGCATGCGCTCGAACTCTACACCCAGATAAAGCAGGTCTATACCAAGCTCTAATCGGGAAATCCGGTTGGCGAGAAGGGCGTCCGTGCCGGGCGCCCTTCTTTTTTGACAATTTAATTAGATATGTTATGCTCTGGCACGGTTTGTTGGATGATAAGCAGCCCTGTTGACGCGCTTTCGTTACTGATCGCATCGCGTTATAAATGCTCGTGTCATTTTTTGACGCTAAACGCCTCGAACGCCGTAAATTTGCAGCGGATAACTTGAGCGCCTGGAAGGTATAGCGGATCTCATCACGATGGCGACGGAGAAAGACGACGATCTTATCGAAGCGATGATCTCGTCGCGCATCTCGCGCCGCGTGCAAAGCGCCGTCGCCTCGGCCGTCAAGGAATCGGTCGCGCTCGACAGCGAGGTTCCCGAGTCCTTCCGCGTCGATCCGGAGCCTCCCGCGTCGCCGCACACCCGCCCAGCGCCGCCGAAAGCTCCGAAGGTCCAGGATATCGAAGGACGCCTCGAGGTGCGGCCTATTGGCACCGCGCAGGGCTTCAGAGAATTGCACGTCCTGCACAAGCGCACCTGGGACATGCTCAACGTGCATCAGAAGCGCGTCACGATGATTCTGTGGCCGCTGGCGTTTCATTTCGGGCTCTACCAGGTGAAGCCGGGGCAGGAGAAAAAGCGCCCGCCCCTGGTCGCGGCGTTCTGGGCGCGATGCCTTGCCGACGCGCCGCTGACTTTGGGACATCTATATCCGCCGCAGATTTTCAAAGGGCTGTACTCCGAAGACATCTGGGAGTTCGGCGGGATGGTTGTCGATCCGACGTTTCAGGGC
Source organism: Binataceae bacterium (SeqCode) (assembly GCA_035533435.1). Taxonomy (GTDB): domain Bacteria; phylum Desulfobacterota; class Binatia; order Binatales; family Binataceae; genus JBARDN01. Next base: position 1,406 of record DATLTX010000186.1, read on the forward strand.
AAAGGCCTGATGCGCGCGCTGTCCGACACGGCGAAGCTGTTTCTGTTTTCGCGCCGCCCGAAACTGATCATCACCAACCCGGTCGAGCCGCTCTACGAGCTCTACAAGCAACTCGGTCTCAAGACGGTCGGCAAGGCGCCGGTCAAATATCCCTATGTCGATAACGCGAACGTCTGGCTGATGTACGGCGACTTCGACGAGCTGGCCAAACCCTACTTTATGTAGGAAAACATGTCTCTCCAGTTGGAGACGGTTCCCCGCTCCTGATCCAGGCGGAGGTTATCGAGGCGTGGCGCGTGCGGGCGCTACGGCTGCTTGCCCGCGGGCTTGCTCGCTCCCGCTCCAGAAGCCATCGCACCGGCACCCTGCAGGATTCGCGAGCCGACGCTCATGAGCGCGTCGGTCACGCCCGGGAACAGCGACGCCAGCTTTTCAGCCACCGCCGCTCCCGGAGGAACGTCAACTTCCGTAAGGCCAAATGCCGCCGCCGCCAGAATCGCCCACGTGACCCACCTGACCGGCATCGCCATCATCGTGGGCATCCCCTTGAGCGACTCCGCGTGCATCTGCGCAACCCGCGCCATCGGCGTGTCGATCACCCCCGGCATCACCAGCGAGACGTGGATCCCCGTGCCGAACAGCTCGCCGCGCAGCGCCTCGGTCAGCCCGACCAGCGCAAATTTGGTCGCGCTGTACCCGCCGAGCGGACTGACTCCGCGCCGCCCGGCCAGCGAGGCTACGTTGACGATATTACCCGCCTTCTTGCGCCGCATGATCGGCAACACCGCATGCATCGCGTTGACCGCGCCGTACAGGTTGGTCGCCATCATGCGCTCGAGATCTTCGGGACGCAGTTGCTCGACAGCGTCGGGAATCAGGACTCCGGCCGAGTTGATCAGGATGTCGATTGTGCCGAACGCGTCGCGCGCCTGCTCGATTGCCCAGAAGACCCGCGCGCGATCGGTCACGTCGCATTGCAGCGCGAGCGCCTTGCCTCCCGCCTTGATGATCCTGCCCGCCAGTTCCTCGAGCGGCGCGGTGCGCCGCGCCAGCAGCGCGACGTTGGCGCCCTGCTCGCCGAAGGCGAGCGCGCAATCGGCGCCGATTCCGCTCGAGGCGCCGGTCACGACGATCGATTTGCAGCGAAAGTATCCGCTCAGTGGTCCCTTCGATGAGCGTTCGGTCATGATTGCTCTCCTCGGCCGGAAAAGGCTGGCGCGTGGCGCCCGGATGCGTTCTGGCATTATTGTGCGCCGATGCCACCGGCTGCGGCAAACGCGCATGGCGCGCTCGCCGCGCCTTGTCGCGCAATCGCGCGATGGTTACCTTCAAGCAATGCGGGATGCTGCCATCGTGGTGTGGGAGGTTAATGCCGGATGACGCCAGGAACTGTGCTCAAAGAGATCGCCGCGGTCGGGGCGCTGCTCGCGTCGTATCCGCTCGACCGGGTCGCGCGCAATGCGCCGGAGATCGTGTTTGCCGCGCGCGACGAGCCGGTCATCCTGATTCACGGCTACGGCGGCGGCCGCTCGAACCTGCTCGCGCTGGCGTCTTATCTGCGCCTTGCCGGGATGGATAACATTTCCTACTTCGAGTATCCACGCCGGCAGACGATCACCGAATCGGCGCTGCGGCTCTCCGCGATGGTCACTGAAGTCGCGGGGCCCACCGGCGGCGCGCATCTGGTTGGACACAGCCTGGGCGGAACTATCGCGCGGCTGTACACGATGACCGCGCGGCGCGGCGCGGTGCGATCGCTGGTCACGCTCGGCTCGCCGTACCTGTTCGGCCACTGGGCGCAGCGCGAGCTCGCGATCTTTGGCGACGAGGATCCGATCGTCCCCGCGCCGACCGGAATATTAGCCGAGAGCATGCCATTCGGACGCCGCGTCGTGCTCGCGGGAGCGGGTCATCTGGTGCTGCCGTTTCTGCCCGAGGCGCTGCGGATGGTCGCGACCGAGCTGCGCGCAAATCGCGTCGCGGCGGCGGCGTGAGTCCATCTGGCGAAACGATTCGATCGGCGATCGTGCTGGCGGGCGGACGAAGCTCCCGGATGGGCCAGCGCAAGGCCGATTTACACTTTGGCGCTTCGACGCTGCTCGAGCGGATCGTCGCCGAACTCGGAAAGGTCTTCGACGACATCGTAATCGTCGCGGCGCCTGCCGCCGCGCAAGCGCCGCTCGCCGCGCCCGGGAGAGCGACAATCATCCGCGATGAGCTCGAGTACGAGGGTCCGGTGCTCGCGCTCGCGCGCGGGCTCGACGCGGCTCGCGCCGATGCGGTGTTCGCGTGCTCGTGCGATCTTCCGATGCTCGAGGCGCGGGTCGCCGCGTCAATTCTCGCGATGCTCGGGGAATACGACTCGGTGATTCCAATCGTTGGCGGGCGGCTCCAGCCGCTACACGCCGTTTATCGCCGCAGATGTGCCGATGCGTTGCGGGCGATGCGTGCGCGCGGCGAAAACCGGCTCGGCGCGATCGCCGACGCGGTGGCGACGCGGCGCGTCGGCGAGGAAGAACTTCGCGCGCTCGATCCCAAGCTCGAGAGCTTCATCAACCTGAACACGCCCGAGGATTACGCGCGCGCAATCCGCTTGATGCGATGAGACGCCGCGGTATTGCCGCGCGAGGCACCGGATACCGTAATTGATTACGGCATTGCCGGCTGGTATCGGTTATGAAGTTAACGCAGAGAAAAAGATTACCGTGCACGTGCGTTCCGATCTGCTGGCGAATGCGCGCAAAGCCTTGGGTGCAGGTATCAGCGGCACGGTCCGTAGGGGACTGGAGCTGCTGGCAGCCAGCGAAGCGTACGACAGGCTGCTCGCGATGCGCGGCAAAGTGAAATTTTCGATCGCACTGAGCAAGCTGCGTGAAGATCGACGATGACCGCGCTCGACACCAGCTCCATGATCGCTTTTCTCTCGGGAGAGCGTGGTGCGAATGTGAACGCAGTCGAAGCTGCACTTGCGCTGCGGCAAGCCGTGTTCCCGCCGGTGGTAGTGACAGAGCTGCTCAGCGATCCCGCGACTCACCACGAGCTTGCGGACCTGATTCGCGCGGTTCCGATGCTCGAAGTGTTCGATGGGTACTGGGTACTGGGAACGTGCCGGCGAGCGTCGCGCAAGGCTGCTACGCGCAGCGCTTAAGGCGCGGCTGGCCGACGCGCTGATCGCGCAGTCCTGCATCGACAATCAGATAGCCCTTGTGACGCGCGACCGCGATTTCCGAAACTTCGCGCGTTTCGCCGGCCTGCGCCTGATGCGATAAGGCGGGCGGCTTACTTCGGCTGCCAGCGCAGGATCGGGCGGCGCGCGGCTTCGGCTTCATCGACGCGTGAGAGCTTGAGCGAATGCGGCGCGGTCTTGACCAGCTCGGGATCGCTCAGCGCCTCGGCGTAGATACGCTCCATCGTGGCGACGAACGCGTCGAGCACTTCCTTGGTTTCGGTCTCGGTCGGCTCGATCATCAGCGCGCCGTGCACGATTAGCGGAAAATAGATGGTCGGCGGATGCACGCCGAAATCGAGCAGGCGTTTGGCGATCTCAAGGGTCGAGACACCGCTGCGCTTTTCGAGGTCGTGTTCGAGCACGCACTCGTGCATCGAGGGTTCCGCCGACGCCGCCGGATAATGCTCCGCGAGCCGCTTGCGCAGATAGTTCGCGCTCAGGATCGCAAGGCGGCTCGCCTGCGCCAGCCCGTTGCCGCCGAGCGCGAGAATATAAGTGTATGCCCGCACCAGCATCCCGAAGTTCCCGTGGAACGAACGCATCCGCCCGATCGAATCCGGCCGCGCGCTGTCGAGCGTCCATCCGTCGGCGGATTTCCTAAGGCGCGGCACCGGCAGGAACGGCTCGAGGTCGCGCCGCACGCCGATAGGTCCCGCGCCCGGGCCGCCGCCGCCGTGCGGAGTCGAGAAAGTTTTGTGGAGATTTAGCTGCACGATATCGGCGCCCATGTGGCCCGGCTTGGCGACGCCCATCAGGGCGTTCAGATTCGCACCGTCCATGTAGAGCAGGGCGCCCTTGTCGTGCAGCGCGGCGGCAATCTCGGCGATCTGCGGCTCGAAAATTCCCAGCGTGTTCGGGTTGGTGACCATCATCGCCGCCGTGTCGCTATCGACGAGGCGGCGCACTTCCGACGCTTCGATAAAGTCGCGCGCATTCGACTTCGCGACCACGACTTCATATCCCGCCAGCGTGCAGCTGGCCGGATTGGTGCCGTGCGCGGTGTCGGGGATGATCACCTTGCGCCGCGACTCGCCGCGCTTGCGGTGGTACGCGCGCGCACACAAGAGCCCCGTCAACTCGCCCTGCGCGCCGGCCGCCGGATGCAGCGATATCGCGTCCATCCCGGTGATCTCGGCCAGCGCGGCCTCGAGGCGCGCCATCAGTTCGAGCGCGCCCTGCGCCAGGTGAGCAGGCGCGAGCGGATGCAGGTTGGCAAAGCCGCCGAGCGCCGCCATCTCGTCGTTGAGGACGGGATTGTATTTCATCGTGCACGAGCCGAGCGGATAGAACTGGAGCGCCTGCGCGAAGTTGAGTTGCGACAGGCGCAGAAAATGGCGCATCACCTGCGGCTCGCTGAGCTCGGGAAATCCGCGCAGGTCGTCGCGGCAGAGTTCGGGGCCGAGAATTTCGGCGCCCGAGCGCGCGCCCGCCGCTCGCGGCGGCAAGTCGGCGCCGCTGCGCCCGTCCGACGATAGCTCGAAGATGAGCGGCGTGCCGACGGGCAGGGTCTCAGGATCGCGGGCGGCCGTTTCATGATGAGCGGCGATTCGCGAAATTTTTCCGGCGCTCGCCATCAGCGTTGCTCCCCCGCGGCTTGCGCGATCGAATCGGCCAGCGCGGCGAACTCGGCGGGCTGGTTCATTTCGGTCACCGCGATCAGCAGGCCGTCGGGAAGCTCGGGGTAATCGGGCGCCAGCGCGACGCCCGCGAGGATCCGTTTGCGCTCGGCTGCTTGCAGAGCGACCGCGGGCCGCGGCACCGCGATTGTGAATTCATTGAAGAACTCACCGCTGAAGCGGCGCTTGATTGCGCGCGCCGCCAGCGCGTCCGCGGCCGCGTGGGCCAATTCTACATTTCGCTCGGCCAGCTCGCGCAGTCCCTTCCTGCCCATTTGCGAGAGATACACCGCGGCGGCGAGCGCGCACAGCGAATGATTGGTGCAGATGTTCGAGGTCGCGCGTTCGCGGCGGATGTGCTGTTCGCGAGTCGAAAGCGTCAGGCAGAACGCGCGCCGTCCGTCGCGATCGCGAGTCTGTCCAACCAGCCGCCCCGGCATCTGGCGCAGATGCGCGGTGTGCGCGGCCATGAAACCGAGACCCGGTCCGCCGAACTGGAGCGCAAGGCCGAAACTCTGTCCCTCGCCAACGGCGATATCGGCGCCGAGCTCGCCGGGCGGCTTGAGCAATCCCAGCGCGAGACCCTCGGCCGTGGCGGAGATCATCATCGCCCCGGCGCGATGCGTTATTGCGGCGGCGGCGCGCAGGGGCTCGATCACGCCGAAAGCGTTCGGGTAGCCGAACACCGTGCACAGCAGCGCGTTGCCGGCGAGCGCTTCGAGGGCCGACAGATCGGTCACGCCGGATTGGTTGTCGAAGGGAAGCTCGACAGTCTCAATCCCGTCGAGCGCGCTCAGATAGGTGCGGATCGTCGCACGGTAGTCGGGCCACAACGCGCGCGAGAGCGCGACGACACGCCGCTTCGGCATCACCCGCCTGGCCATCAGAACCGCCTCGGCGGCGGCCGACGCGCCGTCGTACATACTGGCGTTCGCAACGTCCATCGCGGTGAGCTGAGTGATGAGCGTCTGGAACTCGAAGATCGCCTGCGTGGTGCCCTGACTGGCCTCGGCCTGATAGGGCGTGTAGCTGGTCGCAAATTCAGCGCGCGCCGTAATCGCGCGGACGGCGGCGGGAACGTAATGGCGGTAGTAGCCCGCGCCAAGAAAGCTCGCGTAGCCTGCCGCGCCGGCGTTCATCGCGGCCAGCGCGGAAAGCTCGGCGGCGACTTCGGCCTCGCCGCGGCCGGGCGCGAGGTTGATCGCGGCCGACGCGCGCAGGCGTTCGGGCACATGCGCGATCAGGGCGTCAAGGTTTTCGGCGCCGATCGTCTCCAGCATCGCGGCGATATCCGCCTCGGTCTGCGGCATGAATCTCATCGAGATGATCCTGTTTCCTTTTTCATATTGCCGGTCAGCGCTTTGCGGCGGGCCGGCGGTAAAATGGCAGCGGCACGATCGTGGCCGCCGCTCTGCGATTGCGTATCTCGACCTCGAGCGCCGTGGTGGCCGCGGCGTCGGGATGAATCTCGCCGATCCCGCGATAGCCCATCGCGATTGGGCGCTCGAGCGTCGGCGCGAACGTGCCGCTCGTGACTACGCCCACCTCGCGCCCCGCGCAAAAGAGCTTGTATCCCTGGCGCGCGATGCTGCGCGCGTCGTCGGTGCGCAGCCCGATCAGGCGCTTGGCTGGTCCGCGCCGGCGTTGCGCGCGCAGGGCGGCGGCGCCAACGAAATCGCGCTTGAGCTTTACGAACGTGTCGAGCCCGGCTTCGAGCGGCGACGTTGCGCGATCGAGTTCATGCCCGTAAAGCGGAAGACCCGCTTCGAGCCTGAGCGTATCGCGCGCGCCCAGGCCGCAAGCCATCGCGCCGGCGGTGCGGCCCGCCGCGAGCAGCGCATCGAACAGGTGGGCAGCATCGCCAGGCGCGGTGAAGAACTCGAAACCGTCTTCTCCGGTGTAACCGGTGCGCGCGGCGACGCATCGTGCGCCGGCGACGGCGCCCTGGGCGACGCCGAAGCGCGGCACCTGCGCGAGCGGAAAATCGGCGAGTGCGGCGGCGAGCGCGGCGGCGCGCGGTCCCTGAATTGCGACCAGCGCGGTTTCATCGCTGAGATCGCGAAACTCCGCGCCCGTCGAGTTCAGCGCGATGATCGCCTCGCGATCGGCCGCGATATTCGAAGCGTTGACACACAGCATGTAATGCTCGTCGCCGAGTCGATAGACGATCAGGTCGTCGATCGTGCCGCCGTCTTCGGCGCACATGATCGTGTATTGCGCCTGGCCGATACGCAGGCGCGCGGCGGAATTGGTGAACGCGCGCTCGAGCAGTTCGAGCGCGCGCGGTCCGCGAACCTCGAACTCGCCCATGTGGCTCAAGTCGAAAATCCCCGCCGCCGCGCGCACCGCGCGATGCTCTTCGATGATCCCGGCGTAGCTGACCGGCATCTCGAAACCACCGAAAACCGTCATCCGCGCGTGGAGTCTCTGGTGGAGGGGAAAAAGGGCGGTGCGCATCGGCGCATTCATCTGGCGATAATTTAACAGAGCGCATCGCCGCCAACGAGACAACCCGCGCGGGTCTGCCCACAGCGAAATGCATTATCCACAGCGGCTTGCCCCGTTTTGCTTCGTGCTATATTCGAGTGAATCGCGATGGCCACGATAATCATGGACGGGCGCGCGCTGCGGGCGCATCTGATGCCCGAGCTCCGGCGGCATGCCGAGGAGCTTCGGGAGCGCCATCGCGTGGTTCCGGCGCTGGCGACAATCCTGGTCGGCGACGATCCCGCGTCACGCCAATACGTCCGCAACAAGCTCAAGATGGCGAGCGAGCTGGGCTTTGCCGCGCGCATCATCAAAATTCCCGGCGCCGACGCGACCACCGCCGGCATGCTCGAAGTTATTGACGGTATCAACCGCGACCCGCGCACCACTGGCGTGCTGATTCAGCTTCCGGTGCCCGACGGCGTCGATCGGTTCCGGCTCTTCGACGCGATTGCTCCGCTCAAAGATCTCGACGCGGTTGGCGCCACCAGCGTCAGCGGCTTTTACCGCGGCGAGTGGGGGAACTTTTTGCCCTGCACGCCGCGCGGCGTGCTTACGATGCTTGATTACTACGCGGTACCGGTCGATGGCGCGCGGGCGGTGGTGATCGGGCGCAGCGACATCGCGGGCAAGCCGGCCGCGCTGATCCTTGGCGGGCGGCTGCGCAACGCGACCGTGACCTGGTGCCATCGCCATACCAAAAATCTTGAGGCGATCTGCCGCGAGGCGGATATTCTCGTCTCCTGCGTGGGCGCCGAAGTCGGGCGCGAGTTTCTAATCACCGCCGACATGGTGAAGCCGGGCGCATGCGTGATCGATGTAGGGTTTCGGCGCGTCGGGCCGGGCAAGTTCGCCGGCGACGTGGATTTCGAAGCGGTCAAGGAAGTCGCCGGATGGATCACGCTCAATCCAGGCGGTACCGGACCGATGACGGTGGTGGCGCTGATGCAGAATCTGATCGACGCGGCGCGCTATCAGCTCGGACTCGAACGCGCGGCGTATTCGATCTGAATCCTGCCACCCCGCGGCTTTGATCCGGCGGCGGAATTCGCCTAGCTTGGCGCTTGTCTGCGCGCACGGCTGGAATTGGCGATGGACCCTACTCCTCCCCCGAAAAAAACCGACTTGCAACCCGAAGCGCATCGCACGCTGAGCGAGGTTATTATCGGCCCCGCGCGCGACGTGCGCGACCCCGGAATCTTCCACTCGCTTTCGTTGATCGCGTTCCTGGCGTGGGTGGGGCTCGGCTCGGACGGGCTGAGTTCGTCGTGCTACGGACCGGAGGAAGCGTTTCTCGCCCTCGGACCGCATCAGTACCTGGCGATTTTTCTCGCCCTGATGACGGCGCTGACCGTGTTCGTGATTTCCGCGTCGTACTCGCAGACGATCGATCTGTTCCCGACCGGAGGCGGCGGCTACCTGGTCGCGACCAAGCTGCTCGGAGGCTACGCCGGCGTGGTCTCGGGAAGCGCGCTGGTGATCGACTACGTGCTGACGATCTCGGTGTCGATCGCGAGCGGCGCCGACGCGATCTTCAGCTTTCTGCCGCCGCATATTCTGTGGCTCAAGTTCTGGGTCTGCATAATCGTGGTCATCTTGATGGTCGCGATGAACCTGCGCGGGGTCAAGGAATCGGTGATTTCGCTGGTTCCGATCTTCCTCGCGTTCGTGTTCATGCACCTGTGGCTGGTCGGGTTCGCGCTGCTCAGCCGGGCCGCGCAGTTTCCCGCGATCCTCCACGGCGCGATCGAGCAGACCCGCCACGGCTTCGACGCGCTGGGGTTCATCGCGATGGCGGCGATATTCTTCCGCGCTTACAGCATGGGTGCGGGGACCTATACCGGAATCGAGGCGGTCAGCAACGGACTGCCGATTCTGCGCGAGCCGCGTACCGTGACCGGCAAGCGCACGATGCTGTACATGGCGTTCTCGCTGGCGTTTATTGCCGGCGGAATACTTATCGCCTACCTGCTCGAGAACGTTGAACCGCAGCACGGAATGACGCTCAACGCCGTGATGTTCGACCATATCGCGTCGGGCTGGAAGCTCGGCGGCTTCAGCGTCGGCGCGCCGATTATCACGTTCGCGCTCGTGACCGAGGGCGCGTTGCTGTTCGTGGCCGCGCAAACCGGCTTTATCGACGGACCGCGCGTTCTTGCCACGATGGCGACCGACCGCTGGCTGCCGCGGCGTTTCGCCAACCTGAGCGGACGGCTGGTTACGCAGGACGGAGTGATCGCGATGGGTGTGGCGGCGGTGCTGATCCTGTCGGGCACCGGCGCGCGGGTCGGAATTCTGGTGATCCTGTATGCGATCAACGTGTTCGTGACCTTCACGCTCTCGCAGCTCGGGATGAGCGTGCACTGGTGGCGGACACGGGGCAGCGAGCCGCGCTGGCGCAGGCGGCTATTCATCAACGGGCTTGGATGCCTGTTCACGTTCTCGATCCTGCTGCTGACGCTGACGCTCAAGTTCGACGAGGGCGGATGGGTCACAGTGGCGATAACCGGCGCGATGATCACGATTTGCTATGCGGTGCATCGCCACTACGGCGGGGTCCAGCGCGCGGTCGCTCGGCTCGAGGCGGACGTCCTTCCGCAACTCTATCAGATCGAGAAGAAGACGCCGGCGCCGTACGATCCGGATGCGCCCACCGCGGCGCTGCTGGTCGACGGATTCAACGGTCTGGGGCTGGCGACGCTGTTGATGGTGACGCGCCTGTTTCGCGATCAATTCCACAACGTGGTGTTTCTTTCAGTGGGCGAGGTTGACTCCGCATTGCTCAAAGGTCCGGAAGAGGTCAAGGCGCTCGAAACTCGAATCGCGGAAGACTTGCAGGAGTATTGCCGCTTTGCCGGCGACCTGGGGTTGCATCCCGAGCTGCGCGCGGCAATCGGACCCGACGTGGTGCTCGAGTTGCGCCGCCTGTGCGTCGAGGTCGCGCACGAGTTTACCCGGGTGGTGTACTTTGCCGGCAAGCTGATCTTCACCGACGAACTCGACCGGTTCAGCGAACGCTTTCTGCACAATCATACTTCGCGCGAAATCCAGAGCTGGCTTCAGCTCTACGGGCTGAGCCTGGTGATCCTGCCAATCCGCGTCGGCGGCCCGGTGCTCGACCTGCCCATCCCGGCGCCCGCCGCGCCCGAGCCGGCCTAGCCCCCGCGCGGCGGCGCGACCCGCGTGATCCGATAGATTGCCATCCGCTCGCCGCGCAGCCTGAGCGTTGAATTGAAATTCTTTGGGTCGGGCAATTCGGCGCGCGCACCGGCCGGATCCATCCAGGTGATGAGCCACGCGGCGTCTTGGCGCGAAGCCGCGCGTTCGATCGACGCGCGCGCGGCGGCGGGATCGTAGGCCGGGATCGTGAGGCGCGGATTCGGGCCGGCGAAATAGTAGTTGAATGGAACCGCGTAGTAGCCGCGCGGGAAACCCAGGTTGGGAACGCTTAGCGCCGCGCCGGCGGAGACGAAACCGGACTCGAAGAAGATCGGATCGGCGGGACGCTTCGCCTGCGCGATCATCCTTGCGACAGCGCCCCACGGCTGAATTACCGGACGAACCGCGAGCGCCGCCGCCAGCATCACACTGGTAACGGCAACGACGGCGAGATTGCGCACCCGCGAACCCGCGATCGCGAGCAATCCCGCGCACAACACCGAGAGCATCGCAAACGCGGGCGACACGTAGCGGATCTGAAACATCGGCCGCACCGCGATCGAGCCGGCGGAAAACAACAGAATTGGAATCGTGATCCAGAGTATGGAAAATCGAACCGGTTCGTCCGCGCCGGTTTCAATCTCGCGGCCGAAGGTCAACCACAGCGCGAGCGCGGCGGCTCCGGCCGCGGCAATGATCCTGGCCGCGAGCGAATAGTGATAGGCCGGCCCAATCCAATCGAGCCAGTGCCCCGCAATCAGCACCCGGCTCTGCGCGATCGCGATGGGCAGATAGGGCGCGAAGAGCACAATCGCTCCACCGAGCGCGAGCCACGGCGCCAGGCGGCGGCGGCCGCGGACGAAATCCCGAGCCAGGATCGCGGCTTCGGCGGCGATAATCGCGGCGCCGCCAAGATGGGTATAGATCACCGCCGCGCCGGTGATCGCGCAGGCGATCGTCCAGCCGGCGTTTGCGCGATCGCGCGTGCGGCGAAAGGCGTACAGATGCCCAAGCGCCAGCGCGATCAGCATCGTGTACATCCGCGCCCGGAAGGAAAACACCGCCGCCAGCGGATTGAACGCCCACATCGCCGCCGCGCCGGCTCCCGCCGCGTCGTCGAACAGGTCGCGTCCGAGCGCGAAGATCATCGCGAGCGCCGCAAGCCCGAAAATCACCGAGGGTGCGCGCAGTGCCGCCTCGCGCGCGCCGAAGATCAGCGTCCAGTAGTGCAGGACGATGTAGTACAGAAGCTGCTTGCCGGGATCGTCCACGATCGGGATGCGGACGATCGCACCGACGTCCGGGCGCGATGCCGCGAAGGCGCTGTAGGCCTCGCTTGCGCCGAGCGGGTCTCTGCCCAGGTGGAACGAATAGAAAATCGCGGCGGCGGCGAATATCGCGCCGAAAATCGCAACCGGCTGCGCCAGCGCGCCAGGCCGTCCGCGCGCTGGATCTTTTTCCGCCGCCATCCCCACCTCTCTGCGTGCGCAATATACCGCAAAGCCCGCGCGCGGTCTTTATGTGGATTGCCGCGCTTGACTGGACCGCATCGGACTGGCCTTACTGGCCGAAGTTATGTCGGAATTCTTGGAGTCGGTTCCCGAGATCGGCGCTAAACCGGGGACCGCGATCACGCTGCCCCCGATTTCGCGGATGCGCGCCGAGGTGTGGTCGCTCGCCTGGCCGGTGATCATCTCGTTCGCACTCGATTCGATTCTCGGTCTGGCCGCGATGCTGATGGTGGGGCGGCTCGGCGCCGAGGCGGTTGGCGCGGTCGGGCTGGCGACGCAGATCCTCGGCGCGGTGCGCGCTGGAATAGCGGCGGTGGGTACGGGCACCGTAGCGCTGGTCGCGCGCTATATCGGCGCCAACGATCGCGACAATGCCGAGGAGGTTCTCAAGCAATCGGTGGTCTGGGGCGTGCTCGTCTCGACCGTGATCGCGATCCCGGTGATCGTTTTCGCCGGGCCGCTGATGACGCTGTTCCAGGTCAAAGGCCAGATGGCAGCGATGGGGGCGCGCTATCTGCAAGTCGTGATGCTCGCCGAGCCGTTCCAGGGTGTGTTCCTGATGTGCGCGTCGGCGCTGCGCGGCGCGGGCGACACGCGCACGCCGCTGTGGATCGGCGGGATCATCGACGTTCTCGCGATCGTGCTGAACTACGTGCTGATCTTCGGGCGCTTCGGCTTTCCGGCGCTGGGGGTTGACGGCTCCGCGGTGGCGACGCTTATCGCAATCGCGATCGGCGGGCTGCTGTTCTTCTGGGCGCTGTCGCTGGACGGGATGGTGCTGAATTTCCGCTGGCATCGGCTGTGGCCCGACCGCGCGCTCGGCTGGCGGATTTTGCGGGTCGGCAATCCCGCCGCGATCGAGCAACTAGTCATCCAGTTTGGATTCGTCGCATACGTTGCTTTTGTCGCCAGCTACGGCGACAAGGAAGTCGCGGCGTATTTCATCGGGGTGCGAATCCTGGCGCTGTCGTTTTTGCCCGGATTCGGATTCTCGAACGCGTCGGCGACGCTCGTGGGACAGGGGCTTGGCGCGGGCGATCCGGAGTTCTCGCGCAAGGCCGGATGGATCTCGACGCAGTTGTCGATCGTGCTGATGTCCGCGATGGGCCTGCTGTTCATCGTTTTTGCGCAGCCGATCGCCCGGCTGTTCATCGACGACCCTACGGTTATCGATTACACCGTTGCCTTCATGTACGCGCTGGGCGCGGCGCAGCCGCTGATGGCGATCGACTGGACGATCACGGGCGCGCTGCGCGGCGCGGGCGATTCGCAGTTTCCGCTTTACGGGTCGCTGGCGGGGTTTTACGGGATGCGCCTGTTCCTGACCATCCTGATCGCGTGGCATCACGGGCCGATCATCTGGATCTGGTGGTCGCTGCTGGCGGATTACATCGTGCGCTCGACGATGAAGACGTTGCGCTTTCGCGGCGGCAAGTGGGCGACGATCCAGGTTTGAGTTTTTCGCCTCGCCGGCGGCGCGTGAACTCCGCCCTGTTCGCATCCGCGTCGGGCGCGTCTTTACGCGCATCCCCACACGCGCAATCCTTGGGCCCGTGAGTGAGCCGGAGCATAGCCAGGAGATTGTCGAGGGAACGCTCGACCATCTGCTTTACGTAAACGACTCGACCGGCTACGGAGTCGCGGTCGTCAAGGCCTATGCGGGCGCGGGCGACACGCGGACGATCACGATGGTCGGGAACCTTGCGGGGCTCGAAATCGGTTCGGGAATTCGCGCGCACGGTGCGTTCGAGAAGCATCCGCGTTACGGCGAGCAGTTCCATGTGACGGATTTCGAGACCGTGCGGCCGGCCAGCGTCAACGCGCTCGAACTTTATCTGTCCAAGGAAATCCCCGGCGTCGGCCCCGAACTGGCGCATCGAATCGCGGCGCACTTCGGCGAAAGCCTGCCCGAGATTCTGGACAACACTCCGCACCGGGTGCGCGAGGTAAACGGCGTTGGCCCCGTTGTCGCGGCGCGAATTGTCGCCGCGTGGCGCGACGCCTCGGGACTTCGCGAGCTGACCGTGTTCCTGCGCGGGCACGGAATCGGCGCCGCGCACGCGCGGCGCATCCACAAGCAGTACGGCAAGGATTCGCTCGAAGTCGTGCGCCGCGACCCGTACCTGCTGGCGCGGACGATTCACGGGATAGGATTTCGCACCGCCGACTCGATCGCAGAAAAACTCGGCGTCCCGCGCAACTCGGTTCAGCGCGCGCGTGCCGCGATCATCTATCTGCTCGAACGCATGAGCGACGATGGCCACGTCTATGCGCCGCGCGAGTACCTGGAAGAGCAGTTCGCCGCCGGGCTCGAGATGGACGCCGAGCTGGTGGGGCAGGCGCTGGATCTGCTCGTCGCCGCGGGCGAGGTCTTCGTCGAGCCGGCCGGCGATCACACGGCGGTATATCTGGCGCGCCTGCACGAGGCCGAGGTGACCGTCGCCGAGCGGCTGCGCGCGCTGACGGCAGGCCGTCCGATGAGCGCGGCGGTGGCCGAGCGCGCGCTCAAGACGGCATCGACCGCCGACGGTATAACGCTCTCGTTCGAGCAGGTCCGGGCGATCAAGACCGCGCTGTCGAGCGCGGTCACCGTTATCACCGGTGGCCCCGGCACCGGCAAGACCACCATTCTGCGCCAGCTTCTGCTCGCGCTCAGCGACGCGGGGCTCAAGCCCACTCTGGCCGCTCCCACAGGCAGGGCGGCAAAGCGGCTCCAGGAGGCGACGGGCCGCGAGGCGAAGACGATTCATCGGGTGCTCGAGTACGCGCCCGAAACGCGAGGCTTTGTGCGCGGCAAGGAATTTCCGCTGCGCACGAATTATCTGATCGTCGATGAAGCCTCGATGATGGATATCGAACTCGCCGCGAGCCTGGTCTCGGCGCTGCTGCCCAACTGCTCGCTCTTGCTGGTGGGCGACCGCGATCAACTTCCGTCGGTCGGACCGGGCAGCGTTCTGAAGGACGTGATCGCCTCGGGCCTGGTGCCGGTAGTCGAGCTGCGCGAGGTTTACCGGCAGGCGCGCGAGAGCCAGATCGTCGCCAACGCGCACAAGCTCAATCGCGGATGGTTCCCGGACATCTCGAATGCGCCCGAGGGCGATTTCTTTTTCTTCGAGCGCGCCGCACCCGAAGAAGTTCTGGCGACGATCAAGCAGCTCGTGCAGCAGCGGCTCGTCGGCCGTTTCGGAATCAAGGATCCGCGCGAAATCCAGGTGCTGACGCCGATGAATCGCGGACCGCTCGGCACGCATACGCTCAACCGCGAGCTGCAAGCGCTCCTCAATCCCGCCGGACGCGAGCTGCGCGCCGGAGACCGGCTGCTGCGCGAGGGCGACCGCGTAATCCAGCTCCGGAACAATTACGACAAGGGCGTGTTCAACGGATCGATTGGCCGCATCATGACGGTCGATCCGCAAAAGGGGCGGGTGACGGTCGCCTTCGAGGAAACGCACGCCGAGTACGACCAGGCCGAGCTCGATGAGATCGGCCTTGCGTACGCGATCTCCGTGCACAAGAGCCAGGGCAGCCAGTATCCCGCCGTGATCATGCCGATTCATCCGCAGCACTACCTGATGCTGCGGCGCAACCTGCTCTATACGGCGATCACGCGCGCCGAGCGCGTCTGCGTGCTGGTCGGGACCAAAGCCGCGTTGCAGCAAGCGGTGAGAAATCAGGACGAGCGCAAGCGGCTGAGCCGCCTCGCCGAGCGGCTACGCATCGAGTGAATGCGATTGACTATCTGTGGATGCAGGCCTAGCATCCGCGGAGTCATGAAAACGCCATTCAGCTTCGATTTCCGCTAAAGTGGGGTAATATGAGGCTCAGGATTCGAAATAGCCTATACGCGCTGGCCGCAGCTACTCTGTTATGCAACAGCTCCTGCGCCTATCTGTTTCACGGCACTTCCGATGAGATACATATCCAAAGCGGAAATCCGAAGGCGGAGCTTTACCTCGACGACGAACCCGTAGGAATCGCATCGGCCACTGCCACCGTCGATCGCGACAAGACCTATACGATTCAGGCCAAAGCGTCTGGCTGTGAAACGCGCACCGTACAGACGGGGGACAAGTTCGATCCAATTTCACTCCTGGGCCTTTTTCTCGACGCAGGAATCATCTCCATTCTGATTATTGACATGGGAATCAGCGGCGCGGCTTGGAAGACTTATCCGATAACTTACACGGTCAATCCGATCTGTCCACCCACGCCCGAACCGGTTCCTGCGGCGCCCGCAGCGACCCTTTCGGCGCCCGCTTCGCCGGCGCCGAGTGCCGTGCCCACGCCGGTGCCGCAAGGCTGATATCGCTCGCGAGATCGCTGCGCTCGATCAGCGGTTCAGGTGCATGAAGACAATCAGTACCGCCGCAATCGCGCCCACGAACAGCAGCAGCATCAGCTGCGCCGCGAGCGCCCGCCACGCTGAAAAGCGGTTAACCTCGCCCAGGCATTTCAGCTCGAGCACCAGCCCCCAGATTCCGAGAATCCCATTGAGAATCGCAAGCTCGGGCGGAAAAGAAAACGCGCCCGGCTTGAGCCCGTGCGGAGTCACGATACCCGCCAGCAGCGCGATCACGCCGAGGCCGGTCGCAACGATTCCCGGAATACTCGCCCACGCGATCGCGGCCCGCGTATGCAT
>DATLTX010000187.1:0-24660 GCA_035533435.1 Binataceae bacterium (SeqCode)
GACTCGCCGCCGTGGCTCATGACGACCTTCTGCGGCTTGGGCTGCTGCTGGATCTGCTCGACGTCCTGCTCCTGGCGCACCTGGACGGAAAAGCATTTTTCGACGACGTCCTTTTGCATCACCGACATCAGCGCCTCGAACATCGTGAAGCCTTCCTTCTGATACTCGACGAGCGGATTCTGCTGGGCGTAGCCGCGCAGCCCGATACCCTCCTTCAGATGGTCCATCGCGAGCAGATGATCTTTCCACAGCGAATCGAGCGTTTGCAGCATCACGATCTTCTCGATCTGCCGCATTACCGGCGCGGTGAACTCGGTCTCGCGCGAATCGTAGAGCGCATGGACGCGGTCCTGCGCGACCTCGATCAGGTCTTCGTCCGACTGGACCGAATTTCCTTCGGGTCCGGTCTCGTGGGTGAAGCCGGGATGAAATTTGAACTGCTGGAAGAACGCGTCGTCGATAGCTTTCCAGTTCCAGTCCTTGGGGTCGCTGTCGGAGTCGCAGTGCGCGGCGGCGATATCCTCGACGAGCTGGTCGCACATGTCGATGATGTCTTCCTTGAGCGGGGCGCCGGAAAGGAGCTGCTTGCGGCGTCCGTAGATCACCTCGCGCTGCTTGTTCATGACGTCGTCGTATTCGAGCAGATGCTTGCGGATGTCGAAGTTGTGGCCCTCGACCTTTTCCTGGGCGTTGGCGATCGCGCGGCTGATCCATCGATGCTCGATCGGGACGCCGTCTTCCATGCCGATCCGGCTCATCAATCCCTTGAGGCGATCGGCGCCGAAGATGCGGAGCAGATCGTCCTCGAGCGACATGTAAAAGCGCGAGGAACCGGGGTCGCCCTGGCGTCCGGAACGACCGCGCAACTGGTTGTCGATGCGGCGCGATTCATGGCGTTCGGTGCCGAGAATATGCAATCCACCAGCGGCGAGGACCTGTTCGCGTTCGCCGGCGCATTGCTGCTTGAACTTGGCGAGCGACTCGGCGAATTTTGGATCGTTCGGATCGCGAGTGCCGGTTTCCGCCGCCGCCATGAACTCGGGATTTCCGCCGAGTACGATATCGGTGCCGCGCCCCGCCATATTGGTCGAAATCGTCACCGCGCCGTGGCGCCCCGCCTGGGCGACGATTTCGGCTTCGCGTTCGTGATTCTTGGCGTTGAGCACGAAATACTTGACGCTGGTCTTCTTGAGCTTTTCCGCCACCCGCTCGGACTTTTCGATCGAAACCGTGCCGACCAGCACCGGCTGTCCGCGCTCGTGGCAATCCTTGATTTCCTCGATCACGGCGTCGAACTTCTCGTCTTCGGTCTTGTACACGAGGTCGTGATTGTCCTTGCGGATCATCGGCATGTTGGTCGGAACGACCACGACCTCGAGCCCGTAGATTTCGCGGAACTCGACCGACTCGGTGTCCGCGGTTCCGGTCATCCCGGAGAGCCTTTTGTACATGCGGAAATAATTCTGGAAGGTGATCGTCGCCAGAGTCTGGTTCTCGGACTCGATCTTGACGTTTTCCTTGGCCTCGACCGCCTGATGCAGCCCGTCGCTCCATCGCCGCCCCGGCATCAGGCGCCCGGTGAATTCATCGACGATCGTCACCTCGCCGTCTTTGACCACGTAATCGACGTCGCGCTTGAACAGGGTATGCGCGCGCAGACCCTGGTTGCAGTGATGCAGCAGCAGGATATTGCGCGGGTCGTAGAGGTTTTCGACGCCGAGCAATTGCTCGACGCGGGTGACACCCTCTTCGGTCAGCGACACGGTGCGCATTTTTTCGTCGATCGTGTAATGCTCTTCGGCCTTGAGCCGCGGGATTACGCGATCGACGATGTAGTAGGTGTCGGTC
Source organism: Binataceae bacterium (SeqCode) (assembly GCA_035533435.1). Taxonomy (GTDB): domain Bacteria; phylum Desulfobacterota; class Binatia; order Binatales; family Binataceae; genus JBARDN01. Next base: position 1,849 of record DATLTX010000187.1, read on the forward strand.
GATTCCTCGGACGCGCCCGAGATGATTAGCGGAGTGCGCGCCTCGTCGATCAGAATCGAATCGACCTCGTCTACGATCGCGAAGTTGTGCGCGCGCTGGACGTACTCCTCGAGGTTGAACTTCATGTTGTCGCGCAGGTAGTCGAAGCCGAACTCGTTATTCTGGCCGTACGTGATATCGGCCAGGTAGGCGAGTTTGCGGTCCTGATCGGTGACGCCGTGAACGATCACGCCGACCGTCAGGCCCAGGTATCCGTACACGCGGCCCATCCATTCGGAATCGCGCCGGGCCAGGTAGTCGTTGACCGTCACGACGTGAACCCCGCGTCCGCTGAGCGCGTTGAGCACGGCGGGCAGCGTGGCGACGAGAGTCTTGCCCTCGCCGGTCTTCATTTCGGCGATCCGCCCCGAGTGCAGGACCATCCCGCCGATCAACTGGACGTCAAAATGACGCTGGCCGAGCACGCGCTTGGCGGCCTCGCGCACGATCGCGAAGACTTCGGGCAATACATCGTTGAGCTTGTCGGCGCGTGGCTCGGCTTCCTCGATCGCGCTGATCTCGGCCTTTAGCTCGGCGATTCGCGCGCGCAGTTCGTCCTGGCTTTTCTTTTCGATCTCGGGCTCGAGGCGGTTGATTGCCTCGACGTCGGGTCCGAGCCGTTTAATTTCGCGGTCGTTCTTCGAGCCGAAGATCTTCCGCCCAATTCCGGTAAGCGCTGATGCCATCTTGGATGCTGGTGTGTCCGGGAATCCGCGGGCGCCATCGTGCGCGGCGCGGAAAGAGTCTCCGTTGGGGTTATATCCTTGTTATTCTACTCTGATCCGGGCGGTTCGGGGGAGATGCATCGAAAGAAGATTGACGGTGCATTTTGAGCGCCCGGCTAGCGTTCGATTCGCACGGCGGACTCGACCTCGGGACCGAAGAAGCCGCGGCCCACGCGGATAAACCGATCCGGAGACTCGGTGACGAAAAAGCTTTGCCGGCCCGCGCCGCGGCCGCGCGCAAGGCCGAGCGCCGCAAGCTGCGCGCGGACCGCCTCGGCGGTGGCCGACGCCGAATCAACCACGCGCACTCCGCGCCCCAGCACGCGCTCGAATATCCCGAGCAGCAGCGGATAGTGGGTGCATCCGAGCAGGAGCGTATCGATTCCGCTGCGCTTGAGGCTTTCGAGATAGTAGGCGACGGTGCGCTCCGCGATTTCGTTATCGACCCATCCTTCTTCGGCCAAAGGCACCAGCAGCGGACAGGCGCGCGTGTAGATTTCCGCGTCGGGGCGCAGCCGCTGGATCGTTCGCGTGTACGCACCCGAGGCGATCGTCGCCTCGGTGCCGATAACGCCGATCTTGCCCGAGCGCGAGGCGCGCACCGCCGCGCGCGCGCCGGGCTCGATCACGCCGATAACCGGCACCATCGTGGCGCCCGCGATATGCTCGAGCGCGACCGCGCTGGAGGTGTTGCACGCAACGACCAGCAGCTTGATTCCCTTGGCGAGCAGGAACTCGCTGTTCTCGCGCGAGTAGCGCGTGATCACTTCATTCGATTTGGTGCCGTATGGCAGCCGCGCGGTGTCGCCAAGGTAGATAAAATCCTCTGCGGGTGTCGCGTTGACCAGCGCCCGCAAGACCGTCAGTCCGCCGATTCCGGAGTCGAAAACTCCGATCGGACGATCCGCCGCGCCCGGCGCAACGCGGCCATTGCGGCTGTTGGACGACGCGCGCGGGGCTTTAGTGGCGCTTTTCGCGCGAGACTTTGCGGGCATCAGCGGGAATCCTGTCCGAGCGCAAGGCGCTCGCTGATTGTAGCGGGGTTGTCTGGAGCGACGCCAAAGACGCGTTCGTGAACGCTCGCCGATTCCATGCACAGGTAGCCGGGAACCTTTGCGCCCGCGCGCGCGAAGCGCTCGGCAAGTACGCGGTAGAGCTTGAGCCTGAGCGCGGTGAACGCGCGCAGCCGCCCGTCGCTAGCGAGCACGTCTTCGCCGAGCAGCATCGGATCGTGCGGCCATCGGCGGCGCGCGGCGCCGCGCAATGCCGGAGTCATCCGTAATCCGCCGATACTGATAAATCCGATTTGCGCCGCCGGTATCGCGTCGAGGACGTTATCGACCAGCTCGGAGTAGCCGCGCTCGGCGCCGTCGTACGCGATCATCGGATCGAAGTGAAACGCGATCCGGTAGCCGGCGTCCAGCACGCGGCGCGCCGCCGCGATTCGCGCCGCCGGCGATGCGGTGCGATGCTCCGAAGTCCGCCATACCTGCTCGGGCGAGAGCGTCCATGAGACGAGCACGCGGCCGCGCGGATCGAGCGCAAGCAGGTTTTCGATCTCGTCGGTCTTGGTTTTGAGTTCCAGCGTCAGGGTCTCGCGCGCGGCGAAAAATCCGACCAGGTCGCGCGTCAGACCGGTCACCGTGTCGAAGGCGAGCGAGTCGGCAAGCTCGCCGGTGCCAATCCGGAAATGGCGTCCGGGTGCGGAATGAATCATCCGCTCGATCTCTTCAAACGACTCGGCGTAGTTGGAATAAACCTGGAAGCCGGGATTGTCGGCGACGAATTCCTGCAGGAAGCAGTAGCTGCAATCCATCGGACAATTCGACGCCAGCACCATCACCAGGTATCCGCAGCACGCAAAGCGGGCGGAACCTGCGGGACAGCTCATCAGAAACGGCGCGCGCCGGCGCATCAGGACCATCCGGCGTTTACCCGCCGCAAATGGATCGGCGCCGATACTCGCGCGCGCGGCCTCGCGGCCGTCGGCTACGTACTCGACCGGCACGCTACCGGGCAACGCGGCGACGACGCGCCGCACGAGCGCCGAGTCGCGTTCGCCCCGTTCGACAAATACCGCGTCGAGATCAAACTTCATCGCTTCCACCGAGCGTCGCGAGTATCCGCGCAATCGCCGCGCGATGCCGCGCAAGTATGCCGATCGCGCGATCGAGGTCGCCTTCGCGCGACAGCTCGAGCTTGATCGTCAGCACATCAGAGCCCAGTTCCGCGGGCAAGACAATGGAAATTCCGCGCGGCAGGCGCAGCTCGCCGATTGCGGAATTTAGCCGGGCCGCGGTTTCCGTCAGGCGCGGAAACCGTATCGCGCGTATCGCGTCGATAAATGCGCGCGCGCGCTCGGGCGTGGAACCGGCGCGCGCGGCGATTCGCGCGAGTTCCGGCCGCGCCAGAATTTCCGCGCCGGCTTTGCCCTCGCGAACGGCAATTTCGCCCAGCAGGTCGAGTGCGACGACTAGCTGCCCGGTGCGCAGGCGCAGCGCCTGCGCGATTTCCAGAAACCCGGCGCGTGACGGCGCGTCCATCGCGAGCCATCGCGCAAGATGCGGCTCGGGCAGACGGCGCGCTGCGGCGAGCGCGCGGATGCCGTAGTCGGTAGTCGAGGCGGACTCGCGGCGCATCGTGCTATTTCTCCAGCGCGCGCGCCGGCGGAGATTCGGACTGCACATTCAGGTTCACGAGATTACGGAGCTCCGCCGCGGCAATCGCAATCGATTCGCCCGGCGCTCCGCGCCAATCGCCGAGCGCCTGCGCGCCCACGCGCTCGATATACAGCGCGGCGTCAGCGCGGTCGCGCCGCCGCAGACCGTTGGCGTAAATTGCGCACTTTTCGGCGAGCACTTGCGTGACCGTATCGCGCCGCGAATCACTCAGACGCGAATCCGTCAGCAGTTTGACCAGCCCCAGGATGCGATAGCGATCGAGCGCCGCAACGGCCGCCGAAAGCTGATCGGGATGACCAGCGCGGCGCTCCAGCAGCACTTCGTCGAGCAAACCAATCTCGCGGGTGACGAGGATTCGGAGCCACAGGTCGTAGTCCTCGCACGCGCGCATCGTTTCGTCGAAGCCGCCGAGTGCGCGAAACAGATCGATGCGCATGATCACCGCCGACGGACTGATTAGGCAGGTGCGCAGCGAATCGAAAAATAAATCGCCGCCGCGCTTGCGATGGCGATAGCCGGGATTCACGCGCCGGCCGCCGCGAATCCATCGTTCCTGGCATTGCGAGACTTCGCACTCCGGATGCGCGCGCATGAAATCGAGCTGGCGCGCGAGCTTGTCCGGCATCCACAGATCATCGGAGTCGAGGAACGCGACTAGCGGCGCCCGGGCGAGCGCAACGCCGCGGTTGCGCGCGGCGGCGACGCCGGAATTTTCGATACGCTCGATTCGCACCTGTCCGCCACTTTCCTCGCGCAGCCGCGCCAGATCGCCGGCAGTGCCGTCGGTCGAGCCGTCGTCGATCACGATCAGCTCGTAATCCACGCCGCGCTGTGCGAGCACGGAAAGCGCCGCCTCGCGAACCATCGCGGCGCGATTGTAAGTCGGAATGACGACGCTGACTTCGGGATTCATCGACGGCTATCGCGATGGAGTTCGATACTCGGCGAAGCCCGGACTCGGGCGATGAGAATCGTGCGCGATGCGCAGGATGCGGCGGCGCAAGTCGTCGATTCCTTCGCCCGAGGTCGCCGAGCACAAGAGCGGCGCGGCTTCGAGCGCGCCAAAGCGCGCCAGCGCCGCCGCGCGCTCGGAGCGTTTGAGTTTGTCGCACTTGGTCGCGGCGAAAATGACTTCGACGCCGCGCGCGCGCGCGGTCGCGGCCAGACGCGCCTCTTCCGCTTCCGGCCCGCGGCGCGAATCGACCAGCAGGACAAGAGCCGCCAGGTTCTCGCGCGCGGAAAGATAGTCGGTCATCATCGCGGCTATCTCTCGCGCGATCTTCTCGGGCACCCGCGCGTATCCGTAACCCGGCAGATCGACCAGCGCCAGGCCCGCGCCTGCGACAAAAAAATTCAGCGATTGAGTTCTTCCCGGCGTTCCGCTCGTCCGCGCCAGCCGCTTTACCCCCGTCAGCGCGTTGAGCAGCGAGCTCTTGCCGACGTTCGAGCGGCCGGCGATTGCGACTTCGACGCGGTTCCATCGCGGGCATCGGTCGAGCGCGAAGGCCGAGGTTTCAAACTGTGCCGTGAGCTTTGCCATCGTGAGTAATTCGCAATGGCGCCGTTCAGGCGCCGGTTTCGGCGCCGCTCTTGATAAGCTCGATTCGCGGCGCGCCGCCGTGTGGCGCCGCCCCTTCGATTCGCATGAGCTGGGCGCTGAGCGCGCTGCGCAGTTCGCGCAGGCGGATCGCGCGATGGCGGTCGGGGTAGGGCGCGAGCAGGGCCAGTGCGGCGCGCAGATGGATAATCGCGCTGGCCGCCTCGCCCTGACCGAGTTTGTGATTGGCGACCGCCGCGCGCAGCAAGCCGCGAAAGAAATCCCAGTCGCGGGTATCGTCTTCGAGCAGGTTCATCGCGTCTTCCATTTCCTCATGCGCCTCGAAAAACTGGCCGCGGTTGAAGCGCTCGACTCCGGCGCGGAAGTGCCGCTCGATCTCGTCCATCGCAGTCTCGCCGGGCGCGGTTCGCGCGGCGCCGGCGTTACGGTTCCTCGTCGCTGTCGGCGGACTGATCGACGGTGGTGATATGGAGCGTATTCTTGAGCCCTTCAAGCTGGGAGATGAAGATATTGCGAATCACCGACTTCACCAGGCTGTCCGGCACCGGCAGCGATTGCAGCATCCGGGTCGTCGCGTGATACGTGATGAGCGTCGCGGTCCCGCCGTCGGCTTCGAGCTGATACTCGGCGTGGCTATCGAGCATCGGGTTATTGACCGTGTGATAGGAGACGCGCTGGGTGGCGGGGTCATAGTCGAAGGTTAGCTGCATCGCGACTGTCTGCCCGGCAAACCCGCCCAGATCCATTTCGACGGTCTTGGTGTTCTCGCCCTGCGAGATGACTTTGATACTTTCGACGCCGGGCGCGTGGCTCTTATCGATATTGCGCAGCGCGTCGTACACGGAAGGTTCCGGCGCCGCGATCCGCGCGGTGTAATCGGCAGTCCACAGATCGTCGTCGTGAAGGATCTTTTCGCTCAGGATGCCGGCCCTGCGGATTCGCCGCGCCTGATAGAAATGCCATCCCGCGTATCCGACGACGGCGATAATCACGATCGCGACAACGAACTTGTAGGCTTTAGTCATCGAGCATTCACCGTTGGGCGCCCGGACGCGCGCGTCTCAGCGCCCGAAGATTCCTACCAGTTCGGCGGTCGCGAGCACATGACCCGACGCCGCGGCCTCGACCGCGTCCGCGTGCGCGCCCGGATTCAGATCGAGCGTCGAATCAAGCGCATACAGCTTGAAGTGATAATGATGCGCCGGACCGCGCGGCGGACATGGTCCGTTATATCCGATCTGACGGAAACTGTTGATGCCCTGAACTCCGCCCTGCGCCAGAGATTGGGTCTTGGCGACTCCGCCGGGCAACGCGCGGGTTGCGGCGGGAAGATTGAAAATCACCCAGTGGATGAACGTGCCCGAGGGCGCGTCGGGGTCGGCTACGATCAGAGCGAGGGACTTGGTTCCATCCGGAACGTCGGTCCATGCAAGCGGCGGCGACTGGTCGGCGGCGACGCACGAAAACTGCGGCGCGATTGTAGCGCCGGATAGGAACGCCGGGCTGCCGATCGAAAGCGCGCCGGTATCGGCGCCGCGCGCGGACCGAGCCGCGGCGATCATCAAGAGCACCAAGAGAGCCGCTCTGATGAGTTGCGAGATCCAGCAGGGTACATTGTTCCAATCCGAGGAACGTATTATCGTACTGTTTGGTTGGCTCGCGGTCTCACAATCTAAACGCATCAAGGCCCTTAATATCACGCGAGACTGATTGATACATCAGCAATTTCCGAGGGATTCCCGCTAGACCCCTCTTGACGCCCCTCCTTGATTCTGCGAGTTTCAAGAAGGCTCATGGTGGGCGTAAGGGAGCAGATGGTTCGAATTGGCGAGGCGGAAAAAAGGGCCCAAAAACCTCAGCGGAGGGCGGCAGGTCGAACCAGCCGCGCAGGGAGAGAACATGCCTAGTGAATCGAAATACAGCTTGCCGCGCGTGATGACCGTGAAGGAGCTTTCAGAATACCTCCGCGTGCATCCTTCGACGATCTATAAACTGCTGCGCCGCGGCGAACTGCCCGGCTTCAGGATTGGCACTGACTGGCGCTTCAACGCTGAGGTGATCGATCGCTGGTGCCTTGAGCGCAACATGAAGGGCACCGAGGCGGGTTCGGGAACTTCGACCCGCAACTGACCTTCGTTTCCGGCACTTCCTGTCTCATTTGAGCGCTCGCGGACGCGGCCTTGAGCTTCGCGTTGCGCGCCGCGCTCCACTTGGCAAGGCTTCCAGAGCTTGACGCGGAGGCCCGTTGTGCCTCAGCATACCGCTCGTTCTAATGATCACCTCGGCCAGACGTTCGGCAAATAACGCTGGTCCATCTCCGCGCAAGCGCGGCACCCTGGATCAGGTGCTGGTCGAAACGGCGATGGATTTGTTCGCGTCGTATGGGTACCGCGGGACCTCGCTGGCGCGAATCGCGCGCGCGGCGGGTGTGACCAAGGGCGCGCTGTACTGGCACTTCACCGACAAGGAGGAATTCTTCCTTGCGGTGGTGGACAAGGTGCTGGGCGAATGGAACAAGGCGTTTGCGCGCAAACCGGCCACGACGCCGGCCGAATTCCGCGCCGAATTTCTTTCCATCTTCGAGACCAACGCCGAACTCAACCAGAAAAATCCGTGGGTCTCGCGCCTGCTCCTGATCATCACGCTTGAGTCGCACAAGATCGGTCCGCGCGTGCTGCGTGCGATGCGCAAGGCAAATAACGATCAGCTCGCGCATCTGCGCCGGGTCGTCGAGCGCGGCAAAGCGCTGGGCGTGTTCAAGCCCGCGCTCGAGGTGAAGTGGGCGGCAACGCAGATGTGGACCGCGTCGCTCGGGCTGGCGCTCCTGTGGTATCTGCACGGAAGCCGCTTTGAATTTCACGACTCGCTCAGGCGCCAGGCGCGCGAGTTTCTCAAAGATTGGAGCGCGGCCTGACCGGCCGATACGCTCGCCCCGTTTACAAGGAGAGATGCCGATGGAATTCGCACTTCAGTACGAGATTCAGCGCAGCCGCCCGCACTACGAAGGCTTTATGTACGACATCTACCATCAGGCGACCGAGCAGGTGCGCCTTGCCGACGTGCTCGGATATCATTCGGTCTGGACCGTCGAGCATCATTTTCTTGCCGAGTGGTCGTACTCGTCGGCGCCGGAAGTCTGGTACGGCGCGCTCAGCCAGGTGACCAATCATATCCGGCTCGGCCACGGCGTATGCCTGCTGCCGATTCCGTTCAATCATCCGGTGCGCGTCGCCGAACGAATCGCCGTGCTCGACATCATGTCGAACGGCCGCGTCGAGTGCGGCACCGGCCGCTCGATCACCGAGCAGGAACTCGGCGGCTTCAATATCAATCCGGAAGATTCGCGGCCGATGTGGGAAGAAGCGGTCTCGCAAATCCCCAAAATGTGGACGCAGGAAGTTTACGAAGGCTTCGAGGGCAAGTACTTCAAGATGCCGCCGCGCGAGGTGATTCCCAAGCCGGTGCAAAAGCCGCATCCGCCGATGTGGCTGGCCTCGACCCAGCCGTCAACTTGGGAGGTCGCGGGCAGCAAGGGAATCGGAGCGCTCGGCTTTGGAATTTCCGAGCCGGGCGTGATCGACGGCTTGATAAAGATCTACAAGAAGGCGATCGCGACCTGCGAGCCTATTGGCTCGTTCGTCAATGATCGCACCGCGGCGGCCACTATCTGCGTCTGCGCGCCCACCCGCGAGGAAGCCAAGACGATCGCCAAAGACGCGATCGACTTCACCACCCGCAAGGCGGCCGAGCTGTTCACGCCCTTCGCCAAGCAGGAAGTGAAGGGCTACGAATACTACAAGAAGATGGCCGAGGCGGCGGTCGCGACGGCGGACTACAGACTCTCGCTCGCGGACCTGGACAAACGGATCGAGAAGGGCGCCGTGATGGTCGGCGACCCGGAGGATTGCCTGCGCGTGGCAAAGGTCTATGAATCGGCGGGAATCGATCTGCTCCTGATGCTGGTGCAGGTCGGCGCGATCCCGCACGAAAAGGTCATGCAGACGATCGACCTGATCGGCAAGCACGTGATGCCAAAGCTGTCGTCAAGCGCAAAGACGTTCCAGGCCGAGTCCGCCGCCGCAAAGTAAATCGACCTGCCGTCGCGCGGTATCACTGGTGTCTCCGTCCACGGAAGCGCCTACTTCCCGTGGATGGTCAGGTCCATTGTGCCGCCGGGGTACTTGAAGGCGGCTTGGTCGAATGATGGAGCGCTCAGCGAGTTGCGGGCGTCGTTCGAGAAGCCGTACACCTCTTGCGGGATGCCGAGCATGTTCTTGCGCATTTTGCCGGTGCCGTCTTCATCCTGAAAGGCGGCAACCGCGTAATTTCCCGGCGGCAATCCCTTGAACACGCATACTCCGCGGTCGCCCGTGACTGGCGAGGCGGCACTCTGCGTAATCTTGCTGCGATCGGTCGGAAAGCCGTCGGGCGAGTTGTAGATCGCGCACTTCACCTTGCCCTTGGTATTGGGGCATCCGAGAAAATTTACGCGAATATCGCCGGGCGGGACCGACGCCGACGCATCGCCGGCACGCGCGGCGGCGCCGAAGGTGATCGCAACCGAGCCCGCCAGCGCAAGCGCGCCCAGCGCAACCGTGAATATGCGATCGCGGCGCTTCACGACTTGAACCCCGCATGCGTGCTTGGGCGCGAGCCCGGAGCGGGACGCGGATCGACGATTTGCCTGCCCGTCGGGCGCACTTCGAGCGAGCATCCATAGAGCGAGTCGTCGCGGACCAGAGAGTAAACCGCGTCGGCGATTTCCTCGGGCTGGATGATCTTCGAGGGCATCCAGCTTTTCATCCCGTGAGCTTGCGCCTGCTCGAGTCCGCGCCGGACCAACGGAGTGTCGACGATTCCAGGGCACACGCAGTTGACGCGGATTTTTTTGTCCTGCTCCCAGAAGGCGAGCGAATGGGTGAAGTTGACGACGCCCGCTTTCGCCGCGCCGTACACCGCGTCCTGGCGATGCGGATACAGGCCAGCCATCGAGGCGGTGTTGACGATCGCGCCGCCGCCGCCTTTTTCCATGATCGATGCGGCCAGGCCGGTGCCGAGGATTACGGCTTGCAGATCGATCTCGATCACCAGATGCCACCGCGCTGGATCGGCCAGTGGGAAGCCGGGCGCACCGACGCCGATTCCGGCGTTGTTGTGCAGGATATCGAGTCGGCCGTACTTCTGCACGGCGCTGTCGAGCATCCGGCGTGCGTCGGATTCTTTGGTGACATCGGCGCGTACGAAGACTGCCTTGCCGCCCGCGCTTTCGATCTGCTTGACGGTTTCGGCCCCGTCGGCTTCATCGATATCGGCGACTACGATCGACGCGCCTTCGTGCGCGAGCCGGATCGAGACTGCGCGTCCGATTCCAGAACCCGCGCCGGTTACGACGCCAGCCTTGCCTCTGATTTCCATGTGAATATCCTCCGAAACACATTCCAGAATGCTAGCCGATCCGTCCCAGCAGCATGCCGAAGATAAGGCCGGCCAGCACGTAAGCGGTAAATCCAACGTACGCGAAATCGCGTTCCTTGATAAAGAGCAGGAAGCAGAATGCGACCCGCGCCAGCGGCACCAGGGTCAGCACGAACAGGCCGACGGTCATGACGGAATGAGAGTCGCCATGGGTCGCGCCCTGGATCAGTTCGACGAAAGTCTGCGGGTCGTGCGCGTGTCCGCTCTGGATCGTGTGATAGCGCTGCGCGTAGTAGCCGGGCGCGTGCGTCGCCATCATGATCAGACCGCCGAGCAGGATCACAGTCGCCACGATCAGAATCGTGCGCAACAGCAGCGGGGTCCATACGCGCAGGATGCGATCTTCATCAGCGGATTGTGCGGTGTGTTCAGCAAGTTCCGGCATGTTTCAAATCCCCGATAGCGCGCGCCAGCCCATCTCGATCGCGATCAGCAGCAGGATCACCACGAAGCCCAGCCGCAGCCATCGCACATTCGCATACGGCAGAATCCTGCTGCCGAGCAGCGCCCCGGCCGTGACGCCCAGCGCGACGGGCGCCGCGATAACCGTGGCGACATCGCCGCGCGCCAGAAACACCAGCGCTCCCGCGCCGGCGGTGACACCGATCATGAAATTGCTGGTCGCGCTCGAGACCTTGAGCGGGATGTGCATGATGTAGTCCATCGCCATCACCTTGAGCGCGCCCGAGCCGATTCCGAGCAACCCCGACATCAGCCCGGCCACCACCATCAGCGCCGCGCCGCCCGGCACGTGGACGATTTCATAGTGGATAGTCTTGCCGCCCTCGCCGGGGACCTCGCCGACCAGGTCGAGCTTTTTGGCCAGCGGGTCGCCATGCTCGACGATATCGTCGCCCTGTTTGCGCAGGCTGAAGTACGCCGACTGGAGCATCATCAGCGCGAACAACAATTCGAGGATCACGGTCGGGATAACGCCGGCGAGATAGGCTCCCGTCACCGCGCCGGTGACCGTCGCGCACTCGAGGACCATCGCGACCTTCAGATTGGTCCATCCGTCGCGGACGAAGGCGACGCTGGCTCCGGCACTGGTCGCGACCACTGAGATGAGGCTCGCGCCGATCGCGACGGTCATCGGCATGTGCGCGCCAACGACCAGCGCGGGCACGATGAATACTCCGCCGCCGAGGCCCGATAGAGCACCGACGAAGCCTGCCCCGATTGCGAGAGCGAGCAGGCTTCCTAAGATTTCAAACACGCTGTGAGACTCCCGGTTTGTCGCGTCGTGCGGATTGCCGCGCGAGCGTCATGATGATCCTATGGCCGAGGCCGTAAGTTAGCGAAATCCACTTGAGATTTACACCCTGGCGGATCATTCACAGTAGCGCACAGTAGCGGCGGTGCGAATGGATTGTGAGCGGCGAAGAGCTAGACGCATCGCGCGGCGGGATTGTGTGCGTAAAGCTTAAATCGAACATGATTCTAGTTCTGGCTTCGTTTGGCACATTTTATCGCGGTCTCTGAAAATTATCCCTTAAAACACTAGATAATTTGGTACCAAATCTGGCTTCGATGCGATTTTTTGGTTCCACGTTTTCTTCCCTCTGCGTGGAGATCAGGAAACGGTCAAAGCGCCGTCCGGTGCAGGCCGGCGAGACGCCGGCAACCACTGGGAGAAGATCGCACGCGAGAAGATCGCACGGCAAAAGATCACATGGATAAATTGGTGGCGTCTTCATGCGCTCTATTTTTACGCATCGCGGCGAGGCGCGTAAGGCTGAACTGTTCAGCCTTGTAAAAATCGCAAAATCTGCTATGGAGCGCTCGAATTCGCGGACAATCTCGGTCTCCTCCCCGCCGTTCATCCTGAGAGTCTGTGAATTTATTGAAAACTTGGCGGTGGAAGAACACTCCATCTGAGCCGAGCCGAAGGAAATCCCGGATTCCGATTGGCTGTCCGATACGCGCGAGTAGGATTCCTCGCGCGCGGCAGCCACGCACGCGGGAATGACATATGACGGTGGGTAAGAATCGGAGGATGCGTGGACTTCCTCGCACGCGGCAGCCGGAGCCTGCCCTGAGCCCGCCGAAGGGCGCGAGAATGACATAAATGGCTTGAGTGCTTGAGGAATTTGACTGACGGTATGTTCCTTCCCCATCAGGCCTTCAAAAAATCACAAACTCTCAGCGCGCGATTCGCACCTGCACCGTGTCGGTGAACGGGAAAGTCGCCGAAGGAAAGAGGCCGCCTACGAATTGGAAATTATATTGGACCGTCACCTTGACCAGGCTGCCGGGCTGATTGTTGGGCGTCCACGCGGCGCTGATCGAGAGGTTTGCGGGGTTGAGCCCGCTTGCGAGACTTTCGGCGTAACTCTGCAGGTCGCTCAACTGCGCCGGTGACGAACTGGTGCTTCCGCGGACCATCGCGTAGCGGGCGGTCTGGCTGGCGGCGTAGGAGACGAAATCGTAGGAGTACATCGCGGCGGAAAATTCGATCATCCCCAACAGCAGAGTCAGGAACACCGCGGCGACGATTGCGAACTCCGCGGTTGCCTGTCCGGAGGAATGCTCAAGCGGCGCGCTCCGGAGAGCGTGCGGGTGGTGCGCGGGATGCGTAAATGGCGCGGTCATCGTGAATTCCTGGTTCACTGCACGCGCAGCGTTGCCTGCGCATTCATCGTGAAGGCGGAAGGAAGCCCGGGGTAGTTGACCAGGGTCGAGTAAGTTGCCGACGTCTTCACCTGCACGAACACCGCGAACGCGCCCGAGCTGCACGTGTTATTGGCGCATGAGGTCGCCGCGCCGTCGGCGCATTGGCAGAAATTGCTCGCGGTCGCCGCGAAAGCGTTGGCGGGATACAGCTTGGCGAACAATCCGCTGGCCTGCACGTCGCTGGTCGCGGCGGATTGCATCCCGCTTACGTCGGCGTCGGTCGTGGTGGTGGCGCCGTATTCCGCGGCCGCATCGGCGGCGTGCTCGAGGGCGACGCTCAGGTACATCATGCGCCCGGCCTCGACCACGACCAGCAGGATGAACATCAGGATGGGTGCGATGAGCGCGGCTTCGAGGACGCCCTGGCCGCGCGCGGCGTTATTCGGCCAGCGTCGCATTTTGGATCGGCGAGCCTCCCTGGAGCGCGGAATAGTCAGCGTTCATCGCGACGTTGCCGTTAACGGTCAGATCCTTGGCGACGATAATCGAGTAGGACGCATTGCTGCCGCCGTTGTAGGTAAGGTTGGTGGTTGGGAAATAGAGCGCGCCGGTGAAGTTGGCGGTGTCGCCGCCGTTGATGATGCTGGCGCTGCCGCTGGTGATCGAGCGATCCTGGAAGAAGAGGATTCCCTTGAGCGGGCCGGAGGTCGGTGCGCTGAGCGTCGCCGTGACGTTGCCGTTCATGATGATCCCCTGGTATCCGCCGTTGCCGGTGGTGTCATAGAAAGTGACGCCGCTGCCGGTCAGGGTGCATCCGCCATTGACGATCATGCCGCCGCCGCGGAGCACGTACACGCCGGGAGCGAAATTCGCCTTCGAGTTGCCATTGAAGATAATCCCGCCGCAATAGACGCCGGGGCTCATCTGCACCGACTGATTTCCGTTGACGATAAAATTGTTGTATTGGCACGAGCCGACAAAGGGCGCCGGAACGCTCGCCAGCGGATCGGAAACGGCGACGATTCCGGTGACTGGCTTCGGCGTCAGCGATGCGTTGCCGTTGACCAGCGTCTTGCCGACCACGCCGATCGCGCTTGCGGTGATTGTCACGTTGCCGTTGGCGATGAGCGCAGTGCTGCTGCTGGAATCATCCAGGATTCCGCATTGCGACGTGATGTTGGCGTTGCCGTTGGCGGTAATCGCGCCCGACTGCGCCGGGTCGAGAATATACATGCATCCGTTGGCGTTCGAGGCGCCCGCCACCGCGCGCGCGCTTACGTCGATTGTCTTCAGTCCGAGCAGGCTCAAAAACCAGGTCGGCTGCGGCTGGTCGATGATCGCCTCGACGTAGCCGCTGTTGCTCGCATAGTTGCCGCTCTGGGGCGGATTGTTAATCGTGATCGTGGTGCCGGTTCCGGCGGTGAATCCATTTAGCGCCGCGTCATTCTGGCCGGCGGCGCTGGGAGTTGAAGCATTGGTGATCAACGCCGACGCCGCCGCAACCGCGGCCGCGTCGGCGGCAACCTGCATCCGCTGCTTCTGGCGCTGCAAATTGCCGATGTCGGCTGTCAAGCCAGCGCCGATCAGAATCACCAGAATCGACAGGGCAAGCACGACCAGAACCTGGCCGGATTCGCCGCCGCTCAGCCGCGGGCCGCGATTCGCCGCGTGCGCGTGACGCGACAGGAATCGCGGGCGTGCGTCGCGGATGGGTTTCGGCAAGTATCGGGACTCGCCTGTCGTCAACTGTGTACGGACCACGATGGATTCCACCTGCCTATAGAGGAGCATGTGCCGTGCCGCGTCGCGGATGGGCTGAACTGGGAGATGACAAGCTTTTGTCGGCAAGATGTCGATTTTTTCGTGCGCAGGCATAGTGTCAGAATGAGACGGTGTTCCAAGAGAGAGCAAACACGCGAATCCGAACCGCCCCGCGTCGCTATTCGACCAGGCTCGCAATCTGGATCGGCGATCCGCCCTGCAGAGACGAATAGTCCGCATTCATCGTGACATTGCCGCTGACCGTCACGGTGTCGGCCACGATGATCGAATAGGCGTTGCTCGAGCCGCCGTTGTAAGTGAGGTTGGTGGTGGGGAAATAGAGTGCGCCGCTGAGATTGGCAGTGACCCCGCCGCCGATCACGCTGCCCGCGCCGCCAATGATCGATCGATCCTGAAAAAACAAGATTCCCTTTAACGGTCCCGAGGTCGGCGCGCTCAGGTTCGCCGTGACGCTGCCGCTCATCGTGATCGGGCTGTAACCGCCGCTCCCGGTGGTGTCATAGAAGGTCACCCCTGAACCGGTGAGCGTGACTCCGCTCTGGACGGTCATTCCGCCGCCGCGCAGGACATAAACCCCGGGCGCGAAAGTGGCCTGCGAGTTCCCGTCGAAGGTCATTCCACCGCAGTACACGCCGGGGCTCAATTGCACCGATTGATTGCTGTTCACGGTAAAATTGTTGTAACCGCAGGAGCCGACAAACGGCGCCGGCACAGAGGCCAGCGGGTCCGAGATCGGCACGATACCGTTAACCGGGGTCGGGGTCAGGCTCACGTTACCGTTCGCCAGCGTACTGCCCACCACTCCGATCGAGCTGGCAGTAACGCGCACGTCGCCATTGGCGATTAGCGCGCTGCTACTGCTCGAGTCGTCAAGGACTCCGCATCGCGAGGTGATGGTGCCGGTGCCGTCAACCGTGATCGCGCCCGACTGCGACGGATTCAGCGCGTACATGCATCCCGAGGCGTTGGCTGCGCCGGCCACGGCACGAGCGTTCACATCGAGCGTGTTGATTCCGAGCAGGCTCAAAAACCAGGTCGGCTGCGGCTGGTCGATGATCGCCTCGACGTAGGCGCTATTGGACGCATAGCCGCCGCTCTGGGGCGGGTTGTTAATCGTGACAGTGGTGCCGGCTCCGGCGGTAAATCCATTCAGCGCCGCGTCATTCTGGCCGGCGGCGCTGGGGGTTGAATCATTAGTAACCAACGCCGACGCCGCCGCGACCGCGGCCGCATCGGCGGCAACCTGCATCCGCTGCTTCTGGCGCTGCAAATTGCCGATGTCGGCTGCCAAGCCAGCGCCGATCAGGATCACCAGAATCGACAGGGTAACCGCCACCAGAACCTGGCCGGGCGCCGAAGCCGTGATCGCGCAGGCGCGCCGCGCTCGCGCGCGATACACGACCATTGTGGACGTGTTCGCGACATGAATTGATGCCGATGAGGTGTCGTCCATGCGATACTCCGCGCGGGATCGTTTGCGATCCGATCCCTCTATCTATGGAGAGCATGGGACGTGCCGTTTTCGCCCTCTTCTATGCCAGCCTACGCTTGGCAATCATGGGCGGGCGGCGAGTTTGAACCGGGTCATGCCCGCTTCAGACTGCGACAGTGTATCAGAAGCGGACTGACGCGCCGCGCAAAGCATCGCAGCCGCGGCGAGTAAACGCCGCGGCTGCGAATTTCAGCACTGCGATTGGAGTCGGTGCGAGATCAGGATTTCAGGAAATCGCGCACCGCTCTTACGAAGGCGGCTTGCTGCTCGTACATCAGCATGTGCCCGGCCTGCTTGATCGTTTCGAGTTTCGAGCCTTTGATCCGGCTGGTGAACTCTTTGGCGTAGACCGGCGGGATCAGTTTATCGGACTCGCCCCACAAGACGAGGGTCGGCGCCTTGATTCGGTAGGCGCGTTTGCTCAGCCCGCGATCCGGAATCGGCCACAGGAACTTACCCGCCGTGGCGAGCCGCTTGACGCGTTCGACGTACATGACTTCGAGCGCTTTGAAGTCCTCTGGAATCGCCGTCATCATCTTGGCCGCCGGAGAAGTCGGATCGTAAAACAGCAGCCCAGCGATCTCGTCCAGGCGCGCGGCGAAGAAGTCGGGAATCGGATGCGCGTCGATCCAGAATCCGGCAGGGCAGACCAGCACCAGCTTTTTGGCACGATGCGGGTCGAGCGCCACGAGTTCCGCCGCGAGCATCCCGCCCATCGAATGGCCGACGATATTGGCGGTCGGGATCTTCAGCTCGTCCATCAGCTCGTGGTAGAACAGCGCCGCGTCGAAGACATCGTCGATATTCTCGGTGCCGGTGGAGTCGCCGTAGCCCGGGAAGTGGGGCGCATAGACTTTGAAGTCGCGTCCCAGGTCTTCGAGGAACGGTTCCGACGGCATCAGCCCTCCGGCGCCGTGGAGAAACAGGAGCGGCTCGCCGCCGCTCCCATAGGTGTGCAGCTCGATCGAGTATTTGCCGCCTTGGCTTTGATGAGTCGTAATCATTTCGCGCTGCGGGCCTCCGCGTGAGATGCAGCCGCGGGCTTGGTCGCGCCGTTGGTCTGCCGTAATTCAAAATGCACCGGAGCCGGGACTGCGATCTCGTCCTGCGGCATCCGCTTGGGCGACCACTTGTCCTCGTACTCGCTCCACAGGTCGCGGACGTAGGGCGCGACTTCGGTGGCGAACAGGCTGGTGTTCTTGCGTACGAGCTCCGGCGGCATCGAGCCGATCTGCATCAGCGCCATCAGATGGCCGCAATGGATGTGCTTCATCGCTTCGCGCAGGCGCTCGCGCACTGTCTTGGGCGAGCCGGCGATCACATAACCCTGCTCGACGAAGTCCTTCCACTTGAGGTCCTGGCGCACCATCGCCGCGCGGTCGCCGACCTGGCCCAGGATTCCGGCCTTGATCGTCTTCACGGTGCGATAGCCCGGGGCGTCGGCGAATCCGTCATAGACGTGCAGGCATCGGTTGAAGAAATAATCCATGTGCGGAGCGTAATCGCGCTCGGCCTGTTCGTCGGTTTCCGAGACGGCGACGATCTGCGCAAAGCCCATGCTGTACGGATTGAGCTCTTTGCCTTTCTTGGCCATCACGTCCCAGTAGCCGTCGGCCACCTTCTTGCCGGCCAGGTATCCGAAGTACGACAGGAAGCTGTACTGGTAGTCGTGATTGGCGCAGAAGTCCCAGGTTTCGACCGAGCCGCCGCCGGGAATCCAGATTGGCGGATGCGGCTGCTGGACGGGTTTCGGCCACAGGTTGACGTAGCGCAGCTTGGTGTACTTGCCGTTGAAGGAAAACACGTCCGGCTCTTTCCACGCCTTTACGATCAGGTCATGCGCCTCGTAATATTTCTCGCGCAGTTGGGCGGGAATAACGCCGTAGCAGAAGTTGTCGTCCATCGAGGTGCCGACGGGGAAGCCCGCCACCAGGCGTCCGCCCGAGATCACGTCAAGCATCGCGAATTCTTCAGCGACGCGAATCGGCGGATTGTACAGCGCGATCGAGTTGCCCAGCACCACCAGGTTGGCATTGCGCGTGCGCCGCGCCAGCGCGGCCGCCATCAGGTTGGGCGACGGCATCATCCCGTAGCCGTTCTGATGATGCTCGTTCACGCCGAGTGCGTCGAAGCCCATGCTGTCGGCGTATTCGAGTTGATCGAGATAGTCGTTGTAGAGGCGATGGCCGACTTTGGGATCGTACAGATTGCGCGGGATATCGACCCACACGCTGCGGTACTTGTCCTTGAAGTCTTCCGGCAGGAACCGGTACGGCATCAGATGGAACCACGTAAACTTCATGCGTCTTTCTCCTTGGCGTTCGCCGCGCTGTCACGAGACAGAGGCGATTGCATCGGTCTCGTCCAAGACCAGATCTTTATTTTCCCGTTCCTCTATATTTCTGGCGCGGCCGTTTCGAGCGGCGCCTGCGGACCTGGATTTGCGTTCAGCGGCGCGCGCGCCCGCGCTCGGGTTCGCGCCGGCGAGATGGGACTCGAGCGCCTCTTCGATAAAGTGCTCGGTCGAGAGCCCGGTAACGTCGCGGAAGAAGCTGTCATTACCCATTAGCATGAATGCGCCATTGAGCGTCGCCCAGATGATCGCGGCGGTGCGCGTGACGCCCATCGGATGCGCGATCAGGCCGGCTTCGACGACCCGGCCGATGGTCTTTTCGTAGAGCGCGAATATCTCGTGCCCCTGCGCGATAACCCGCCGGAAGTGGCGCAGCTCAGAGGGCCGGCGCAGGCGCTTTTCGAGCTGCGCATAGCTGACCGACTGCTGCGAGATGAACAGCTCGCGCGATTCGCGCAGATAATCAAGATAGGCGGCTGCGATCGCGTGCAGCTCGTCGAGCGCGCCAAGCCCCTTGGCCTGAATCTCGAGGTAGCGCGCGCGCAGGCTTTCGCCGCGCTCGGCCACCAGGCTTAGGTACAGATCGTCGCGCGAAGCGAAGTAGAGATAGATCGTGCCGACGGCGACCTCGGCCTCGCGCGCGACCATCTCGATCGTGGCGCCCTCGAGACCGTGGCGGGCAAAGACTCGCGATGCCGCCGCGAGGATCGCCTGGCCGCGGGCCTCGCGTTCGCGGCGATGCCGCTCGCGGACGCTCATCGGGCGACTCTCCCGTTGAGTGATGAACTCAGATTCATATTCTGAACTTCTGCTCATAGCGCGGATCCGCGCGCAAAGTCAAATCTCGCCCCTGCGGCGCGTTCGCCGCGCCCTTTCACGGCTTGACTCTGACGGGCGTGGGGGTAGGCTCACTTCTGATTCGGATCGGGAAAGCCGGTGGGATGCCGGCGCTGCCCCGCAACTGTGAGGAGCCGCGCGCTTCGAGCGCGCGCCTTCGAGCCAGACTACCGGTAACGAATCGATGGAGCCGTTACGACCTTCGCGGGTGAGGGAGGCTTCAGGCGCCGCGCGCCGCCGTTGGTTCGATTCTGGCGCGTCCGCTCCTGACGCGATCTCATTGCAAGGCGCGTGCGGAGCGGTTTGGAAGGCGAATCAAATATTTGCCCCGTCAGCGACGCGGCGACGAGCTCTCGGTCGAACGAGGGTTGCGGCGCCGCATCGCGCGGCTACTCGCCGCCACGGCGTCATCTTGCCGCGATCGCCGGGTCGATCGCGGCGCATGCGATAGTACTGGCCGCGATCATCTTCGTCGCCTCGCGCGCGCAGCCGCGCGGGCATCACTGGGTGCTCGCTTACGTGATCGATCTGGGCGTCGCGAGCGGCGGCGGCGCGCACGGTGGCGGCGCCGCGGCCGCGCGGCTCGCCCCCGAGCCAGCCTCGCCGCCCAAGGAAGCGCTCCCGATTCCGCGCGCCCGGGCGCATCGCGCGCCCCGATCGCATCGTGCGATTGCGTCGGCGATCGTCCCTGCGGCGCCGATCGAGGCCGATTCGACGGACCGCGCCGAGCAGAAAAGAGCATCCGGAGATTCCAGTGGCACGGCTACGGCGCCCGTCGCCCGGGTGAATGACTCCGGGCATTCCAATCATGCCGGTTCAGGTGGCGGATCGGGCGGGCAGGGCGGCGGCGCCGGCGCGGCTTCCGGCGATGGACACGGCGCGGGCGGCGCCAGTATCGCGCACGCCGACTATGGCTCCGATCCCGCGCCGCTTTATCCCGCGCGATCGCGGCGGCGCGGCGAACAGGGCACGGTCATGCTCCACGTACTGATTGCGGCAGACGGAGCCGTCGAGCGGGTCGATTTGCTCTTGAGCTCGGGATTCCGCGCGCTCGACGACGCGGCGGTCCAGACGGTGCGTGAACGATGGCGGTTTGTTCCGGCGCGGCGCGACGGGGTTGCAATCGAGAGCTGGGCGACGCTGCCAATCCGTTTCGCGCTCACCGAGGCCTCGAACTAAACCGCCGCCCGCGCCTCTTTGCATTGCGCGCGCGCGTGCTAATCTTCTGAGCGAACCAATTCGGACCATTTGTGGAGGACCGTGCCGAGAGCGGGGGTACGACGATCATGATTTCCAGGACAGGGACTGTTAAAGCGGCGGTGAAGATCGCGATCGCGGGGCTTGCACTTTGCGCAATCCTGGCTCCCGCCGGAGCGCGCGCGATCGAAGTCAAAAAGGAAATGAACACCGGCGGCGGAGGAGGCGGCGGCGAGGGCGCGCCGCGGGCTGCCGGGCCGTCGATGCATAATCCGCTGACGACGGGCCAGCAGAAGGCGCTGCAGGACGCGGTGGCGACCGACTCGGATCCGTTCCTCGACGAGGAGAGCGACAAGAAAACCTCCGGCGAGCCGTACATCGACTTGGAGCACGCGGCCTTCAGCTATATTCCGACTAGCAAGGGCGGCGGGCTGACGATCGTCGCCAAGCTGACCGGCGTCGAATACAAGCTCGCCAAGGGCGGCTCGGGACGCGGCAAAGCGACCGGCAATAAGAAGGCGCTGGTCTTCAATTACAAACTCGACGGCGCGAAGTTTGTCGCCTCGGAACCGGCCAAGTGGGAAGACGTGGCCGCCGCGGCGAAGAAGAAGTAGGCGCCGCGCCAGGGCGGATCAGGGGCGGCAGGTCGCGCGCCTCGTGAGGAATATCGCCATTCGCGCAGGTGTTCCGGCGAATTGATCTAGGCAAAAGATTCCGCAGGAAATCGTTCGCCTCGTGATGCGGTGGCGTGCGCATAATTGAAACCGTGAAACAAAGGCTCCAAGAAGATTTGAAGGCCGCGATGAAAAGCGGCGACAAGTTGCGCATGATGGCGATTCGCGGCCTGCTCTCGGAAATCACCCGAGTCGAAAAGGACGTCCGCCGCGACGCCACCGAGGCCGAGATCGTGCAGCTCGTAAAGCGCGAGCGCGCGCGGCGCGCAGAGGCGCTCGAGTTCGCCAAAAAGGCCAATCGCGCCGACCTGATCGAGCAGAACGAGACCGAGGCGAAAATTCTGGCGGGCTATCTTCCGCCCGAGCTTTCGCTCGAAGAGGTCAGCGCCGCGGTTAACGAGATAATCGCGGGCGGCGCCACCCAGATGGGCGCCGTGATGAAGGCGCTGCGCGAGCGCTTCGGCGCGCAACTCGACGGCAAGGTCGCAAGCGACCGGGTCAAGCAGGCGCTCGCCCCGAAGTAGGCGCCTGGGAACGGCTCAGGCTTCGAGCCCGGCTGAAGGAGTCCACGCGGCTGCGAGGTTCTTCGCTTAAGATGTCGCGGACACCTGCCGTCATGGGTGCCGATCGACGTCGCGTCCGACCGCATCGAGCAATTTCTCGACCTAACCCCTAACCCCTTCCCGCGCGGGAAGGGGAACCAGGCATCTGCGCCGGTCGACAGTGTGGTCGCGCGCATCGCGCTGCGACCGGAGACATACGTTACAGTTTAGACCGGCACCATGAGTAACACTCTTGCCGGATTGGTGCGGCGAGAGCGAGGGGAAATTTCCCTCCCCGTGCGGGGAGGGTGCGGCGAAGCCGTCGGGAGAGGTCGGTCCTAATCTCTCACTGATTGAACGCGCTGCCTGCAACGCCAGCCATCATCCCGCCGTCCACGGCGAGTGCGTGGCCGGTTATGAATGACGCGTCGTCAGAGGCCAGGAACAACACCGCCTTGGCGACTTCCTGCGGCTGGCCCATCCTGCCGAGCGGATGCATCGCGTCGAACATCTTTCGCGCACCTTCGACGAGCGCAAAGTTGTCCATCACCAGGGGTGTTTCGATCACGCCCGGACAGATGCAGTTGACCCGCACCCCGAACGGCGCGAACTCCAGCGCCGCGTTGCGCGTCAGACCTACGACACCGTGCTTGGCCGCGTTGTATGCGGAGAGCCCGCTCGATCCCATCAACCCCGCGACCGAGGCGGTGTTCACAATCGCGCCGCGTCCCGCCGCAACCATCACCTTGCCCGCAGCCTGCAAGCCCCAGTACACGCCGTCGAGGTCGATGCGGATGGTGCGATGATAATCCTCGGCGCTGGTGCCGAGCAGCGGCGCCCCGAT
>DATLTX010000188.1:0-11535 GCA_035533435.1 Binataceae bacterium (SeqCode)
GGCCAAGTGCCGCCGCCTGATGCGCGACAAGAACAACAACCTTGGATTGATCGTCGTCGATTATCTGCAACTGATGCGCTCGTCGCGTCCCGGCGAGTCGCGCGAAAAGGAAATCTCCGAGATCTCGCGCTCGCTCAAGGCACTCGCCAAGGAACTCAGAGTGCCGGTGATCGCGCTCTCGCAGTTGAACCGCGCCGTCGAGACCCGCCCCGAGCGCCGCCCGCTGCTCGCCGATCTGCGCGAGTCGGGCGCGATCGAGCAGGACGCCGACGTGATCGGATTCATCTACCGCGACGAGATGTACCATCGCGACACCAAGGAGCCGGGCGTCGCCGAAATAATTATCGCCAAACAGCGCAACGGCCCGACCGACACCGCCAAGCTGACTTATCTGAACCAGTACACGCGCTTCGAGAACTACAGTCCCGCCACCGCCGACGCCTACGAAGACGCGGGCAGCTAAGCGCGCCGCGTCCGGGCAAGGCGATGCCTTTGATTTTTGGATCTCGGACGTTTTGCGGTGGGTTCGTTTGGTATCTTTTCTAGTGGCTGAAAAAATAAATGCCTTGAAAATGCTGGCGAAAGTGGCTTCGTACGATGATTTTTCGGTATCGCATTTTGAGCCACTTTTACGCGCCGTTGGCGGACGCCCGGCGGCCAAGAAAAGACCCGCGAAGAGGAGCCGCAGGAGATGCGGCAGACCTCAACGTGGCCATGATAGCACAGGGCCACACAGTGTCAAGGCTAGCAGACTCTCTGTGGACAGAGGCGGTCAGCACGGATTCGGCGACTTTGGCCTTGCGGCGTCGATAGACGCGCTGCTTCTGCGCCTTGTAGTGGAGATAGGTCTTCTCGTGGTACTCGCAGCACTTGCGGCAGAAGAAGTGAATATTTTCTGTTTATACATACATGTCTCACTTCCCGCTTTGTATGACTATTTCTAGGTGGTCCAGCTTTCTCATCGCGGGGTCTTGGACCTCTTTACTTTCAATACCAAAATCGTAGAGAGCGTTTGCTAGAACCTCAGCACACAAATCATTCACCTTTGAATGAATTATGAGACGGTCTTTCAAACGTACCCATCCGTGGGATGTCGGTTCCCAAGGTATTGTCCAGCCTGCCCGCGTTAAAACGTCTGTGAGAACGCGACTATCATCCTCACACCCTACTGTGGGGCAACGTAGTATGAGGGCTTGGCAATGCAGCCTCATACCCTCCATGCTCTTAGCTATCGCATCGCCCAAATCTGCCTGGTCCGCTGGCTTGACCAATGTGCTTGCTATGGGCGCGAAACCGGTAGCAAGACTGTTTGGGGCCGGCGTAGGGGTGGCGCGCTCAACGCTGGATGGAATCGGGATAGCTTCAGGAGCAACAACGCCCGTTGGTATCGGTGCTTCGGCAACTTGTTGAGACCAGAAGCCAGAAGGGCCAATCGCTCTATTAACGGGGAGCACGATAGCCGCCACCATACAGGCCCCACCGAAAGCATAAGAGAACACCGCCCAGATGCGATGCTGAGTCTCTAGCGCATAGCCGCCGTACACAAAAGCCGCACCTCCGAAGAATAAAGCCAGTACGATCCCAAGCATATGACGCACCCCGCATCGCGAGATTCACCGACGTGCAAAGGCTGTAACATTTCGCGAGCCTGTTAGTCCAAGCTCGGCATAATCGCCGATCAGTTCAGCCTTCAACAGATCTCGCAAAAGCCTAACCGTGGTTAGGGACTCGGCGCGAGAGTACCGCGTTGGCATTCTTCAGGTCGGCGGTGGCTTCGGTGAAGGTGGCGCATGCCAGGACCGGGACGCGGTGGTGTTGCGGGTTCTGGAAAGGATCGCGAATGCTCGCACTGGGTCGGTGAAGTATGGAACGGCGACGAGGACCTACTTCAGCGCGGAAAACGCGGTGGGCATCAAGATGCTGTTGGTGATCGAGGCGACGATCGGGCCGTCGGCTTCCGATTTGGCGCGCGCCTCGATCCATTCTGGATCGGCGGTGAAGGCGGCGAAATTCTTTTCTCGATCGGCCAGCGATTCCCATTGCAGCATGTAAACCAGATCGGAACTCGACTCGCCGATCGCCACGGTCCAGAATCCGACCTGCTTGATGCCGTGCTTCTCGAACAACCGGCAGGTGACGGTGCCGAAACGCTTGAGGAGTGTGGGCAAGCGTCCTGGGACGCAGTGATATACGCGCAGCTCATAAATCATCTGGTCTATTCCTCCCGGCCGCCGGATTTCTCTGGACGAGCTTCCGATGACGGCGCATCGGCGTCGCCCACTGTCTCGCTCGCGGGAGATTCGATCGCGGACGATTCCTCGGCGGCGGGCGCGGCGTCTTCGGGATGGGTCTCGATACTTTCCACCAGCCCGATCTCCGTCTGCTCGACCGCGCGTTCGATTTCCTGAAACTCCTTCAAGTCGGGCAGGCTTTCGAGATCTTTCAGGCTGAAGACTTCGAGGAACTCGGGCGTCGTCGCGTACATCATCGGGCGTCCCGGCGCTTCCTTGCGGCCCGCGATCTTGATCAGCCGGCGCTCGAGCAGCGTTTCGAGCACGCCACCCGTATCGACTCCCCGCAACTGCTCGATCTCGGGCCGCGTGATCGGCTGGCGATACGCTATAATCGCCAGCGTCTCAAGCAGCGGGCGGCTGAGCCGCGGCGGCCGCGCCGCCAGCAGGCGGCGCACATACTGTGCGTGCTCTTTTGGCGTGCGAAGCTGGTAGCCGCCAGCGACTTCTTCGATCGCGAGTCCGCGGCTATTGGCGGAATACTCGGCGCCGAGCGTCACGAGGGCGTTTTGAATCTCCGCCTTCGGCACGCCGTCGAGCACGGCGGCGATCCGCGCAATCGAGACCGGTTCTCCGGCCGCGAAGAGCAGGCTTTCAAGAATTGATTTGAGACGTTCCTCTTCCACCTGTTTCCACCATCGCCAAACTTCTATGCGGATTGCGCGCCGCCGGTCGCGCCGCGGCGTTCGAGCAGGATTGGACCAAAGCGCTCGTCCTGCGACGCCGCGATCTCGCCGCGCCGGATCAGTTCGAGCAGCGCCATGAATGTCGCGATCACCATCGGACGGTCGTGCAAGTCGGCGAACAGCGCCGTGAATTCGATTCTGCGCCCGCCCTCGAGCGCCGAGAGGATGGCCGGGATGCACTGCGCCACCGGAATATCGCGCAGCACGATTCCGCGCGGCGTCGCGTCGGCGATTCGCTTCAGCACCGCGCCCATCGCTTCGACCAAATCAAAAATCGACACGCTGAAGCGCGGCGCATCGCTGGGCGCGTCGGGCACCGGCTCACCCTTGGCGGCAAAAACGTCGCGCCCTAGGATCGTCCGCTCGCCCAGCTTTTCCGCCGCCTCGCGATAGCGCTGGTACTCGAGCAACCGCGCAACCAGGTCGCGCTTGAGCTCCTCGGCCTCCTCGGCGTCGGCCAGCTCCGGATGCGGCAGCATCGAGAACGACTTGATCAAGAGCAGCGTCGCCGCCATCACCAGGTACTCGCCCGCCACGTCGAGATTGAGCTGGTCGAGCAGCTCAAGGTAGGCGAGGTACTGCTCGGTGATGACGCTTGCGGTGACGTCGTGCGGATCCAGCTCGGCCCGCTTGAGCAGATGCAGCAGCAGATCGAGCGGCCCTTCGTAGATCGGCAGCTTGAAGCGCGGCGAGCCGTCGGCTTCGAGCCGCGGCGTGATGGTCGAATCGTCGGTCAAAGGCGCACCATCCAGAAAATCGCGTTTATCGCGGCGCTCATGATCGGATCAATCGCGACGTCAAGCCAATGGGTATATAGGAGCAGCAGCAGGATAAGAAAGCCATAGCGTTCCGTGCGTGCATAGACGCGCGCGGCGCCGATCGGCAGGATCGAGAACAGCACGCGTCCGCCGTCGAGCGGCAGCAGCGGGAACAAATTGAATATCCCCAACTCGACGTTGACGATGACCGAGGTCCGCAGCATCAGCGCGAGCGGCCGCACAACCGTGGCGCCGCCCGCTCCGTAGAGCCGGTCCGCGAGCATCCGCAGAAGAAGACCGCTCACGATCGCGAGCGTGAAATTCGTCAGCGGTCCCGCCGCCGCGACTTTGAGCATCCCGCTCCGCCCGCCGCGCAGTACCCGGAAATCAACCGGCACCGGCTTCGCATAGCCGAGCACCGGCAATCCGACCAGATAGAGCGCGAAGGGCAGGATGATCGTGCCGAACAGATCGATGTGCGAGATCGGGTTCAGCGTCAGCCGTCCCGCGCGCTGCGCCGTGTCGTCGCCCAGCCTGAGCGCGACCACGCCGTGCATGACCTCGTGCGCGATGATGGCAAAAAGGATCGGCGGCGCGACGACGCAGATCGTGGCGAGGGTTCCGTTCAGATCGCTCAATTCAGTCGTTCCCTTTTTCGGCCGCTGTGCGGGTCGCACGCGGATGGAACGTGCGATGGACCTTGCGCAGATGCGAGCGCGTCAGGTGCGTGTATATCTGCGTGGTTGAGATGTCGCTGTGCCCGAGCATCTCCTGCACCGCGCGCAAGTCGGCGCCGCCTTCGAGCAGATGGGTAGCGAAACAATGGCGCAACGTGTGCGGGCTGATCCACGCGGTGCGCGCGTCACCGGCCGCCCACTGCTTGAGCGCCTTGAAAAATCCCTGCCGAGTCATCGCGCGCCCCAGCCGCGTGACGAAAACCGCGTTGCCGCGGCGCATCGCCACGGTCCGCGCGCGCTTGCCGCCCGCCGCCTGGCGAAGCTCCTCGTCGCGGCCCTTCAGGTAGGCGACGAGCGAGCGCGCGGCGGCGCCACCAAGCGGAATCAGCCGCTCTTTCGATCCCTTGCCGAACGCGGCGATCACGCCCTCGCGCAGATTCACCTGTGCGAGTTGCAGATTCACCAGCTCCGAAACGCGCAGCCCGCATCCGTACGCGAGCTCGAGCATCGCGCGATCCCGCATCCCGCGCAGCGTCGAGGTGTCGATCGCCTCGATCAGCGCCGCGACGTCGCGGCGCGTCAGCGTGCGCGGCAGCTTGCGCGGATGCGGCCGCAGCTTCACCGAGGGCGCCGGGTCGCGCTCGATAATCTTGCGATCGACCATTTCGCGCGCCAGGCCGTGGATACTCGCCAGATGACGCCGCTGGGTGGCGACCGCGTATCGCGCGCCCAGGTCTTCGAGGTAGGCCGTGATAAGCGTCGCGTCGAGATTCTCCGGCGCGGCGCCGCGCCGATTGCAGAAATCGTGAAAGTCGCGCAAGTCGGCCGCGTAGGCTTCGAGCGAACGGCGCGCCAAGCCGCGCTCCGCGGCCTGGCGGCTCAGATGCGCGTCGATCAATTCGTCCCAGCCGGTGCCGCTCAAGCCGCGCTCCCTTGCGTTGGATTTTCGGCGAGCCGCGTCTCAAGGGTTTCCTTCAGCAGGCGCATCCGCGCGAGATCGGTCACCTTGGCGCCGTCGCGATCGCTCACATAGAAGACGTCCAGCGCCTGATCGGCGTTGGTCGAGATGCGCGCCAGGTGAATCAGCATCCCGAGCTCGAACAGCGTATGCGTGATCGTGAACAGCAGTCCGACCCGGTCCTGGGTGAATACGTCGAGCACCGTGAACTGTTCCGAGGTGCGATTATCGAGTGTGACTTCGGTGGCGACGCGGCGTGTGAAGCGGCGGCCGGCGTTTTTCACATGATGCGCCGCGGCGACGATTTGCGCGATATCCTGCGCGCCGGTAATCGCCCGTTCGAGGTCGTGTTGCACGCGCTGCCAGCGGTCTTCCTCCATCGCCATCGCGCCCGCGCCCATCACGTGCGCCACCCGGAACACGTCGAGCGCAATTCCGCCCGCGCGGGTCGTGATTCGCGCGGACAGGATGTTGAGATTATTGGCGGTCAGAGCGCCCGCGATCATCGAGAACAGTCCCGGCTGGTCGCGCGTCACCACGATAAACTCGGTGAATTCGAGATCCGGAAAGTGGCGATGCCGCGTGACCGCAGGACGGTCGCCCAGCGCGCGCATCAGATCGAAATGCAGCGCGATGTCGCCATCCGGAACGGTGAAGAAATAGCGCTCGGGCATCTCGGCCAGAAACGCCTCGATCTCCGCGGCGGGCGCGCCCGACGGCGCAAGATGCTCGCGCACCGCGTTCTTCACCGTCGCCAGCCGCCGCGCGGGATCGACCGCCTCGCGATCGCGCTGCTCCATCAGCTTCAGCGCGCGCATGTAGAGATCGCTCAGCAGCATGTCGCGCCAATTGTTGTAAACCTTGGGCGCCACCGCGCGCATGTCGGCATAGGTCAGCAGGTACAGCGCCTTCAGCCGATCGATTGAGCCAACCTGATGCGCGAATTCCTCGACGGTGCGCTGGTCGTCGATATCTCCCTTCTGCGCGACCTGCGACATCATCAGATGATTGCGCACCAGGAACACGACCAGATCGACTTCTTCCGGATCCAGCCCGAGCCGGTTCGAGACCTCGGCGGTCAGCGTCGCGCCGAGTTCGTGATGGTCATGGCCGTGGCCCTTGCCGATATCGTGCAGGAGCAGGGCAAGGAAGACGAGCGGCAGACAATCCAGCTCGCGCGCAACTTCGGTCAACAGGGGCGTCGCGACCTTGAACTCTCCGCTGCGCAGACGCTCGAGTTCGCGCACGGCGACCAGCGAATGACGATCGACGGTGTAGATATGATAAAGGTCGTGCAAAACGCGCGCGTATAAATTTCCGAACTCCGGAATGAGCGCGCCGAGCACGCCGGCGCGATGCATCGCCTCGAGCGTGTCGGCGACGCGGCCGCGATACGCCAAAATCTGCATCAACGCCTTGCCGGTTGCCGGGTTATGGCGCATCGCGTCGTCGATCAATCCCAGGTTGTCGCGCACGAGCTGGTACGCGCTGCCGGAAAGTTCGACCTGTTGCGCCTGGCAGTCGGCGTAGATCGCGATCAGGTTGAGCGGATTTTCCTTGAACAGATCGGGGTCGCCGATCGCGAGCAGCTTTTGCTGCACCAGCACGCCCGGCCGAATCTGCCTGACCGGAGTGCGGCGCAGAAAGCCGTGCGCGGCGGGGCTTTCGACCACGCGCGCAATCAGCCCCTCGGCAAATTGGTAAATCGTGCTCGCATGCTGATAGTAGGCGCGCATCAGCGCCGAGCCCGCGGTCTGCCCGTCGAGCGAAACCATCCCCAGCATCGGCTCGATCCGCTCCTGCATCTCGAAGGTTAGCTGATCGAAATGGCGGTTGTTGATGAAGTGCAGCGAATTGCGCACGCGCCATAAGAAGTCGCGCGCCTCGACCACGCTCGTACGCTCGTCGTCGGTGATGACCGCCTTTTGCACCAGCTCTTCGAGCGAATGAACTTTGTATTTGACCTTCGCCAGCCACATCGCGGTATGCAGATCGCGCAGGCCGCCTTCGCCTTCCTTGATCTGCGGCTCGAGCAGGTAGATCGAATCGCCGTATTTTGCGTGGCGTTCGCGGCTTTCCTCGAGCTTGGCTTTGAAGAATTTTTGCTGATTGCGGTTCAGCACCTCGGCGATCAGCAGCTTGTCCAGATCGGCGTACAGCTTTTCGTCGCCGCCCAGGTAGCGTGCGTCGAGCAGCGCGGTTTTCTCTTTGAGATCGTCGTTGGCCAGCCGCACGCACTCACGCGCCGTGCGCACGCCGTGGCCGACGACCAGCCCCGCGTCCCACATCGCGTGCAGGATTATCTCGGTCACGATCTCGGCGTACGGGCCGCGCTTGTAATCATGGAGGAAGAGCAGATCGACGTCGGATTGCGGGTTCAGCTCGCTGCGTCCATAGCCGCCGCGTGCGACGATCGCGATTCTCTGGTTGAGCTTGGGAAAGCGCCGCCCGTGCTCGGTGTCGGCGTAGCGGTAGAGCGCGCGCAGCAGATCGTCCATCGCCGCCGTGTACAGCCGCACGATCTCGCTGCCGCTGGCGCCCTTGAAGTGAACTTCGGCCAGCTCCTCGCGCACCGAGACGATATAGGCGCGCGAGGTCCGTCCCGGCGTGCGCGCCGCCTCGAACTCGCGCAGCAAAAAGTCTTCGCCGCGCGGGTCGGGCCGCTTGGCGGAGTCGGCGCCCGCGGTGCGCAAGATCGTGCTCACAAATTGCCCACGGCGGCGTCAGCGTTGAGGTAATGAGCGATCGCGTCGGCGATCGCGTCGGCGAGCGTCTGCTGATAGCGCGCCGACGCAAGCCGGTGCGCTTCGATTTCATTGGACAGGAAACCGCATTCGATCAGCACCGCCGGCATCCGCGCGCCGACGAGCACGTAAAACGGCCCCATCATCGCTCCCAGCGGGTCCACATTGATTCCAAATTCCGCGTCCAAATCCGCCACCGCCTGCGCATCGATCATCCGCGCCAGTCCCGCCGCCTCGTTCGCCTTATACTGCTGGCGCAGGTCGCTCAGGATGTAGTTTAAGTTGGGCTCGCCCGACGCGCCATAGCCGCCCGCGGCTTGGGAATTCTCCATCCGCGCCAGCCGAATCGTCGCGCGGTCGGTGGTGTTGTTGAGATAATAGACCTCGATTCCCATCGCCGCGGGATTCGGACTCGAATTCAGATGGATCGAAACGAACAGGTCGGCGTCCGCGGCGTTGGCGATTTTCGTGCGCCCGCCCAGCGCGACGAACGCGTCGCCGGTCCGCGTCATCTCCGCGTCGATTCCGCGCGCCTCGAGTGCGCGCTCGAGCCGCGCTGCGATCTCGAGCGCGAGCGTCTTCTCCTGAATTCCGTCCGCCGAGCTGGTCCCGGGATCGTATCCGCCATGGCCGGGATCGATCATCACGAGCTGACGCCCCCGCGGTCGCGGCGAATTCACGCGCGCCGCGGCGATCGGCGCCGAAGCCGGCGTCGGACCATGCGCTGAATTTTCGGCGGGCGAGGGCGCCTCGCGCGGCTCGCGGATCGAGAGCAGAGCGGCCGCGAGGTTCGGCACCGCGCCGGCGGCCGCGACGCGGAGAACAATATGATGGCGCAACCGCGCGATCGCGTAGTCGATCTTGCCGTCAACCTGCAGCACGATTCGCACCGCGCCGCCGCCGGCGTCGAGTACTCGCACCGCGCTGACAGGAGCTGCCTCGCGCCCGAAGACGGGACGCGGCGGCACGTCGGTGCGGGTGTGCGGCAGATCGATCCATAACTCCTGGCCGTGCGCGCTGAGTTTCCATCGCGGCGCCGCTCCCTCGAATCCGAAGCGCAACTCGGTCGCGGCTCCGTACTGCGTGATCGCGGCCGTGGTCAGAGCGGCGGGGCCGATCGCCGCGCGCGCCCGCGCCGCGCCCAGCAGCGTGGCGACGAGCGCCGCGGCGAGCGCCATTGCGGCGGCGCTCGCGCTCGTGATCGAATTTTGCTGGTCCGTCATCCCCGCCGCCACGTCATCATCGCGAGCCCGGCGTCAGGCGCCGTCTTTTTTCAGCCGCGCACGCAGCGCGGCAAGCACGCCCAGCGCTTCGACGGGGGTGAGCCGATCGATCTCCAGGGCGCGGAGCTCATCGGCGACGCGGCTTTCGACCGGCGCGAACAGTCCCAGTTGCGGCGCGGGGCGGGCAGCGCCGCGTTCGTGCGCCAGGCGCACGCCGCCGGATTCATCGAGTTCGCCCTGTTCGAGGTTGGCGAGAATTTCGCGCGCACGCGCGATAATTGAATCCGGCAGACCCGCTATCCGCGCCACTTCGATTCCGTAGCTGCGCGAGGCCGGCTGCTCGATCACCCGGCGCAAAAACAGCACCTCACCGCCCCACTCGCGCACCGCCATGCTCAAATTCTTCACGCGTGGACGCTCGCGCGCAAGGTCGGTCAGCTCATGGAAATGGGTCGCGAACAGGACCTTGGCGCGTGCCGAATCGTGCAGGTACTCCGCCACCGCCCACGCGATCGCCAAGCCGTCGAATGTGCTCGTGCCGCGCCCGACCTCGTCGAGCAACAGCAGGCTGCGGTCGGTGAGACCGCCGAGCAGACGCGCGGTCTCGCTCATCTCGACCATGAAGGTTGATTCGCCGCGGCGCAGCTCGTCGCGCGCGCCAATTCGGGTCATCACCGAATCGACGATCCCGATCGACGCCTCGGTGGCGGGCACGAAGCTGCCGAGATGCGCCATGATCACGATCAGCGCGACTTGCCGGAGGTAGGTCGATTTTCCGGCCATGTTCGGACCCGTGATGAGCAGGAGCTGGCGCGTGTCGGGGTCGGCGTCGAGGTCGTTGGGCACGAACTCGCCCGCGCGCATCCCGGCTTCGAGCACCGGATGCCGTCCGTCGCGAATCCGCACCCGGCGCGAGGAATTCATCGCCGGGCGGACGTAGCCGCGCCGCCGCGCGACCTTGGCCAGAGAGGCGAGCGCGTCGAACTCGCCGATCGCGCGCGCGGCGGCGAGTATCGCCGCGCTATGCGCCTGCAAGTCGCGCAGGAGTTTGGTGAAGAGTTGCAGCTCGAGTTCCTTGAGCCCACTCTCGGCCGAGAGAATCTTGCGCTCGAGCTCTCCCAGAGCGGGCGTGGTGAATCGTTCGCCGCCCGCCACCGTCTGTTTGCGATGGTAGTCGGCCGGCACGCGCTCCAGATGCGCCTTGGTGATCTCGATATAATATCCGAACACGTTGTTGTAACGGACTTTCAGCGACGCGATTCCGGTCCGCTCGCGCTCCGAGACTTCGAGCCGCGCCAGCACCTCGCGCGCGCCCGACGACAACCCGCGCAGCTCATCGACCTCGGCGCTGAACCCGGCGCGAATCAGGTTGCCGTCGCGCGGATTGACCGGAGGCTCTTCGCCGAGAGTTTTGTCGATCAGCGGCGCGAGCGCGGGATCGGGCGCGATCCGCGCGGCCAGATCGCGAACCAGCGCGCTGCTGCGCGCGCCCATCCATTCGCGCAGCGCGGCGGCCGCCTCGAGCGCCTGCGCCAGGCGCAGGCAATCGCGCGGCGACGCGCGCATCGCGCCGAGCCGTCCGGCCAGCCGCTCGAGATCGCCGATCCGCTTGAGCGCGTCGGCGACCGCGCCGCCCAGGTCGGCATCGAACAGTTCGGCCACCGCGTCGTGGCGCTCTCCGATCGCCCGCTGTGCCAGCATCGGATAGACGATCCAGTTGGCGAGCGTGCGCGCGCCCGCGGCGGTAATCGTTTCGTCGAGGATCGAAAGCAGCGAGCCGCGCCGCCCGCCGTCGCTCGAGGCGACCAGTTCGAGATGCCGCCGCGTGGTTTCATCGACCATCATGTACTCGGCGGCGTGATAGAGCGCGGGCGCCGCCAGATGCGCGAGATCGCGGCCGAAGTTCCGCTCCAGGTAGCCCAGCGCCGTCCCCGCCGCGCGGGCGAGCGGCGCGCCAAGGTCGGCGACAACCGCGGCGCCAAAGCGCGCGGCCAGCGCGGCACTGGCCTGGTCGGCAAGACCGGCGTCGAGCACCGTCAGGGGCGTGGCGATGTCTTCAAGCGATACTTTAAGTTCTGGATCGTCCGCGAAGATCACGATTTCGCGCGGCGCAAGCCGCGCAAGCTCCTCGATCAGCCCGCGCCGATTCGCAATCCGCGCTGCGATGAATTCCCCCGTCGATACATCGATCGCCGCAA
>DATLTX010000189.1:0-15582 GCA_035533435.1 Binataceae bacterium (SeqCode)
TGTCCGCGCCGCGTACTACAACGAATTCGAGCGCCTGCGCGATACCTCGCACACCCGTGCGCTGCCGCTTTCCGCGATGGTCCAGATGCTTGGCCGCGCGCGATGCGAAATTGTGCGCTTCACTTCGCACGGGATGCGCAATCCGGTCGAGCCGTGGCTGCGCTCCGCACAGACGCCGCCCGACCGCGCGGCGCGGGTGCGCGCGATGATCGAGCGCGACGCGGCCGAGGATCTGAGCGGCGCGCGCCCGGTGAAGATCGGCGGCGAGCTCTCTTTCACGCATCGCATCGCGATCGTCGTGACGCGAAAGCTCGCCAGCCGCACCGATTAGTGGTTTCGCCTGGGCGAGATTAGCGCCAGCACGCCCGAGTACTGAAGCGCCGCGGTTGTGGAGCCGGCCGGCCCGATTTCGAAGCCGGTGAAGAATCCGGCCAGCGGAAACTCTCCCAGTGATTTGCGGATATAGGCCGAATCGTGTCCGGCCAAACCGTAGAGACCCGCGCCGCGCGAAACGCAATCGAAGTACAGGCCAAAGGCGGGCGGCACGGCAAGACCAGCGCGCAATTCTTCAAGCATCGCTTTAAGGTCGGTTCGCGCCCGTTCAGCGTCGCGCAGCACGATCGCGATCGCGTCTCCGACCTTCGGCATATGCGCAACCGCGAACACGCCGTGCTCTTCACTGGCGCCGATTATGTTGCGGACGATGTAACTGCCGCGGCGGAAATCCGCCTGTTCGGGGTCATGAGGAATGGCTATGAAGACGAAGCCGAGCGCGCGGCGCAGATCCTTGGCAAGCGGTCCCGCCGCCGCGGCGAAGGCCTGGTACGCCGGACGATCGTCCAGGGTCAGGATGATATTGTCGCGCACGGCGGTTACGCGATGGGGCGGTCCGATTGGCGTGCAGGCGAGAGCGCTTGCGATCTTAAGATCGAACTCGCCCGCCAGCAGCATCCCGGCAACCGAGTTATTGCTGACCGTGTCGCCGCAGAACTGAAAAGTCTCGCCGACCGAGCCGTCTTCGCTCGCGCCGCCGCCGGCGATCGCGCCGCCCGGCAGCTCGCGTGCGAGCGCGGGCAAAAGCGCCTCCGGGTTTGCGTTGTAGGTATCGGGAAAAACCAGGAGCAGATTGGACTTGCCGAGCGCCGGCCGCACCGCGCTCGCGATTTCGGCGGCGACTTCGGCGCCGCGTCCGCGCAATTGCGGCACGAAAAAGCGATGCGCCGAAAGCTCGCTTCCGCCAAAGACCATCACCGCCAGAGCGTGCCCCGACTCGATCTCGTTCTCGCTTGCGATAACGCCCACACTCGAGCATCCCGCTACTTCGCGCGTTTTTGCCGCTGCGGCCACCGCGCGCAGGATCATCGGATAGGCGGCGCCATAAGCGGTAGTCGCGAACACCAGCGCGCCCTCCGCTTGCGACAACCCGGCCATCGCGAGCGCGGCCGCGGTGGCTTCAGTCGCCGCGGTCTTCGGATTGAGTGCGATCGAATGGCCGACTCCCGCGCGCAGCATCCGCAAATCTCCCGCTCAGCGCCCGCCGAATTGCTCGAGCAGCTCGATCATCCGCTTGATCCCCGCGCCCAGCTCTTTGACGCTGATCCGCTCGTTGATTCCGTGCACGCCGTGCGCCTCGTCGCTGGTTACGCTTATCGGCATAAAGCCGTACGCGATGAGATTCTTTTGCCGGAAGTAGTGGCTGTCGGTGAAGCCGGAGATCATCGTGGGCACCACCTGCGCCTTGCCGTCGTGCCGGGCGAGCGCCTCGATCGCGGTCATCAGCTCGGAGCGCTGCGGTGACGAGACTGGCGGAAAATTCAAAATCACGTCAACCCGGATGCTTTTGTCGTCGATCACTTTCTGGATCGTGCGGAGAAATTTCTTCGGGTCGGTTCCGGGCAGCAGGCGGCAATCGATCTCGCACGAAGCGTTTTCCGAAATGACGTTGGTCTTGCTGCTCGCGGCGAGCACGGTCGGCGTAATCGTGTCGCGGACCGCCGCGTTCTGCCGCGGCACCGCTACGAACTGCCGCACGAATGCGGGTTCCTTGAGCGCGCTCGCGAGGTCGAGCAATTGCCGGGGTCCGTGCGTGATCTCGGCCATCGTGTGGTAGTAATTTTCCACCGGACCGATGATCCGGATCGGCGTGTGATATTCGTCCAGGCGCGCCAGCGCGCGCACCAGCTTGGTGACCGCCGTATCCGCCGGAGGCACCGCCGCGTGGCCCGGCGGCCCGGTCGCGGTCAGGCGCAGCCACAGGGGAGTCTTCTCGGTGACCGACACGTAGTAGATTTTTTTGCCGCCGGGGGCGTCCGTGATTCCGCCGCCCTCATTGAGCACGTAGCCGGCGTCGGCATAGACGCTCGGCTGATGATCGACGAACCATCCCGCGCCGGTCTTGCCGCCTTCCTCCTCGTCGCCGGTCGCGATCAGGATCACGTCGCGATCGAGCAGGATACCCGCGCGCTTGATCGCCAGCATCGCCATCATCTCGACCACGCCAGAGCCCTTGTCGTCGATCGCGCCGCGGCCCCAGATAACGCCGTCCTTGACCTCGCCCGAAAACGGCGGCACTTCCCATTCCTTGGGATTTGCGGGGACCACATCCATGTGGCACAGCAGGATGATCGC
Organism: Binataceae bacterium (SeqCode); assembly: GCA_035533435.1. Taxonomy (GTDB): domain Bacteria; phylum Desulfobacterota; class Binatia; order Binatales; family Binataceae; genus JBARDN01. The sequence continues at coordinate 2,629 of DATLTX010000189.1, forward strand.
CTTGTGATGCTTGCCGATGCCGTGCAGGCGCGCGGCGACGATTCCGCGGCCCGGCGCGGGCTCCCAGGTGGTCGCGGGAACTCCGTCGGACAGGAATTTTTCCTTGAGCAACTTGGCCGCTGGAAGTTCGTCGCCCGGGGGATTGGTGGTGTTAATCTGAATGTACTTCGACAGGAAGGCGGTCGCTTCCTGGGTCAGCTTGTCGTATTCGATCGGCTTGGGCGCCGGCGCCTTGGTTGCGACCGAGTCGCGCGTCAGATGCGGTTTCTCGGCCGATTGCGCGAAGGCCGCCGGAGCCGCCGCCAGCATCGCGGCGCCGATCGCGGCACAGAACCATTTGACCGGTTGAGACGAAATTCTCATCGATTTGTATGCTCGCCGTAGAAGTATTCCGATCCGCGCCAAACCGTCAAACCTCCGCCGCGGTGTTGGCGCCTTGGATCGCTCGGCAGCGCAGTCCGAATTCAGCTCGCGCGGCTTGATTGCATAATCTCCATGCTGACCAGCCGCGCGTCCAGGATCGCGATATAGAACTGGCCGACCATCGCTGGCAGCGCGGCGAGATTGCGCGCCATCGGCGCAACCGCGTTGATATCGCCGTAGCCGAGCGTCGTCAGCTTGACGAAACTGTAATAGATGAGTTGCATGTAACGTTCCCGCGGAACGATGGTTTCCGCGATTCGGGTCCCGCGCGATGCTACAAACAATGTTGCGATGAATCGGCGACTATCGAAAGCTCCGGACCGGCGCCGCAGGGCCGCGCCCGCCGCGACGGTCGCGCGCCGGATCGGCGCGATCCTGCGCGTGCTGCGGCGTGAGGCGCCCGGGTGGAACGCGCCGATAGTTTCGTTCATCAGCATCCAGACGCGCGACCCGTTCAAGACCCTGATTAGCTGTATCCTTAGCCTGCGCACCAAGGACCAGACCACCGCTGCCGCGTCCGAGCGCCTGTTCGCGCGTGCGGCGACGCCCGAGGCGATCCTTGCTATCCCCTTGCCCACCCTCGAGCGGTTGATTTTTCCGGTCGGCTTTTATCGCACCAAGGCGACGGTGATTCGTGGAATCTGCCGCGACCTGATCGACAAGCACGGCGGCCGGGTGCCCGACGAAATCGACACTCTCCTGACGCTCAAGGGAGTAGGGCGCAAGACCGCGAACCTGGTGGTGACCGAGGCGTATCGCAAGCCGGGTATCTGCGTCGATACGCACGTGCATCGCATCTCGAACCGATGGGGCCTCGTCGCCACGCGCACACCCGACAAAACCGAGACGGCGCTGCGCGAAATTCTGCCGCGCCGCTATTGGCTCGAGTACAACGGCATTCTGGTCGCGTTCGGCCAGACAATTTGTCATCCGACCTCGCCGCGATGCACCCAATGCCCGATCGAGCGCGCCTGTCCGCGAATCGGCGTGATCCACTCGCGCTAGCCGCTCCGTTATCAGGCGCGCGGGTGCGTGGTAAGGTTTGCGCATGAGCGTTGAAATTGGATTTATCGGTCTGGGTTCGATGGGATTTCCGATGGCGGCGAACCTTGCCGCCGCGGGGTTCCATCTCACGGTCTGGAATCGCACCGCCGCGAAGGCCCAACCGCTCGCGGCGACGGGCGCGCGAATTGCCGAGCGGCCCGAGGACGTGGCGCGCGCGGGCGGCGTGGTCATCTCGATGGTCGCGGACGACGCGGCGCTCGAAGAACTGGTGCTGGGCGATACGGCGCTGGCGAGTCAAATCGCGCCGGGCGGAATTCATCTCTCGATGAGCACCGTCGCGCCGGCGACGATCCGCAAGCTCGCCGAAGTTCATCGCGAAGCCGGAAGCGTCCTGGTCGCCGCTCCCGTGTTCGGGCGGCCTGAAGCCGCGGCGGCGAAGAAGCTCTGGATTTGTATCTCCGGTCCCGCGGAAGTCAAACAACAGGTCAGACCGATACTCGACGCGATGGGGCAGGGCGTGTTCGACTTTGGCGAAACGACCGAGGCGGCGTGCGTCGCGAAAATCTCCGGCAACTTTCTGCTGGCCGCCGCCATGGAGGCGATGGGCGAGGCGTTCGCGATGGCCGAGAAGTCGGGGCTCGAGCGCACCGCCGTCGCCGCGATGCTGACGCAGACGCTGTTCGCGTGTCCCGCCTACCAGGGTTACGGCGCGGCGATCGCGAGCCGGCGGCATTCGCCTGCGGGTTTTCGCCTGCCGCTCGGCCTCAAGGATATCGAGCTGGTGCTCAGGACCGCGCGCGAGGTAAACGCCCCGATGCCGACAGCGAGCCTGCTGCGCGATCGTTTCGTGCATGCGCTCGCGATGGGCCGCGGCGGCCTCGACTGGTCGGCGGTTGCGCTGGGCGCGCGCGACGACGCGGGCCTGAAGGACTGAGCCGGGGTTGCCGATGCCGACACGGTGTCGGCGCGGCGCCGTGTGCTTTGTCGGTTGCCTGGCGGATGGCGCTGCTTTATTCTGGATATTCGCGTGCATTTCGTGCGCGGCCAGATGTCTTTTCCCCGGCAAGTTACCCGCGCAGACGAGAAGCTCGGCGCAATCCTGACCCAGATGGCGCGCCTTAGGGGCCGTCTCAACTCGCTGGCAATTCAGCACGCCGTGTTTCGCGTGCTCGCGATTTTACTGGTCGCGGGTGCGGCGATTTTTGCGGCGGCGAACTGGTTTGCGCCGCTGATTTTCCTTGCTGTGAGCGCCGCGATTTCGATTTCCGCGATTGCCGCGACCGTGCTTGTCGTTCGCATCGGATGGGCGATGCGCGCAAGCGCGGTGGGCGCGGCGCAAATCGCCGACGAGCGCGCCGACTTGAAGGGCCGCCTGGCCACGATTGTCGAAGTCGCCGCGCGTCCGAATCGCGGCGCGCTATGGCCGTACGTGGTCGAGGACGCGCTCGCGCATCGCGAGGAATTCAACGCCGCGCGTATCGAACGCCATCGCATTGAACGATCGGTATGGATGCTCGGTGCGGCGATACTTGCGGCGGCAATCGTGATTCCGCTCGCCCGCGCGCACCATCCGGATCTGCTCGCGCAAAACGATCAACCCGCCGACGTGACCGTGGATCTGGACGATCTGCATCTGCGTCCGGCCAATTCCGGCGACAGCGCCGGACTTGAGATGCAAGCCGATTCCGCCACGATGAGCAAGCTCGAGGCAAAGCTCGCCCGCGAAGGGTTGAGCGCCGGCGCGGGCGGCGTCCAGGCGCCCGGCGGAATCCTCAATCGCGCGCGCACCCTTGCCAGCCGCGTTCAGAATAAACTGCGCGGCGACTCTGCCGCGCGCAGGCATCGCCTGACCCTCAAACTCGCCGACACGGGCGGCGATCGCGCAAGCAACCCGCGCGGCGACGATTCCGCCTTGCGCCGCAATCATCGCCGCGGCGACACCGCGGGCCAGTTCAAGAGCGAGCATCCGGCGGGCCAGGACGATTTCCCCCTGCCGCCGATCGATAAGTCCGCGCGCGCGCATGACCAATCGCATCCCAGCGGCGATCAAGGCGGCAGCCTTGCGGTTCCCGACTCTGGCGAATCCGACAGCGCGCCGGAGGCGCAGTCCGCCCACGACACGCCCGACAGTCGCGCCGATCAGGCGAGCAACGGAGGCGCGACGCACGGAATTGGCGCCGATCCAGACAGCCTGTTCGGAGCGCCCGTCAGTTCCAGGATGACCACCGAGGGCTTTGAGATCTCGATCGAGGCGCGCGCGATGGAGCATGGCGCCAAGGGCGCCGGCCAGGCCTATCTGCCGCCCAAGGTTCGCACGCCGCTCAGTCCGACTCAGCAGCCCGATGAGCCGATCGCCCGCGCCGCGGTTCCAGCCGAAGATCGAACCACAATCGAGCGGGTGTTTGAGCGATGAGCGAGTTAGCAGCCGTCGAAACTCCGACCGTGGCCGATTTTGCGCGCACCTTCCGGCGCGTCCAGACGGAGATTCACAAAGTCATTATTGGACACGAGCAGGCGGTCGAAGAGCTGCTCTCCGCATTGTTCGCCGGGGGCCATGTCCTGATCGAGGGCGTGCCGGGGACCGGCAAGACCACGCTGGTCAAGACGCTGGGACTGGCGCTCAATCTGAGCTTCAACCGGATTCAGTTTACGGTCGATCTGATGCCGGCCGATATCACCGGCACGCGGGTGATTTTGTCGGGCGCCGACGGGCGGCGCGAGTTCACGTTTCAGCCCGGCCCCGTGTTCTGCCATATCCTGCTCGGCGACGAGATCAACCGTGCCACGCCCAAAACGCAATCGGCGTTGCTCGAGGCGATGGCGGAGTTGCAGGTGACGGTCTCGGGCACCACTTATCCGCTGGCGCCGCCGTACTTCGTGATGGCGACGCTCAATCCGGTCGAGATGGAGGGAACCTATCCGCTGCCCGAAGCGCAGCTTGATCGGTTTCTATTCAAGGTGCGGCTGGATTATCCGGACGAGGAGCAACTGGTGCGGATAATTTCCTCGACCACCGGCGCCGAAGAGGGCCGCGTCGAGCCGGTGTTTTCCGGCGCTGAGGCGCCGGCGCTGATCGAGTCGCTCAAGAAGATCGTGCGCGAGGTGATCGCCGCGCCCGCGATGGATCAATATGCGGCGCGAATCGTGCGCGCGACTCAGCCTGAACATTCGCGCTTCGTTGGCGCTTCGCCGCGCTCGCTACATGACGAAATGGTCAACCGCTACGTGATGTTCGGTTCGAGCCCGCGCGGCGCGCAGGCGCTGATCATGGGCGCCAAGGTGCGCGCGCTGCTCGACGGGCGCGCCAACGTCGCGCGCGAGGATATCGAAGCGGTCGCGGTCGCCGCGCTGGCGCATCGCATCATGCTCAACTACGCGGCTCATTCCGACGGAATCGAGGCGCCGCAGATTGTCGAACGCGTGATCAAATCCGCCCACGCGGCCCGCGTTTGAGGTTTCACTGATGCTCGAAGCGCGCGCGTTCGAGCCCGGATTCCTGAAAAAGCTTGACCGGCTGGTGCTGGGCATCAAGCGCGCCCGCACCGTGCGCGCGGGCAATCGCACGCTCGGCCGCGTGCAGGGACTTGGCATCGAACCGGAGAATTTCCGCGAATACGCCACCGGCGACGACCTGCGCTTCCTCGACTGGAACGCGTATGCGCGTCTTGACCAGCTTTCGATTCGCACCTTCCGCGCCGATCGCCAGGTCGAGATAACGATTCTTGTCGATGCGAGCGCATCGATGGCGTTTCCCGCGCGCGACGACAAGCTTGGCCTTGCGCTGGCGCTCGGCGCGGCGCTCGCCTACGTCGGAATGAGCGACAACGATCCGGTGCGGATGGTGGCCTTCGCGATGCGCCGCGGTCAGATGCAACTGGAGGCGACAACGTTTCATCGCCGGCGCGAAACTTACCTCGACTTCAAGCCGTTCGTCGCGCAGATCAAATGCGGCGGCGAGACGCGAATCGGGGCGGCCGTCGATGAGCTGCTGCATCATCGCCGCCCCGCGGGAATCGTCATCGTGATTTCGGATTTTCTGGTCAGCCAGACCGACTATGAGGACGCCCTCGCGCGCCTGCTGCTGGCGCGTCATGAAGTAAAAGCCATCCACGTGATGGGCGAAATCGAATCGACCGGCGCATATCCGCCCGGCCTGGTCCGCGTGCGTGACGCCGAGTCAGGGGAGACGCGCGAAACCGTATTTGGTCCCGAGGCCGCGGCGGCCTGCCGGCGCAAGGTCGAGGAAATTTCGACCCGCGTGCGCGAGTTTTGCGCCGGGCGCGGAATCGTTTACGCCCGCGCATTCGGCGCCGCGAGCCTGGATACATTCGTCGAACACGAACTCGCCAACCTGGGCGTGGTCAGATAGCTGATGGGCTTTCTCGATCCGCGAAACCTTTTGTGGGCGGCCGCGCTCGGCGTGCTGGTGCTGATCTACCTGCGCTCGCGATCGCGCCCGACCCTCGAGGTCTCGAGCCTGATGCTCTTCGACTATGCGGCGGCGCCGGTCGCCAGCGTGCGGCACGTCCGGCTCGATCCGCTGTTCTGGCTCGAAGTCGCGGGACTTAGCGCGCTCGTCCTGGCGATCGCCGGAATGTATGCGATGGCGCCGGCGCGAGTTGGGCGCGGACGCAGCCACGCGCTGGTGTTCGATCTGGGCGCGGCGATGAGCGCGCGCGAGGACGGGACTTCGCGCCTTGACCAGGCGCGCCGCGCCGCACTCGAGTTTATCGCACAGGCTCCGGCGGGCGACGAGTTCAGCGTCATCACCTACGCGCTCGAAGCGAATGTGCCCGCGCCGCAGACCGGGAATCTGGCCGTGATCAGGGCGGCGATAGATGCGCTCAAGCCGCTCGCGGTGGCGGCCAAACCGGCGGCGCTGAGCGCCGCGATTATCCGCGCGCGCGGCTCCGCGGAGATCGATCTGTTCACCGACCGCACCCCTCCCGCCGACGCAATCGGCGGCGCCGTCGGCGCATCGGCGGTTCGGGTGCATCGCATCGGCCACGGCGACGGCAACGTTGCGATAGCCGAGCTCGATCCGGGAACGGTGGATACTACGCGCGGCCGCGCGGTGGTGCGGAATTTCTCGGCGGCGCCGCGTCTGATGGATTTCGCGATCGACCTCGACGGGCGCGAGTTGCTGCGGCATCCGCTGATGCTCGCGCCGCGCGAGCAGGTGATCGTGCCGTTTGGCCCGCTGACCTCGGGCGGTGTCTTGCGCGCGCGGATTGTGGGCGAAGACGCGATCGCCGCCGACAACGAGCGCTGGGCGATCGCGCGCTCGGACGGCGCCGCAAAAGTGCTCGTGCTGTCGCCAGACGCCGGGGTGCGCGGCGACCTCGCACGGGTGTTGCTCGCGATAAATCCAAACTTTCAGGTCGAGACGATCGATCCGGCGAAGTATTCGCCCGCGAAGAACGTCGCCAAGCCTTACGACCTGGCCGTGATGCACGATTGTTATGTGCCGGGGATCGACGCCGGATCGACGCTGGTGGTTTTCCCGCCAATATTTCCTGCGCGGTCGAATTCCTATGCGGCGAAAATTCCCGGCCTGGGAATTGGCGCGACTGTGGATTCGGCTGCGATGACTTCGAAGCTTGGAGGCGAGCCGATCGCCGGACCCTCCGCCGCGCTTAGGGCGACTCGCGTCTTGCAGCTTCCCGAATGGATGGACGCGCTCGCCTACGCGACGCACGGAAGCGCCGCCGCGGTCATCCCGATTATCGCGGCAGGTGAGGTTCCGGGAGGCCGAGTCGGAGTGGTCGCCTTCGATGTGCGCGATCATTTTCTGTTCGATCCCGACCGGCTCGACGCGCTGATTGCCGTCGTCAACCTGGCGCGGCGGCTGACTGCGCCCGGTGGCGTGCAGGTTGTCCCGACGGGCGCGTTCGTGACGCTGGCAGTGTCGGGCGCGGCGCAGGTCACGGCGCCCGACGGCGCCCGGGAAGCCCTGCAACCTGACCAGTGGGGCCGCGTGAAGCTGCGTCCGCTCGAGGCGGGGCGCTACGTTGTCGAGTCCGGGGGCGCGCGTTTTACCGTGCTGGCCAATTATTACGACGCCGCCGAATCCGATCTCGGCGCGGCGCGCGAGCCGGCGCCAGCGAGTTCCGCGGCGCCGCCGCCGGCAATTCCGGCGGCGGGGCCGAAGCAGGTTTTTCCGCTCGCATTTATTTTGATCGCAATTGCGTTGGGGGCGTTCGTTATCGAGTCGATCATTCTGGTCAGACACGCCTCGCGATGGGGAATGACCCATGTTTGATCAGCCCGCGATGCTATGGCTTCTGGCGCTGGCTCCCGCCGTCGCCTATCCGGCGATCCTCGCGATGCGCCGCGGAGCGTACCTGGCAGGCGCCGCGTCGGCCGCATTGCGGCTCGGATGCCTTGCGGTGCTGGTCGCGATGCTCGCGGGGATGCGCATGACGGTGGCGATTTCGGCGCGCGGAGTCGAGATCGTGGCGCTCCTCGATGACTCGCGCTCAATCGCGCCCGACCAGTTCGCATGGATGCGCTCGCGGGTGCGCGAGGTTGCGCGCGCGATGGACTCGCGCGATCGGATGGGCGTGATCGGGTTCGGCCGCGACGCGCGGCTTATCGCGCCGCTTTCGGATCCGCGCCTGATCAGCGAGGCGCGCATCACACCGGATCGCGGCGCCACCGATATCGCCGCCGCGCTGACCGCCGCGCAGAGCCTGTTCTCGGCCGACGCCGATCGACGAATTCTGCTCCTGAGCGACGGCAATCAGACGCGCGGCTCGGCGGCCGCGGAGATTCCCGCGCTGGTCGATGACCAGACGCGAATTTTTACCGCCGCGCCGCCTGCGCCGGCGGTCGCCCGGGTCGCGCTGACCGGCTTTCATGCGCCGCAGGACGTTCGTGCCGAGCAGCAATTCAGTTTCGAGATCGCGATTGAAAGCGAAGCGCTCGCTCCAGTTGACGCGCAGTTGCGTCTGCTGCGCGACGGCGCTCCGGTCGGCGGCCAGCATGTTACGCTTCATCAGGGGATGAACCGCTTCGAGCTTCCGTACCGGATGCAGCGCGCGGGCGCGTACCTGATGAGCGCGGATTTGACCGTGGCTCCCGCCCTTGACGCGATCAATCCGCGCGCCGAGGCCGCGCTCTCGGTGGCCGGCGCGCCGCGCGTGCTGATCGCGTCCGCAAGCCGGCCCGAGAGCCTGCTTGACGCGCTTAAGGTGCGGCATTACCGGGTCGAGATGATCGCGCCGCGCGCTCTCTCCGCCAAAGCCCGCGATTATCTGCCCTATCAGCTCGTCGTGCTCGACGACGCTCCCGCATCGGCGATTCCCGCGCCGGTCCAGCACGCGCTGAATCGCTACGTCGCCGAGCTTGGCGGAGGTCTCGTCGTGACCGGCGAGGCGCTGCGCAACGAGCATTACAAGGGCGGCGATCTGGAAAAGGCGCTGCCGGTCAGCTTCGAGGAGCAGCCGCCGCCGCCCTCGCGCGAGCCGATCGCGGTCTATTTGTGCATCGATCGCTCGAATTCGATGAGTTACGACTCGCGCTATCCGGCGGTGCGCGACGGCGAGCGAATCCGTTACGCCAAGCAGGCCGCAATCGCGCTGTTGCGCCAGCTCGACGATACCGACTACGCCGGCGTGATCGCGTTTGACTCGCAGCCTTACGTGCTCGGCCACTTGCAGCCGCTCGGAGAAGATCGCACCGACCTGGAAGCGCGCATCGAGCGCCTGCAGCCGGGCGGCGGAACCGATTTCAAAGACGCGCTCGAAATCGCTCAGCGCGAGATTCTGGACAGCGGAATTCCGGTCCGCCAGGTGATTTTGCTCACCGACGGCGACACCAATCGCCAGTACCACGATCATGACGCGCTCATCGCACAGTTCGCGAAGGATCGAATTCCGGTCTCGACGATCAGAATCGGTCCCGACCTCGAGAACCTGCGTCTGTTGCAGGATTTCGCGCAGGCTACGGGCGGCGTCTTTTACCGCGTCGAGGATATCGAGAAGCTGCCGCTGTTACTGGTTGGGTTGACGCGCCAGGCGATGAACCGGCGCGCGCAGGGCCGCACCGCGGTCGAAGAAGGCGCGCCGAGCGCGATTTTGTCTGGAATCGCGGCCAAAGATATCCCGCCGATCGATTTCTACGCTTCGACCAAAGCCAAGGACGGCGCGATCGTCGCGCTCAGCGTCACGCGCGCGGGGCAGGGCTCGCCGCTGCTCGCCGCGTGGCAGTACGGACTCGGGCGCGCGGCGATCTTCGCCGCCGATCCGGACTCGCTCGCGACGCTTAGCTGGATCAGGTGGAATCACTACGCGCAATTCTGGTCGCAACTCGCCGGATGGACGATGCGCGAGGGCGCGCCCGGGATGTTCGCGATACGGATGCGCACCGCGGCGGATGGCGCCGTCACCGTCGAGGCCGAAAAGGCCGACGCCAAACCCGCGCCCAACCTGGTCTGCCGAATCACAGGGCCCGGACGCGCACTCGACGTGCCGATGACGCAAACAGATATGTCCCTCTATACCGGCGAGGTCGGACCGCTGCCGCGCGGAAAATATGCGGCGACCCTGATGGTGAAGGCGGGCGACCTCGAGCAGGTCCTGGCGCATCGCGAGTTCGCCTCGGTCGGCGCGATTCCCGCCGACGCGGCGGAGTTGCGCCTGCGCCCGCCCAATCTCGATCTGCTGCTGCGGCTCGCGCGCGCCACCGGCGGCGAGTTCGATCCCCCGGCGGCCGCGCTCGTGCGCCGCCGCGGAAAAACGATCACCGTGCGCCAGAGCGCCAATTCGATTCTGCTGCCGCTTGCAATCCTGCTCTTTCTGGGCGAGGTATTCGTGCGCCGCCGCTTTCTGGGCGATTAGGGCATCGGGAGTATCCAATGAACAAGCCGAGTCGAACGGGCCGCAGGTTCGCGATCGTCGCGATGCTCGCGGTGACGCTATTTGCGATGAAATTTGGCAACGCGAGGGCCGCCGCTTCGGCGCGCGATATCGCCGCGCTCCAGAACGCCAAGCTCATCTATATCGCGACGGTCCGCAAAGACGGCAATCAGAGCACAGCCGTTCCGGTCTGGTTCATCCTCGACAAGGACAATCGCCTGCTGATTCAGACCGGGCCGCAAAGCTGGAAAGCCAAGCGTATCCGCCGCGGCAGCCCGGCGCTGGTGTGGATTGGCACCAGCACGGGTCCCGCGTTTATCGCGAGCGCCGAGATCACGACCGATCCCGCGGCGCTTGCGCAGATCGAAAGCGATATTCCGCGCAAGTATTTGCTCGCGCGGGTCGGATTCTCGCGGCCCACCCAGACGAAGTTCGACTCGGGCAAAATCTGCGCGATTCGGATTACCCCGGCGCGCGATCTGCCCGACGGTTTCGTCTCGCAGCCGGCAACTCCCGCGCCCGCGCTCGCGGCTTCAGCGCGGGCGGCCGTGGCGGTGCCGAAAGCTCAATAAAATGGTGCACGCCGAGAGCCGGGCAGGTTTTCTCTGGCTTCATGGCGGCGCCTGAGTAGAATAATTTCCGTGGCACAGGAGAGTGCATCGCAGCTCATCGGCCGGGCGCTTCGCAAACGCTGCCCGGTATGTGGTAACGGCGCCGTCTTTGCCTCGCACTTCCACATGAATCGCGACTGCTCGGCCTGCCACGCGATCTACTGGAAAGACCCGGGTGAATCGCTCGGTGCGATGTACCTCGACTATGCGGTAGCGGCCGCGGCGTTCCTGGTCTGCTGGGCGATTCTGGACTGGACCACCACGCTTTCCGATTTGTCTCAGCTCGTGATCTTGTCCGTGATCGCGGTCGCCACTGTGCTGCTCTGCTTTCCCTATACCCGCAGCGCGTGGACAGTGCTGGTTTATATCTCGGGGGGAATCGAGCGTCCGCAACTGCGCGTAATCCGCGGCGGCAAAGACGACACCCACGGCCGCGCCGCCTAGCGCCGCAGCGCCGCGATTTTCTCGGGTAACTTCGCCAGACGCTCGGCGGCGCGGGCGAGGGTTTCGTCGCTCTTCGAAAACGTGAAGCGGATCATGCGATGGCCGAGTTCGGGGCGATGATAGAAGCTCGAGCCCGGCACGGCGGCGACTCCCACCTCGTCGAGCAGGAATGCGGCGGCCGCGAAATCGTCCTTGAAACCAAGCGGTCCGATATCGGCCATAATGTAGTAAGCGCCGGCCGGGTTGCTGCACTTCAAGCCGGCTCCGGTTAGCGCCGCGTAGAGCGCCGCGCGCTTGCGCTCGTACATCGCGGCCAGCTCCGCGTAGAACGACTCCGGCAGCCGCAGCGCCACCGCGCCTGCCTCTTGCAGTGGATGCGGCGCGCCCACAGTCAGGAAATCGTGAACCTTGCGGATTGCCGAGGTAAGGCGCTCCGACGCGATAGCGTAGGCAAGCCGCCATCCGGTGATCGAATAGGTCTTCGACAGACCGCTGATCGTGACCGTGCGCTCGGCCATTCCCTGAAGCGTCGCCAGCGAGACATGGCGCGCGCCGCCATAGATGATGTGCTCGTAAATTTCGTCGGTGATCGCGAGTGTGTCGTAGCGGTTGCAGAGCTGCGCAATCGTATCGAGTTCCGCGCGCGTGAAAACTTTACCGGCCGGATTATTGGGCGTGTTGACGATGATCGCCTTGGTCCGCGGACTGAACGCGGCCTCGAGTTCGGCGCGATCGATCGAAAAATCGGGCTCGCGCAAGGCGACGTACTTTGGTGTTGCGCCGGCGATGATCACGTCGGGGCCGTAGTTCTCATAGAACGGCTCGAAGATGATCACCTCGTCGCCCGGATTGACGATCGCCAGCATCGTGGCAATCATCGCTTCGGTCGCGCCGCAGGTGACGGTTACGTTGCGATCGGCGTCGCAAGCGATCCCGTTGTAAGAGCGCACCTTGTCGGCGATCGCCGCGCGGAAGTTCGGCGAGCCGTGAGTTATCGCGTACTGGTTGTACTCTTCGTCAATCGCGCGCTTGGCCGCCTCTTTGAGCTCGGACGGCGCGGCGAAGTCGGGATAGCCCTGGGCAAGATTGACGGCGCCGGACTTGAGCGCGCGGCGCGTCATCTCGCGGATGACGGACTCGGTGAAATATCGGGTCTTTCTGGATACTTCGGTCGGCATCGACCGGGCATCTTATCGCTTAGGGTATCGCCCACACCATAACTAAAGAGCGCGGGAGCGAAGAATTACCCGGGCGAGTATGCTGGCGGGCGCGGCGCCCTCCGCTGGTGGGGGGAACGATTCTCTGCCGGCGCGAGGCGTTTCCCGTGCGAGAACGCGGCGCTAATTCACCCCCGTTCCCGTTCTGGCCTCATCGAGCAGTCCCGCACCCTGACGCAGGCGCCAATCATCGATAACTTCGACGTTAAAACGCCAGTCGCTGCCGATCTTAAAGCCCGGTAGCTGCCCTTTCTTGAGCAATCGATAGATGGTTGAGCGATGGACGCGGAGATACTCCGCGAGTTCGTTCACGGTGAGAACCTTGGCAGCATTCTGCATGAGTGTGGCTTTTTCCCTATCGCAGTAGCGATTGTTCTACACACTCGTAGGATAGCA
>DATLTX010000190.1:0-3709 GCA_035533435.1 Binataceae bacterium (SeqCode)
CTCGAAATCAACCTTGCCGTGCAGTTCGTCGTTTCGGGCGCGGAACCCGGCAGCTACTACGTCGAGGTGCGCGACGGCCGCTGCCTCTCAAGCCAGGGCGATCTGCGCGAGCCGGACCTGACGATCTACTGCGGAACCGAAAGCTGGACGCTGGTGAGCCGCGGCGAGCTCAGCGCCGAGCGCGCGGTGAAGGAAAACCTGGTGCGTTTTCGCGGCGCGGCAGAAGACTTTCGATCGTTCTTCCGATGCTTTCGGCTCGCCGGCGACACCGCCGCCCCGCCGCCGCCGCGCGGTCATTCCGGGTTGAGCAGGGCGGCCGGATAGGGACTAGGGCTGAACTGAATCGATCGACTCGCACGCAACTACGCGGGCGTCGGGTGCATCGATTGCGATGGTCCGCGCGGCCTGCCGCGCCGCCTCGCGATCGGAAAATATACCGAAGACCGAGCCGCCGCTGCCGGACATCGCGGCGGCGATCGCCCCGCGCGCTTCGATAACCGCCTTGAGCTCCGCGATTCGCGGATACAGCGCCATCGCGGGCGCGCCAAGATCGTTCACCGTCGCGCCGTGCGGAAATTGACCGTTCAGGATTGCCGCAAGATCGGCGGACGGGATTGCTCCGCTCCAGTCGGCGGGATCAAGCGCGCGAAAAATCCTCGCCGTCGGCACTTCGATCGGGGGAACCGCGAGCACAAGAAACAGCCGCGGCATCTCGGGCAGCGGCTCGATTTGCTCGCCGATACCGCGAACGCGCGCCGGCCGCGGGTCGAGGAAAAACGGTACGTCGGCGCCAATCGAGACGGCAACCTTCGCCAGCCGCGCGTCAGCGGCAACTGCGTGCGTCGCGGCCAGCATCCGGAGAACAGCGCCGGCGTCGCTCGATCCGCCGCCCAGCCCGGCGCCCGCTGGCAGATGCTTTTCCAGGTCAATCATGATCTGCGCCGCGAGCCCGTATTCGCGCGCGAAGGCCGACGCGGCGCGCGCGGCGAGGTTTGCCACCGGATCGCTCAGTTCGGGCCGGTTGCAGCGCAGCATCACGCTGGTGGCGGCGGCGGGACGTATTTCAATTCGAACCTGATCGCACCAATTGATCGGGATAAAAATCGAATCCAGTTCGTGATAGCCGTCGGCGCGGCGGCCGGTCACGCGAAGATAAAGATTGATCTTCGCCGGCGCGCGCTCGGCGAGCATTTTCACCATTGGCGCCAAGCCCTCAGCAATTCGTGGTGATGAGTCCCGCTCAACGCAGCGAGCGCATCGTGCCGGCTGCCGGAGGACCGGCGCCGCCGGCAGCGGCGCTGCGCACCGCGCGGCGAGTATCGTTCTGGATCACGGCGATCACGCCCCAAAAGGTCACGATCACCGCCGCGAGCACCAGCATCTGCCCGGTCAGAAAAGTCGCGTGATAGAAATCCATCCGCGCCGTGGCGTAAGAGACCTCGCGCTCGCGGGAGGTCAGTGGCGCCAGGACAGCGCCGCCTGCCGAGGCGTCAAGCTCGTCGAAGCTGCGATAGTCGGAGCCCGCGGCGACGTTGGGCGCGCTTGCGATGATCTGGCTGTATTGCTGGGTACGCTTGAGCCCGATTATCCAGTTGCCCGCCCCCAGGCACGCCAGCGCAATCCCCGCCACAACGCGCCAATCCGTATAAAGGTCATTCAGCTTCATTCCGGTCTTCGATCCATCATCGCGCGAGTACCAGAATATGGCCGCGGCGCGGCGAAAACAACGCGGGCGCGGCGCAAGCGCCGCTGGCCGCCGCCTCGTTGCGTGCGTTCAAGGCGTGCGGATATGATCGGCGGACGAACCCCGATGGCTGCCGAATCGCAAGATCATCCGCGCGCGAACCGCGCTCCCGCCGAGGCCAAATTTGACCTCGAGGGCTATCTGCGGCGCTTCGCCGCTCACGATGAGCTCGCGCTCTATCGCCTGATGACGCGAGTGGAAAACCGGATGCCCGAGTCGAGTGCGATTATCGAGCGGATCTACCCCCAAGTCGGGCGCGCGCACGTGATCGGAATCACCGGACCGCCGGGCGCCGGAAAATCAACCCTGGTAAATCGCCTGATCGCCAAATATCGCGCGCTCGGCAAGGAAGTCGCGGTGCTCGCGATCGATCCCTCGAGTCCGTTCTCGGGCGGCGCCGTGCTGGGCGACCGCGTGCGCATGACCGATCACTACAAGGACTCGGGCGTGCATATCCGCAGTCTCTCGTCACGCGGAAGCCATGGCGGACTTAGCCGCGCGGCGCGAGAGATCGTAAAGCTGCTCGACGCGTTCGGGCACGACGTGATCATTATCGAAACCGTCGGCGTCGGCCAGACCGAGCTGGGAATCATGGACCTTGCCGACACCACTGTGGTGGTAACCGTGCCCGAAGGAGGCGATTCCGTGCAGGTGATGAAGGCCGGGCTGAACGAGATCGCCGACGTATTTGTGGTCAACAAATCCGACCGCGAGGGCGCCGACCGGATCAAGGCCGAACTCGAGCTGAACGTGCATCTGCGGCCGGCCGCGGCGGGATGGAGTCCGCCGGTGATAATGACGCAGGCGTCCGCGGACCAGGGCGTCGATGCGCTGGTGGGCGCGATCGGGAAGCATCACGATTACCTGCTCGCGCATCGCGATGAAGCGCAGATGGCCGAGCGGCGCCGGCGCGAGTTTATCGAGATCCTGGCGGCGGAACTCGAGGAGCGCGCGATGCGCTCGCTGCACAACGGACAAGCGCCCGAGGTGGTCGCCGAGGTCGAAGCCGGACGCGTCAATCCCTATAGCGCGGCGCGCAGGATGATCGAAGACCGCGACGCGATCGCGCGGCTGCTCCGCGGCGCGGCGCCGGGCGCGGAAAAAAAGCGCTAAGCAATCGCCGATGCCGAATCGCAAGCAAAAACTCGCGGGACGCCTGTTCGCGATCGGCGATATTCACGGATGCCCCGATGAATTGGGCGCGATCCTGAAGTCGATTGCGCCGATCGCGGGCGACACGGTGGTCTTCGTCGGCGACTACGTTGACCGCGGACCGTCGGCGCGCGACGTAATCGAGCTTGTGATGGAGGTCGAAAAGAGCGGCGCCGAAGGCGTGTTCTTAAAGGGTAATCATGAGGACATGATGCTCTCTTACCTCGGGATGCCGGGGAATTACGGCGAGTCGTTTCTGTTCAACGGTGGCGTCGCGACGCTCGAGAGCTACGGCGTGCGCGAAGACGACCTGGCTGAGGCCGTGCACCATATTCCCGCGGCTCATCTGGAATTCTACAACCGCCTGGCGGTGAGCTATCTGCGGCCGCCGTATCTGTTCGTCCACGCGGGGATAATGCCGGCCCGCCAGCTCGAAGAGCAGCAGACCGAGGACATGCTCTGGATTCGGCAGGAATTTATTTTCAATCCGCATCGAATCGACGCGACCGTGGTCTTCGGCCACACTCCCATGCGCGGCGTGATGATCGATCTGCCGTACAAGCTCGGAATCGATACCGGGCTGGTGTACGGAGGAAAGCTGACCTGCGTCGAATTCAATGAAGGGGTGCTCTACCAGGTCTCGCGCGGAAGCAGGCAGGTCAAATCGCGTTCGATTCAGCTCCGCTGAGAGTCTTTCGCGATATTTCGAGGACCGCTATTGTGGGCAATTCACGGTGGCGGCGTAGCTCAGTTGGTTAGAGCATGCGGCTCATATCCGCAGTGTCGCAGGTTCGACTCCTGCCGCCGCCACCA
>DATLTX010000191.1:0-9597 GCA_035533435.1 Binataceae bacterium (SeqCode)
CGGCCGCTGGTCGAAAGCGACAACAAGGAAGTTGTGACCGCGCTGCGCGAAATCGCGGCCGGCAAGGTCACGCTCGAAGCGCCCAGCGAGGGGTAACGCCCTGGCGGCCGGACTTCGGCGCGCGGCTTCGGTGCGCGCGGATGCCCGGTTGGCGCGCCATACGCCCGCTGTGTATCCCGACCCGCAGGCTGGATTCATCCGATGGCCCGCAAAGCCAGCAAGCCCCGCCAACCCAGGCGCCGCGCAGCCGTCGCCGAGGCGGTAATCGCCGGGGCGGACGCTGCCGCGAAAAATCGTTCAGAAGATCTTTCAGAAAATCTCGGCGAAGTTCCCGCCGAAGACCTCGACGAAGGCTTGGCGGCCGAGCCGGCTGTCGATGACGAGCCCGTAATCGAGGTCTCCGACTTTCATCCGCTCGAACTAGACGATTCCGCCGCGCGAGACGCGGACGGCGGCGGCGCGCCTGAGCGCGTCGCGAAAGATGACGCGGGCGGCGCGCTGGTCACGGTCGATCCGCTCTCGCGCTATCTTGCCGACGTGCGGCGCTTTCCGCTTTTGACCCGCGAGGAAGAAACCGCGATCGCCAAGCGTTACACTCGCGACCACGACCCCGCCGACGCGTACCGGCTGGTAACCGCCAATCTTCGCCTGGTGGTGAAGATTGCTTTCGAATTCGCGCGCGCCTCGAAGAACGTCCTGGATCTGATCCAGGAGGGCAACGTCGGCCTGATGGAAGCGGTCAAGAATTTCGATCCGTACCGCGGCATCCGTTTTCCCTCGTACGCGGTGTGGTGGGTGCGCGCCTATATCTACCGCTATCTGATCAATAACTGGCGCCTGGTGAAAATCGGCACCACCCAGGCGCAGCGCAAGCTGTTCTTCAACCTGCGCAAGGAGACCGAGCGGCTCGAAGCGCAAGGCTTCGCGGCGCAACCCAAGCTGCTCGCGCAGCGGATGGGGGTCAAGGAAAGCGAAGTGCGCGAGATGCAGGAGCGGATGGCGCAGAGCGAGGTATCGCTCGATCAGCCTACCGCGGCGGGCGAGGACACAAGGCTTATCGACGTGCTGCCGGACCGCGAGAACAATCCTGAAGAAGCAGCCGCCGAAGACGAATGGCGCGACTTCGCGCACGAGCGCGTGAAAGACTTCGAGGCGACGCTGCGCGACAAGGAGCGCGAGATTTTTCGCGCGCGGCTGCTCGCGGAGAATCCGGACACGCTGCAGGAAATCGGCGCGCGCTTCGGAATCAGCCGCGAGCGGGTCCGGCAGATCGAAACCCGGCTGAAGAAGCGGCTCAAGGAATTTATCCAGGCGAAAGCGTCGGATATCGGCGATTCAGGCCCCAACTGAAAGGAGTAACCACAGATTTCACAGATTGCCAGACAGATTATTTCAGGCGCTTGCCGCTCACGCGGCGAGCGCTCTGGAAATCTGACTGCTCAATCTGTGAAGTCTGCGGTTTCCTTTTGCCTACGCGGAGCGGGCGATTGCGGCTTCCAGCAGTTCGATGATTCGCGCAGGCGTTGCCAGGCGGATGAAGGCGCCAAGCCGCGGTCCGCGTTCCTGGCCCAGGATCGCGCGGTACATCAGGGGGAAGATCTTGCCCGGCTTCTCGTAATTCGCGCGGCCGAGATCGTAGATGGTTTTCTCTATCTCCTCGGCGCCGGCGGCGGGATTTGCGCGCAGGAATTCCGCGAGGCTCTTTAACTGCTCGCGTTCGGCGATGCTGGGCGCGTACGGAGTTTTGCCGGGCTCGATAAAATCGCGGTAGAAGTTGAGCGCGCAGTCCATCAGTGCGCGGCCCATCGCAACGGTCTCGGGGTCGCCCGTGATCGCCGCGTCGTGGCGCTTGAGATAATCCCACATAAAATCGGGGTCCGAGCTGCCCAGCGCGCCGACCAGGTTCATCATCATCGCGAACGAAAGCTGCGAAGCGAAGCGGCGCGGGCTGTGGATCTGCAAAACGAACGCGAGCGGGGAGTCGGCGCGCGCCTCGGCGTTGGGCGCGGCGGCGTACTCACGCAGCGCGTCGAGGTATTCATCGACATACTGGGGAATGGATTCGAGGAAAAGTTTTCGCGCACGGCGCGGATTCTGCAGGAGAAAAAATTTCAACACTTCGACCGGCGCGTAGCGCTGCCATTGATCGACGCTGACGCCGCGTCCGACTGACTTCGAGACCTTGTGCCCATCCTCGTCGAGGAACATCTCGAAGGGAAAGCCGAGTGGCGGATTTCCGCCCATGATGCGCAATATCGGCGCCGAGAGTTGCGCCGACGGCGTAAGATCTTTTCCGTAGAGTTCGTAATCGACCTTGAGCGTGAACCACCGCAGCGCCCAATCGACCTTCCATTGCGCCTTGGCCAGACCGCCGAGTACGCTTTGCTCGCCGGTGAAGCCGCATCCCTGCTTGGCCTTGGAGCTGCGCGCGCAGGTGAACTCGACGGAGTTGCGCTCGGGATGATAGGCGGTCACGGCGCGCTCGACAATCTGCCCGCAGCTCGGGCATAGCGGCATGATCGGAGACCATCCGGCGCGATTCTCGGCGCGCAGGGTCGGCGCGACGATCGCGATTATCTCGCGATGCTTCGCAAGGATGATCTTGAGGCCTTCGTCGAAGCCGCCGCCGCGGTATATCTCGGACGAGCGCAGGAGTTCGTAGTCGACTTCGACCGGCGCCAGAAACTCGCGCAGCAGCATCAGCATGTGATCGGCGAAACTCGGGCAGCATCCGAAGGGATCCGGGATGCGCGAGACCGGCTCGCCGAGATGCGCCTCGATCGCCTGGCGATTCGGCACATTTTCGGGAACCTTGCGCAGGCCGTCCATGTCGTCGATAAAAACGATCAACCGCGACGCGCGAGCGGGCTCGCTCATCGCAAGGGCGTGGCGCACGTAAGAGGGGCGCAGAACTTCGCACATCGTGCCGAGATGCGGCAGGCCCGAGGGTCCAAATCCGCTCTGGAAGATGGCGGGACGCGCGGGCGGATAGTCGCGCACGCGCTCGGCGACGCGCTCGGCTTCCTCGTGCGGCCACAGGTCGCTGCTTTGCGGGGAGTTGTGCGGGGATTGCTCTGGGCCAGACGCCATCGATTAAGCTTCCTTCAAGATTCTTCGGTCTGCACACCGCGCAGGATGTGCGCGACCGCGTCATGAATCCACGGGTCAATTTGCAGGTCGCGGTTCTTTTCGGAGGCGAGCCTGAGTTTAACCGCGCAATTCGCGCAGATAAAGCCCTCCTGCTTCAGGCCGCCTGTGTCCTCGATGGCGATCCGCAAGAGCCATTGCTGCGCGGGCCGGCGGCATAGCAGGCAATCTTCGAGCGCGGATGCGTCTTTTGGCGATGAATCTGATGGCGTCTCCATAGGGGTGTTTAATCTATATCATTGATTCGCCGCGCAAGGCTGTGGTATCCCCGAAACCTCATGCAGCCCCCGGCGGGCTCAGTCATCGGCGCACGGCGCATCGCCCATTTTCGACTAACCGTTCAAAATCGAGGTAAGCCTGGGCTTGCGGCACGCTCGCCAAGCCATCGTATATGGATCAACCCGACACCAAGCAAAAGCTGCGCGAGCTGCGCGCGATAGTAGGCGAAGGCGACCGCGTCGCGATCGTCCTGCAAGACGATCCCGACCCCGACGCGATGTCGAGTGCGATGGCGCTAAGGACGCTGCTCGGCCGCAACCGCCTGACCACGCCGTTTTTCAGCTTCAAGCCGGTGACCAGGCCGGAGAACCGCACGATGCTGCATCTGCTGGAGATCGCGATACTGCCCGCGACCACCGAGGCGCTGGCTGCGTTCGACAAGATCGCGATGGTCGATGTGCAGCCGGCGTATTTCGAGGGCAAGCTGCCGCGCGCCGATATCGTGATCGATCATCATCCGGGCTACACCCCCGGCGGCGCTCCGTTCGAGGACGTGCGCGTCAAGTACGGCGCGACCGCCTCGATCATGACCGAGTACATGATCGCCGCCGAAGAAAAAATCAGCGAACGGCTCGCGACGGCCCTGCTCTACGGAATCCGGACCGATTCGCTGGCGCTGTCGCGCCGCGTCACCGACGACGTACTGCAGGCGCTGGTGCATCTGTACCCGCTCGCCAACCTGACGATGCTGCGCCAGATCGATCGGCCCGAGATTCCGCAGAGCTTCGCAAAGGTGCTGGCGCGAGTGTTGGGCCGGCTCGAAATTCGCGACCGCCTGATCGCCGCCAACCTGGGCCGCGTCGAGCGCGACGACATGATCGTGCAGGTCGCGGACTTCTGCCTGCAATTCGAGGGTGTGGAATGGGTCGCTGTCGCGGGCAAGCTCGGCCGCGACCTCGTGGTCGCCGTGCGCAGCTATGGAACCGGCCGCGACAACGCCGGCGAAGCGGCCAAGAACCTGTTCGGCGATATCGGCAGCGCCGGGGGCCATCGCAACATGGCCAAGGCGGTCATCCCCTTGCGCGCGTGGGTCAAACGCGAAGGCAGCGCGCGCGACCGGGCGATCGAACAGCGCCTCCGCGCGCTCTTCACCGCCGAGATCGCTGCCGAATCGCATAGCTGACGCCGAGCGGTTCCGTTTACCTGCGCGCCGCTTCCCCGTATCTTGGATCGGGTGAGTGTGGCGGAGGCGACGGTCGAAATTAAGAATCAACTCGGATTGCATCTCCGGGCCGCATCGACGCTCGCGCAGGCCGCGGCAAAGTTCACCGCGCGGATAACGATCGGCCGCGGCAAAGAGCAGGTGAGCGCCAAGAGCGTCACCAGCCTGATGATGCTGGGAGCGGAGTTGGGCGTGAAGCTGAAGGTGCGAGCTGAAGGCGAAGACGCGCGCGAGGCGGTCAAGGCGATCGAAACGCTGTTTGACGACCGTTTCGGCGAAGAATGATCCCGCAGGCGGAAATTGCGCCAAATCGCCGCCTTGATTCGCCACTATGCGTCGGTTATATCATCGAAAACCATGGAATCCGGCTTGCCCGAATCGGCGCCGGAACCAGACGCCGTCACCGGCGCCATCGAGCGAACCGTATCGATCTTCACACGAATTTGAACCTTCGCTTCCGCGTCTCATCGCCGGATCAGAACCGGCGATGAGTCCCGGTCCATCCCGTACCCAAGGAGCCATCGCGAATGCCGCTTAAGGATTTCCTCTTCACGTCTGAATCAGTCTCCGAGGGCCATCCCGACAAGATGTGCGACCAGATCTCGGACGCTGTGCTTGATTCCCTGATCGCCGAGGACCCGAATTCGCGGGTCGCACTCGAAACCCTGGCGAAAACCGGGTTAATCGTTCTGGCGGGAGAAATCACCAGTCACGCCCATCCGGATTTCGTCAGCCTTGCGCGAAAGGTCGCGCTTGAAATCGGTTATGACAGCGTCGAGTCCGGGTTCGACGGCAAGACCTGCGCCGTGTTGATGGCGATCGAGCCGCAATCGACCGATATCTCGCAGGGCGTGACCGAGGGCGAAGGACTGCACAAGGAGCAGGGCGCGGGCGATCAGGGCCTGATGTTCGGCTTTGCGTGCGACGAGACGCCGGAGCTGATGCCGATGCCGATCGCGATGGCGCATCACCTGATGGAGAACCTGGCCAAGCTGCGCAAGGAGCGGATGGTTAGCTGGCTTCGTCCCGACGCGAAGAGCCAGGTCACGGTGCGCTACGCTGACGGCCGCCCGGTCGAGATCACGGCGGTGGTAATCTCGACGCAGCACTCGCCCGACGTCAAGTACGAGACGATCCGCGATACCGTGATCGAAGAACTGATCAAGCAAACGATTCCGGCCGAATATCTGACCAAGCAGACGGTCTATCACGTCAATCCGACCGGCAGTTTCGTGATTGGCGGACCGCACGGCGACTGCGGGCTGACCGGACGCAAGATTATCGTCGATACTTATGGCGGCTACGGACGCCACGGCGGCGGTGCGTTCTCGGGCAAGGATCCGAGCAAGGTCGATCGTTCGGCGTGCTACTTCGCGCGCTACGTGGCGAAGAACGTGGTCGCGGCGGGACTGGCGAAGAAATGCGAGATTCAGGTCGCCTACGCGATCGGCGTCGCGGAGCCGGTTTCGATTCTGATCGACACGTTCGACACTGGCGTGATGCCGGACGCGAAGCTTTCGGCGACGCTGCGTGAGCTGTTCGATTTTCGGCCTGCGGGAATTATCCGCACGCTCAATTTGAAGCGTCCGATTTACCAGGCGACCGCCGCCTACGGCCATTTTGGCCGCAAACCTCACGACGGACTGTTCCCGTGGGAGCGTATCGACATGGCCGAGCGGCTGCAGAGCGCATTCGGCCTCGGCGCGAAGCGCTGACCGGGCCGGTTCACGACTTCATTTCGCAGGAAGGAAACAATCACGATGGGATCGATCGCCAAACGTAAAGTTATGCCCAAATCTCGCGCCGCCTCGGGGGCGCGCGATCACGACGTGCGCGACATGGGCCTGGCCGCGGCGGGGAAAAAGCGCATCGAATGGGCCGACCGCCAGATGCCGGTCTTGCGGCGAATCCGCGAGCGCTTCTCCAAGGAACAACCGCTCAAGGGCCAGCGCCTGGGCGCCTGCCTGCATATCACCTGCGAGACCGCCAATCTCCTGCGCGCGCTCAAGGCGGGCGGTGCCGAGGTTTTCTGCTGCGCGTCCAATCCGCTCTCGACCCAGGACGATGTCGCGGCGGCGCTGGTCGCCGAATTCGGCATCCCGACCTATGCGATTCACAACGAGGATCGCGATACGTATTACAGCCATCTGCGCGCGGTGCTGGACCGCAAGCCGACCATCACGATGGATGACGGCGCGGACCTGGTCAGCCTTCTGCACACCGAGTACAAGGACAGCGCCGAGGAAGTCTTCGCCAGCATGGAGGAGACGACGACGGGCGTTATCCGGCTGCGCGCGATGGAAAAAGATCACGCGCTCAAGATTCCGGTGGTCGCCGTCAATGACGCGCAGACCAAGCATTTGTTCGACAATCGCTACGGCACCGGGCAATCGACCCTTGACGGGATCATCCGCGCCACCGGCGTGCTGATCGCGGGATCGATCATCGTGGTCGGCGGCTACGGCTATTGCGGACGCGGTATCGCGTCGCGCGCGCGCGGACTCGGCGCCGACGTCGTCGTCACTGAGATCGATCCGATTCGCGCGCTCGAAGCCGCGATGGACGGGTTCCGGGTGATGAAGATGACCGACGCGGCCAAGGTCGGCGATATCTTCGTGACCGCAACTGGCGACAAGCACGTGCTTGCGGCGCAGCATTTCACCGCGATGAAAGACGGCGCGATCCTGTGCAACTCGGGCCACTTCGATGTCGAAATCGACATGGCCTATCTGACCGACGCGGCCAAGTCGGTCGATCACGACGTCAACAAGAACGTCGATGCATACCATCTGGCCAACGGCCGCACGCTCTACATCCTGGGACAGGGCCGCCTGGTGAATCTCGCTTGCGCCGAGGGCCATCCCGCGCAGGTGATGGACATGAGCTTTGCGACGCAGGCTCTCGCCTCGGAATGGGTCGCGACCAGCGAGCAGTTGACCGCCAAGGTGCACAACGTGCCAATCGAGATCGAGCAGGACGTGGCAGCGGTCAAGCTGGCCGCGATGGGGATCCGCATCGACACCCTGACCGCCGAGCAGAAGAAGTACCTGGAAAGCTGGGAATCCGGCACGTAAGAGAAACCGCAGATTTCGCTGATTTCACAGATGGAAAAGGGGGACGAACGGACTTATACCATCGTCGGCGCCGCGATGGAGGTACATCGCCAACTCGGGCCGGGTTTTCTCGAAGCGGTTTATCAGCAGGCGCTCGCGTTGGAGTTTGCCGAGCGTGAGATTCCGTTTCTGCGCGAGGTCGACTTGCCCGTGTTCTATAAGGGCCGCCAACTGAACACGGTCTATCGCGCGGACTTCATCTGCTTCGCCTCAGTAGTTGTCGAACTGAAGGCGATCGCCGTGCTGACCCGAATCGAGGAAGCGCAGATAATCAACTATCTTCGCGCCACCCGTTACGAAGTGGGCTTGCTTCTCAACTTCGCTTCTTCATCATTAGAATATCGCCGATTTGTCTCTTCCAAATCGGCGAAATCTGCGTAATCTGCGGTTTTTCCGTTATTTATGCGGTGACTCTGTTCGCGGACCAGCGGCGCCATAGTTCGCCGCATCCTACCGACGCCGCGATTAGCGCGATCGCGAGCACGAAACGCCAGGACAGCGGATGCCACAGCGCATCGCCCAGGAACGCGAACAGGATTGTCCCCGGAACCATCCCGATCATGCTGGCCCAGAAGTAGTCCTTGAAGGTGATCGGAGACGCGCCCGCGATCAGGTTGAGAGCGTTGTACGGAATCACCGGGACCATCCGCAGATACAGGATGATCTGGAAGCCGTTGCGCGCGATCTTCTCGAGGGTCGCCTGAAAGCGCTCGCCCACGAACCTTTCGACGAACGACCTGCCGAGAAATCGCCCCGCGCCGAACGCGACGACCGCGCCCACGTCCGCGCCAATCAGCGAATAGACAGAACCCCACACGGTTCCAAACGCGAGTCCGCCCGCGATCGTCA
The DNA here is from genome assembly GCA_035533435.1 of Binataceae bacterium (SeqCode). Classification (GTDB taxonomy): domain Bacteria; phylum Desulfobacterota; class Binatia; order Binatales; family Binataceae; genus JBARDN01. Next base: position 8,551 of record DATLTX010000191.1, read on the forward strand.
TCACCGCGCCCGGCACCAAAAATGACGGTCCGACCGCATACAGCAGCATGTAAACGATGGGCGCCCATACGCCGGCCTTGAGCACCTGGATTTTTATCTGGCCGGGATCGCGGAACCACTCCATGTGCTCGAGCAAAAGCCAGATCGAGCCGCCGACCAGGATTAGAATTATCGCGACCTTGAGGAGATTCAGCCCGAGCGAACTTTCGCCGCCAGGCTTTCGGGAGGGATTTCCGATCGGACTTACCGCTGCCATCGAGTAGCGCCTATGATACGGGGCGCCGCGGCTTCCAGACAAGCACAGCCACGCGGCGGCGCGCCAGCGCAGCCAAATCAGTTTGTCGCGCGGCGCGAATCGAATTACAGTCGTAAAAATTCCTGAATAACAATCGAGGGCGCCATGAACGAACTCAAGGACAAGGTCGCGATCATCACCGGCGGCGGCTACGGAATTGGCAAAGAGATCGCGCTCGCATACGCGCGCGCCGGCGCGAAGATAATGATCGCGGCGCGCTCGCTTAAGCCGATGCAGGAAACCGTCGAGGCGCTCAAGAAACTCGGCGCCGCCGCGGCCCTGGTCGAAACCGATGTCTCCAAAGAAGCGCACTGCGCAAAGATGGCCGAAGAAACCCGCAAGGCGTTTGGCGGACGAATCGATATCCTGGTCAACAACGCCGGTATCTCCGGACCGACCAAGCGCATCACCGATATGTCGCTCGCCGAATGGCAGGAAACGATCGATATCGACCTGACCGGAACGTGGCTCGCGACGCGCGCGGTGCTGCCCACGATGGACGCGCAGCGCTCGGGCCTTGTTCTCAACATCTCGTCGGGTGCGGGACGCCGCGGCTTTCCGATGCGCTCGCCGTATGCGGCGGCCAAGTGGGCGATGATCGGGCTTACGCAAACCGTCGCGGGCGAATGGGGCGCGCGCGGGATCCGATGCAACTGTATCTGCCCGGGCGCGATCGAGGGCGAGCGAATCGAGCGCGTGATGCGCGCCCGCGCCGACGCGCTCAAGGTTCCCTACGAGCAGGTGCGCGCGCA
>DATLTX010000192.1:0-2530 GCA_035533435.1 Binataceae bacterium (SeqCode)
CCAAGGGGCGGCTGGACCGTCCCAAATTGCAATTTGCGAAGAGTCGTTGACCCCATCTCTCTTGCAATCATTACGCTTTCGACGCGGCATCGCTTTTGCTTTCTATTCTGCCAGCGCTGCAAAATCTCCTCCCCCGAGAAACCAACAGCGCCTGTCCCCAAGCACGGCCGGGTTACTGCCGTAGGCTCCCCACCCACGGTCCCCAACGGTAACCCGGCCCTTTTTTGCCCGGAATTGTTCGGCAGGCACCCGCAATATTTCTATTGCCCGGCGGTTGCGCCTGGCTTGACGAATTTCAGCGTCATCCGGTCGCTCTCGCCGATCGCAAGGTATTTGGCCTTGTCGGTGTCGCCCAGCCTCAACGATGGCGGCAGCGTCCACACGCCCTTGGCGTAATCCTTCGAGTCCCTGGGGTTGGCGTTGATCTCGGATCTCGCCACGAGATGAAAGCCGGCTTGCTCAGCCAACTTGATCACTTTGTCCTCGCGCACGTAGCCGGACGCCGCCTTGGGATCCTGCGGCTTTGCGGGGTCGCCGCGATGCTCGACCACTCCGAGGATACCGCCCGGCTTGAGCGCAGTGTACATCGCTTTGAAAACTTGATCGGCATATCCGCGGCTCATCCAGTTGTGAACGTTGCGAAACGTCAGCACCATGTCGGCGGAGCCGGCCGGCGCGATATCCAATTTTTCAGGAGGAGCCAGCTCCGTGACGGTTATCTTTCCAAACCGCGCGGGATCATCGGCCAGCTTCTTCTTGTACCCGGCTTCGTTTTCGCCCGATTGGATCGCTTCGTAAAGCTTGCCGCGATCACGGAGATAAGGCGCCAGGATGTCTGTGTACCATCCGCCGCCCGGCCAGATTTCGACCACCGTCATGTCTGGCTTGATCCCAAAAAATTCCAGCGTCTCGGTCGGATGCCGATAATTGTCGCGCGCCCGGTCCTTGGGACGCCGGCTCGCCGAGTTGACGGCCTGCTCGAGTGAACCGGCGGCGCCATCGTGCGCGTATCCTGGTCGAGGCCGAAGGACAACGGTCGAAGCGATCAGCGCGGCAATCAACGCGGCGCGGGAACAAGCTTGCCTCAAGGCTTTCGGTTTCATGGTGTGGATTGTGAAGTGTCCCGCGCCCGTATTACAACAGCGCACGGCGCATGTCGGCGAGCACCGATCCGAGATATGCGATGAACCGCGCCGCCATCGCGCCGTCGATCACGCGATGGTCGTAAGATAGCGACAGCGGCAGCATCAGGCGCGCGACGAACTCGCCGTCGCGATAGACAGGCTTGGTCGCGAGCCTCGACACGCCCAGGATCGCGACTTCCGGTGCGTTGATTATCGGCGTGAACGCGGTCCCTCCGATTCCGCCGAGGCTGGAAACCGTGATGCATCCGCCCTGGATGTCCATCGGCTTGAGTTTGCCGGCGCGCGCGGCGGCGGCAAGGTCGGCAGTCTCTCGCGCAATCTGCAGGACGCCCTTTTTGTCCGCGTCGCGCAGCACCGGGACGACCAAACCGTCGGCCGTTTCGGCGGCGAACGCGATATGGAAATATTTCTTGAGGATCAAATTATCGCCGTCGAGCGACGCGTTGAATTCGGGAAACTCGGCCAGCGCCGCGACCATCGCCTTTATAATGAAGGCCAGGATCGTCACCCGGACTTCTTTGGCGTGAGTCTCGTTGACCTCGCGGCGCAGCGCTTCGAGCTCGGTTACGTCGGCTTCATCGAACTGTGTTACGTGCGGGATCATCACCCAGTTGCGGGCGAGGTTCGCCTTCGACGCCTTGTGAATCCGCGTCAGCGGACGCGTCTCGATCGGCCCGAAACGGGTGAAATCAACCTTCGGCCACGGGAGCAGATCCAGCGCCGCGCCGGCGCCGCTTCGCGCGGCAGGCGCGCGGGTGAGCGCGGACTTCACGAACTTCTCGACGTCGGCGCGAAAGATGCGCCCGTTCATCCCCGAGCCCGCAACCAGCGACAGATCGACTCCGAGCAGACGCGCGAATTTCCGCACCGACGGGCTCGCGTGCGGCTTCGCAGTGGGCGGCTCGGGCGCATCTGCGGTTGTGGTGGATACGACCGCTTCCGCAGCAGGCGCGGCCGGTGGCGCGGATTCCGCCGCGGGAAATTTCTCGGGCTTGCGCTCGGGCTCTTTGCGCGGTTCGGCGGCGGAACCGGATCGCTTTGGCGAATCCGATAGTTTCGGCGGCGGCTTCGCTGCGGCGTCGGCCGCGGCGGCGTCGGTCTCGAGCACCACGATTGGTGACCCTTCGGAGACCTTGTCGCCAAGCTTTACCTTGATCTCCTTGACCACACCGGCCTGCGGCGACGGGACTTCCATCGTGGCCTTGTCGGATTCGATCGTGATGAGCGAGTCTTCGGCGCGGACACGGTCGCCCGGCTTGACCATCACCTCGATCACGTCCACGTCGGTGAAGTCGCCGATGTCCGGAACTTTGACGTCGATCAGCGTTCCCATCGTCGCGCTCTACACCGTAACCGGGCTGGGTTTCTCGGGGTCGATTTCGTAC
>DATLTX010000193.1:0-28536 GCA_035533435.1 Binataceae bacterium (SeqCode)
AAAATCCGAAGACCGGGCGATGGGAGGTCTTCTGGAAGGACAAGAAGATCGAACCCGACTTCGCAACGCGGATCGCCGCCGAGGACTGGATTGACGATCAGTTTCCGTCGCATCGCTTCTGACGAGTGATCTGCGCGAGAATAGCGCCGAACCGAAAGGGCTCGCGGGCATAGACAACTCAGCTGACAGACGATCATGAAAGCATTCGTGATGACAGGATTGGACCGCGTCGCCTTCGTGGAAAAACCGATTCCGAAGCCGGGCCCCAACGATGCGATCGTCAAAACCACCAGAGCCCTGATATGCACGTCCGATTCACACACCGTACACGGCGCCATCGGTCCACGCGAAAATCTGACTCTCGGACACGAAGCGGTCGGCGTCGTCCACCAGGTCGGGCCCGAGGTCCGGCTGTTCAAACCCGCGGACCGGGTGGTCGTTGGAGCGATCACGCCGGATTGGGGTGATCTGGCTTCGCAGGCGGGCCATTCCTCGCAATCAGGCGCAGCGCTGGGCGGCTGGAAATTCGCCAATATCAAGGACGGCGTATTCGCCGAGTACTTCCACGTCAATGATGCCGACGCCAACATGGCCCGGATCCCCGACGATGTAACCGATGAAAGCGCGGTGTACTGCTGTGACATGCTGTCAACCGGATTTATGGCGGCGGAAAACGGCGACATACCGATCGGCGGAACGGTCGCGGTTTTTGCGCTCGGACCGGTCGGGCTTATGGCGGTCGCGGGTGCGCGACTGCGCGGCGCCGGGCTGATTATCGGAGTCGATTCGGTCCTCGCGCGCCAGAATCTGGCGCGCTATTACGGCGCGGATGCGATCGTCGATTACAGCGCCGGAGACCCGGTCAAGCAGATCATCGAATTGACCGCGGGCGCGGGCGTTGACTGCGCGATCGAAGCTCTCGGCACCAACGACACCTTCCAGAACGCCATCAGAGTCACCAAGCCCGGCGGCACGATTTCGAACGCCGGTTATCATGGCAAGGGCGAATTCGTTTCCATCCCGCGAATTGATTGGGGTGTCGGAATGGCCGAAAAGACCATTCGCTCCGGGCTATGCCCCGGCGGCAGGTTGCGGATGGAGCGCTTGCTGCGAATTCTCCAGACGGGACGGGTTGATCCGACAAGAATGACGACGCACACCTTCCATTTCGACGCGCTCGGCACGGCGTTCGAGGTGATGGACAGGAAACGCGACGGCATCATCAAGCCGCTGATTGTCTTTTAGAGGCGGATCGGAAAATTCGTGATGCGCCGCGTGGCGCCGAACGAATCAAGTGTCTCTGATCGCACCGGCGGCTGCGGTTCTCGGCGAGGCAAATTCAGAGCCCTAAGGATTGCCTGGGCGTGGCACGATCGGTGCTCCGTCCAGTGCCGGCAAGGACTAGCGCATCGATGGATTTCGATTACACCCCCGAGCAGCAGAAATTCCGCCACGACACCCGTGCGTGGCTCGAATCGACCGCCAGCAAATTGTTTGGCGATATGATCGATTCGTCGCAGACCTCAATCGAAAGCCTGCTTTATACCCACGATGACCACCTGTGGCAGCGGATGCTCGAGTATCATAGGCAGCTTCACGCCGCGGGCTATGTGGCCCTGCACTGGCCGCGGCAGTGGGGAGGAAGCGAGGCGGGAGCCGTCGAGCAATCGATCTATCAGGACGAGGTTCTGCGCCTGGGCCTGCCGCTATACGGCGCCAACAATTTCGCGATCGACAGAATCGGCCCGACCATCATGATGCTCGGCACTGAGGAGCAAAAGCAGCGCTATCTCGCGCCGATGCTCACCGGCCAAGAGATCTGGTGCCAGGGCTATTCGGAGCCGAACGCGGGTTCCGATCTTGCCGGGCTGAAGACGCGCGCGGTCCTTGACGGCGACTCGTTCGTGGTGACCGGCCAGAAAGTATGGACCAGCAACGCGCATCACGCACAATTCCAGGTGCTGCTGGTGCGCACCGACCCCGACGCGCCGAAGCATCGCGGAATCTCCTATCTGCTGGTCGATCTGCGCAGTCCCGGAATTACGATTCGGCCGCTCAAGCAGATCACCGGCGAGATGGGATTCAACGAGGTCTTCTATGACGGCGTGCGTGTGCCGCGCAGCAATCTGGTGGGCAGGCTCAACGACGGATGGCAGGTGTCGATCGCGACGCTGATGTACCAGCGCGCGTCGGGTGGCGTGCGCCATCCGGTTGAGCGCACAATCGAGGAGCTGGTCGAGTTGGTCAAATCGATGGATTTCGAAAGAACCCCCGCGTGGAGGCATCCCTACGTCCGCCAAAAGATCGCACAATTCCAGACCGAGGCGCGATGCATCCGGCTTGGCCGATATCGCGCGATGTCGGCGCAGCTCAGGCGCCGCACGCCCGGTCCCGAGAGCTCGATCGGCAAGCTATGCGCCACGGAGTTGAATCTTCGCCTCGCGATGTTCGCTGACGAGTTGCTGGGTTCGTATGCTAATCTTGAAAGCGGCTCGATGGCCGCCGTCGCGGGCGGGAAATGGGCCAGCCGGATTATCGCGGCGCGAGAGTTCACGATTGCTGGCGGCACCAGCGAAATCCAGCGCAACATTATCGGCGAGCGCGTGCTCGGCTTGCCCAAGGGTTGAGGAAAACCGGTCACGGAGGCATCTGCCGATTTAATCATGGATCAGCAACATCATCGAATTGTCATTATTGGCGGCGGCACCGCGGGGCTTGTCGTTGCCGCGCGGCTAAAACGGGCGGCTGACTGCGACCTGGCGATCGTCGAGCCATCGGAAACCCACTTCTATCAACCGCTGTGGACGCTGGTCGGAGCGGGCGCCTTGCGCAAAGAGGCAACCGCGCGCCGCGAAGCGGACTATATCGCGCCCGGAGTCACCTGGATTAAAGACTGGGTCGCGGAAGTATCGCCACACGCGAACCATCTCGTGACCCGATCGGGTGTCCGCGTCTCATACGACTTTCTGATCGTCGCGCCGGGACTCGAGCTGAATTGGGACGCAATTCCCGGCCTTCGCGACGCCGTCCAGACCGCCGCGGTCTCGACCAATTATAGTTACGATCACGCGGACCGGACTTGGGACATGATTCGCAGCTTTCGCGGTGGCACAGCGCTGTTTCACATGCCCGGCACGCCGATCAAATGCCCCGGCGCGCCGCAAAAGATCATGTACCTTGCCGCGGACTATTTCCGCCGAAAGCGGATTTCGGCCGATGTGATCTATGGCAGCGCTACCCCCTCGATTTACGGCGTAAAGGAATATGCGGCGGTCCTCAACAAAGTAGTTGCGCGTTATGGAATCGACGCTCGCTACAAGCACGATCTGGTCGAAATTCGTCCCGCGAAAAAGGAGGCCGTCTTCGCGGTCAACAATGACTCGGGCCAAACCCGCGTCACTATTCCGTTTGACCTCATGCACGTCGCGCCGCCGCAAATCGCTCCCGAGTTCATCCGTAACAGCGAGCTCGCGCCGACCGGACAACCCGGCCTTGGATGGGTCGAGGTCGATCAGTACACGCTGCAGCATAAGCGCTTTCCAAACATATTCGCGCTGGGTGACGCGGCCGGCACTCCGAACGCCAAGACCGGAGCAGCCGCGATGAAGCAAGCTCCGGTGGTCGCGGCCAATCTGATCGCCGTGATGGGCGGGCACGAGCCGTCCGCGCGGTACGACGGTTATGTGGCATGTCCGATCACCACCGCCTATGGCCGTCTGCTGCTCTGCGAGTTCGATTACTCGGGCACTCCGACTCCGACGATCCCGTGGATAAATACAATCGGCGAACGCTACGACACCTGGCTGTTAAAGCGCTATGGACTCCCGTGGCTGTATTGGAACGTGATGCTGCGCGGGAGGGATGTGCCGTTTCTGGGCGCGCGCGCAATCCGCGACGCGGCGAGTGCGGCTGCCCAAGCGGCGGTTGCGCGCGGTAGCGGCGTTTCCGGCACTTCGGGATAAGCGGCGATGCTATTCCTGATCGGCGGTGCGGCGCGCGCGGGCAAAACCATTCTGGCGCGCCGAATCTGCGCGGGACGGGGCGCTGCTCATATCTCGATCGACACGGTGATCGCCAGACTCGCCACGACGATGCCCGAACTGGGATTGGAGATCCGCGATCCCGCGCGCAAACGGGCGGAAATCGTGTGGCCGGTGCTTCGTGCGATCGCCGAAAATTCTTCCCGCGCGAGCACGGAGTTTTTGCTCGAAGGCGACGCGCTCCTGCCCAGTCAGGCAGCCAGCGTCATCCAAGCTCGCCCCGGCGCCGTCAAGGCGTGCTTCATCGGATATGCGCACGCCAATCCCGAAACGAAGCTGCGCGAGATTCGCCGCTACGCGGCGGGCCGCGATGACTGGACGCACGAACTCGACGACGCCGCCCTGCTGAAGTTGATCGGAGAGCTCCGCACCTTCAGCGGATATTTGCGCAGCGAATGCGGCCGTAACGGAGTCGCGTACTTCGACGCCTCAGACCGCTTCGCGATCGCGCTGCAAGACGCCGAGTCGTACTTGCAACTGCCAGGCAGCTCCGCCCGCCAACCGGCGCCGCAACCGGCTCAGTCCAGCTTACGCTTCCCGTAGTAAGGCAGCGTGGTTTCGCCGCTGGCGTCGGGCGCCGGCCTTTCCTTCGGCGGTGTTCCGGTCAGACCCGCGCTGTACATCGCGAGCGTGCCCGGCTCGATCACGTCGCGATCGGTGACGATGTTGAGACAGGTCGTCCGGCCCGACCCCAGCGCCCGCTCGAGCGCGGGCGCGATCTCGGCGGCGTGCTCGACCAGCGCACCTTGCGCACCAAGACCTTCGGCGGCGCGCTCGTAATGCACCATCCCCAGCTCGGTCGCCATGCTATGGCCCTTGCCCCACATCAGCTCTTGCCCGTGCTTGGACATTCCCCACTGCTGATCGTTGTTGATCACGACGGTGATGGGCAGGTTGTGTTTCGCGGCGGTGTGAAATTCCGAAAAATTCAGCCCCGCCGAACCGTCCCCGACGATGCAGAAAACCTGCTGACCGGGATGCGCCACCTTGCATGCGATCGCAAACGGAAGGCCGGTCCCGAGGCATCCCAGATAGCCATGGGTCAGGAATCGTCCGGGATGACGTGCGGTCCATGCGTTGGACATCCATGCGGCGGTCTCCCCGCCGTCGGCGACCACGATTGCGTCGGGACTCAGCGTCTTGGCGATCTCGTGCGCCATACGCGCCGGGTGAATCGGGCCGCGGCGGTCGCCCAGGGCGTCGTCGAAGCGATGGCGGCCCGCATCGCGGATCGCGCTCAATTGTTCGAGCCATTGCTGGTGAGGATCGAATTTGACGTTTTTCGCCGCTGCGTTGGCTTGGCGCAGGAACTCGCCGCAATCGGAAACAACCCCCAGTTCGATATTACGATTGCGTCCGATCTCCTCTGGTTCGATATCAACCTGGATTACGCGCGCGTCCGGTGCGATCACCGAATTTCGTCCGCCGGTGAATAGCCCAATGCGCGTGCCGAGCAGAACCACCACGTCGGCGCCGCCGCCACGCCCCGCGTGAAAAGCAGGATGAAATGCGCCGAAGCCCCCGAAAGCCAGGGGATGCTCTTCCGAGATCGAGCCGCGCGCCTTGGCGTTGGTCGTTACTGGAGTGTTGGTCAATTCAGCGAAGCGCGTAAGTTCCTCGGCCGCCTGTGCGAACCATACTCCGCCGCCTGCCAGAATTGCGGGGCGCTTGGCTTCACGCAGCCAGGTCAGGGCCTGCTTCAGCGCCTCTCGGCCGGGACCAGCCGGCGCCTTCGGCCGGTAGTCTTTCGGGAACTCGACGCGATCCTCATCGACGCGGGCGAAGAGCACGTCGATCGGCAGCTCCAGGAAAACCGGACCGGGGCGTCCCGAGATCGCGTGGCGAAAAGCCGCCGCCACATATTCCGGAATTCGTTCGGTGTGCGTCACGCTGCGCGCCCATTTGGTGATCGGACGCAGGATGCCCATCTGATCGACCGCCTGGAGCGGAAGCTTGTCGTCGTCAGCAAGCGGACTGCGTCCGCCGATCAGCACCATCGGAATTGAATCCATGAACGCATTGGCGACGCCCGTAACCGCGTCGGTGACGCCGGGCCCGGCGGTGACCATCGCGACTCCGGGGCGTCCGGTCGTGCGCGCCCATCCATCGGCCATATGCGCTGCGGCCTGCTCGTGACGGGTGTCGATTACGCGCAGTCCCTGTTTAGCGCACGCCGCGTAAATGGCATCGAGATGGCCACCGTGAAGGGTGAAAATCTCGCGGATGCCCTCGTGCTCGAGAGCCCTTACCAACATCTCGCCGCCGTCGATCTTTGCCATAGCTCAATCCTCTCATGTCCGGCGCCGTGCCGGAGCGCCCATAGTAGCAGCGCGAGTCGAAGCGCGCTTCGCGCCTACAAATGCAAATGCCGTGCGCGGTCCCTATTCCTGCTTATAGGCCCGCTCCGCGCATGCGCCTAGGCGCGCGACGCGGACCGAGTTGTTGCCAACGGATTCAATGCCGCGATCGGATGCATAATGGCGAACCCTAACTCCTTGCTGAACGGCTGTTCAATGCAGGCATGAGCTATGCACTGCTCCTTGCCGTCCGGACCTGCGTAAAGCTTTGAGGGATCAAGCTATGGACACATACCGCGAGTTGAACGTCGAGTTCCCGAAAGAGATCGCATCGATCCAGCAAAGCGTGCATCGCTTCGCCAAAGACGTCGTGCGCCCGGCGGCCGCTCAACTCGACCGATTGACCGATCCGCGCGACGTGATCGCGCTCGACTCGCCGCTGCGAAAAGTGTTCAAACAGGCATACCAGCTGGGCTATCACGTGGCCGGACTTCCCACCGAGTCGGGCGGGATGGGCCTGCGCGGTCTCGGGATGCATGTGCTGATCGAGGAGTTGTCGTGGGGCGCCGTGGATGTGGCGCTCAGCCTGCTCTGCGCAAGCTTCCCGTTCACAGCCGCCGCCGCGACCGGCAATCCGGAACTCTACGAAAAATTCACCAAGCCATTTATCGCCGACCGCGAAGGGGCGATCATCGGATGCTGGGCGATCACCGAACCACAGCACGGGTCGGACGAGTTGGTGCCCGGAACCCCGCAGTTCCACAATCCGCGCGTCAGTGGCCAGGTGACCGCACGCGCCGACGGCGACAGCTTCATCATCAGTGGACAGAAGGCGGCTTGGGTGTCCAACGGAACCCTCGCAACTCACGCCGCGCTCTACCTGACCACGCGGCCGGGCGCCGGGATGGCGGGCGGCGGTATCGCAATCGTTCCGCTCAACCTGCCCGGAGTCAGCAAGGGCAAGCCGCTCAACAAGCTCGGCCAACGCGCGCTTAATCAGGGCGAGATCTTTTTCGATGACGTCAGGATTCCGCGCAGCTGGATGCTGACGGCGGCCGATGGCTACGAGCTCGAACTGGAACGCACGCTGACCTTCGCCAATACGGCGATGGCCGCGGCGTTCACCGGCGTCGCACGCGCCGCATACGAGGAAGCGCTCGAGTACTCGAAGCAGCGTGTCCAGGGAGGCAGGGCGATCTGCGAGCATCAACTCGTCCAGAAGCATCTGTTCGAGATGTTCGCCAAGGTCGAAGCCTCACGGGCGCTGTCGCGGGCGGCGATGATCTACAATCAGACCTCGGCTACGCCATCGCTCGAACACGCGATCGCGGCCAAGACATTTTGCACCGAAATCTCGTTCCAGGTTGCCAGTGACGCGTTGCAGATTTTCGGCGGCAACGGACTCAGCAGGGAATATGGCATCGAGAAATTGTTCCGCGACGCGCGCGCCTCTCTGATCGAAGACGGCACTACCGACGTGCTCAGCCTTGCCGGTGCACGCCAGATCCTGAGTCAGAACGGAGTGACCTTTCCCGCGGCCGCCAATTAGGCGCGCAAGCGGGCAGGAGAATCGCGATGGCGCGAGTGCAAGGACCGATCGAACAGCTAATCAGGCATCGCGTCGCGCAGCATCCGGGCGAGGTCTGGCTGAAGTACAAAGACCAGCAGTTCACCTGGGCGCAGGTTCTCGACAACATTCATCGCGCGGCCAATGGATTGCTCGAGCTGGGCGTGCGCCCCGGCGAACGCGTTGCACTGATGATGGGCAATCGGCCGGAATTTCTGTGGCTGCACTTCGCCATCGGATTCATCGGCGCGATCGGAGTTCCGGTCAACACCTCACAGCGAGGCGCAACCCTGCAACACATTCTTGCGGATTCGGATTCGACCGCGGTCATCTTCGAGGAGCCGCTGCGCGACGCCGTGATGCCGGTCAAGGCCACCGTGCCGAGCCTTCGCCGCGCGGTGGTCGCCGATGGCAAGCCAGGCGCCGGCGTGGACTGGAGCCTGGACCGGCTGCTCGATCACTCCGCAAATGAGCCGCAAGTCGAGGTCGGCGATTTCGCCGGCGGCGGCGGCATGATGTACACCTCCGGCACCACCGGACCGCCCAAGGGCGTCGTCGCCAGCGGGTCCGACGGCTTTTCGCTGGCCGCCGTGCTGGCCGCCACCGGAATCAAGCCAGGCGAGACGATGTACACGGCACTGCCGCTATTCCACGGCAACGCGTTGATGATCTCCGGTTTCGGCTCGATGACGCTCGACGCGAAATTTGCGCTCGGTGAGCGTTTCAGCGCCTCGCGCTTCTGGGACGAGTGCCGCAAGCACGACGCCGTCGAGTTCAACACGCTGGGCGGGATGCTATCCATCCTGCTCAAGCAGCAGCCGCGTCCCGACGACCGCGATCACCACGTGCGCGTCGTGCTTTCCGCCGCCTGCCCGCCCACCGCGTGGAAAGAATTCGAGAATCGCTTCGGCGTTCGCATAGTCGAATTTTACGGGATGGTCGATTCGCCGGGGCTGCTGCTCAACGACGTTGACCGCGTGGGTTCGATGGGCAAGCCGGTGGGCGGCGTGGAATTCAGGGTCGTTGATGACGACGACAACCCGCTTCCCGCCGGCAAGGTCGGCGAGCTGGTCTTCCGCCATCCCCAGGGCCAACTAAGCCAGTATCACAAACTTCCCGACGCGACCGCCGAAGCCTATCGCGGAGGATGGTTTCATTCCGGCGATCTCGCGACGACCGATCGCGAGGGGTTCTTCTACTTCAGCGGACGCAAGAAGGCGTCGATCCGCCGCCGTGGCGAAAACATCTCGGCGTGGGAAATTGAAACCGTGGTTAACGACTTTCCGGCCGTCCTCGAATCCGCCGCGTATGCGGTGCCCTCCGAACTCGGCGAAGACGAAGTCAAGGTCGCGGTGGTCTTGAAAGACGGCACGCACTTCACGCCCGAAGCGCTCATCGAGTTCTGCCGCGGACGAATGGCCTATTACGCCGTTCCCCGCTACGTCGAGGTGCTGGACGAGCTGCCGAAAACCGGCACCCAGCGAATTCAATACGCCGCGCTCAAGCAGCGCGGAATCGGCAACGCGTGGGACCGCGAAAAAGCCGGCATCAATGTCGCCCGCGCCTGAAGCTAAGGAGTATCGCGATGCACAGCACTGAACCTGTGACGGTGGCCGGCGTCGGAATGACGCGCTTCGGCAAGTATTCCGATCGCGGCGTCCGCTCGCTCGCCGAAGAGGCGGTCGGCGATGCCTTGAAGGATGCCGGCGTGGCGGCGGCGGACGTCGAGGCGGTGTTCTTCTCCAACGCGATCTCAGGATTGATCACCGGACAGGAAATGATCCGCGGCCAGGTCGCGCTGCGCAACACCGGACTGCTCGGGGTGCCGCTGTTCAACGTCGAAAATGCCTGCGCCTCCGCCTCGTCCGCATTCCATCTGGCCTGGATGGCGATTCAGTCGGGACTCTACGACGTTACCCTTGCCGTCGGCGCCGAGAAAATGACGCATCCCGACAAGAGCGTAACCTTCCGTGCGATTGGCACCGCGGTCGATCTCGAGCAGCTTCGCGAACTCAAGGCGCGGTTGGACTCCGGCGGCAGACAACCGGAAGCCGAGGCCGGCGGCGAAAAGAAATCGTTCTTCATGGACATCTACGCCGCCTCGACCCGCGAATACATGAAGACCAGCGGCGCGACCGCCAGCACTTTCGCCGATATCGCGGTGAAGAGTCACGCTTTCGGAGCGCTCAATCCCAAAGCCCAGTTTCACGACCGCGTCACGCGCGAGCAGGTGCTTGGCGCACGCGAGGTGTCGCCGCCGCTGACCGTCCTGATGTGCTCGCCGATCGGTGACGGCGCCGCTGCCGCCGTGCTGATGTCGCAAAAGTATGCGCGCCGGCTCGGAATCGCACGCGGAGTCCAAGTCCGCGCGTCGGTGATCTTTTCCGGACGCGACCGCGCCGCCGACGAACCTACCGCGCTCGAGCGAGTCGCCAAGCGCGCGTACGAAATTGCCGGGGTAGGCCCGTCCGAGATCGATGTAGTCGAGGTCCACGACGCGGCCGCGCCGGCTGAACTAATCGCGTGCGAGGAACTCGGACTGTGCGCAAAAGGCGCGGGTCCGGCCTTCCTTGCCAGCGGAGCGACCAACCGCGGCGGCGCGCATGTCGTCAATCCGAGCGGCGGCCTGCTGTCGAAGGGGCATCCGATCGGCGCGACCGGAATCGCACAGATAGTCGAGATCGTCGATCAACTGCGCGGGCGCTGTGGCGCCCGCCAGGTCGATGGCGCGCGAATCGGACTTACCGAGAACGGCGGCGGCTTTCTGGGCCGCGACGCAGCCGCGATGTCGGTGCACATTTTCTCGGTCTAGGCGAAGCGCCATGGAATACCAGGAGTTGATTGGCTCACGCGGATCGCTTCGCTTCTTCGATCTCAAGCGCCCGGTCGAAAAGGAAAAGAACCAGAAAATTTTCGAGGCGTGCCTGGGCGCATTTGTCGCGCCGATCGTCAACGAACAGGTTAAGGCGCCGGCTCCTCTGCGGGGACGCCGCGAAGAAGTCCGCGGACTGGCCCGCAATCTCAACCTGCCGGAGTGATATAGATGACGGAGCGGATAATCGAGGATTTCGAGTCAGTCAAAACGTGGCGGCGCGATCTGAGCGATCAATGGGGCGGTGATCCGATTGCCGAGGAGCCGGCGAAGCTTCAGGCACTCACGCGATTTTGTGAATTCGTCGGCGAAGATCCCGACGCGATCGTCGCGCGATGCTTTCGGGTCAGGAAATCTGACGGCGAACGCGTGATCAGCGCAAAGTGGCGCGCGCACTACGCCGAAAGAATTCGTGAGTTTCGCCAGCGCAACCCCGACGAGAACTCGCAGCGCCTGGCCGCCGACGTGCTGAGTTTTCTCATCCACAACGGCGTCCTGGTTCAGGTATAGGGGCATCAAAGGAAGCTTTGGGCGTGGATACCTACTTAAATCCCACCGCAACCAACCGCGCTACCCTTTGTGGGCGCGGCGGGCCCGCCACAACCGGGTGCGCGCATGAACCACGCGCTCGCCGGCGATGTTGGCATGGGCCGGAAGGCAAGGTCCGATGACCGACGGAACTCTTGACGCGATAATTATCGGCGCCGGCCACAACGGATTGGCGCTCGCCACGTATCTTGCTCGCGCCGGCTGGGAAGTCGGCGTCTTTGAAAAGCGCGGCGAGGAAGGCGGAGGCCTCTGCACCGAGGAACTGACCCGGCCGGGTTTTCTTCACAACGTCCACGCCAATTACCACACCCTCGTCGGCATCTGCCCGGTGTACGACGATCTTGAATTGATGACGCGCCATGGGCTGCGCTACGTGCTGCCTCCGGTCCAGATGGCGAGCGTGTTTCCGGACGGCACCGCACTGGTCGTACACACCGACCTGGCGAAAACCTGCAAATCGATCGCGCGGTTTTCGCAGCACGACGCGGAAACCTTCCACGAACTTTACGAGGAGGCGCGCGGCTATCGCGATCTGATTCTGCGAACGCTGATGTACTCGCCGCCCCTGTCGATCAAGGACATCACCAAAGCGCTGGTGGTGTGGGGCGTCGAGGGGAAGAGCAAGTTTCTGAGCGTCCATCTGCGTCATCAGACGATCAACGAATTCCTCGATCGCCACTTCGAAAACGATCGGGTCAAGGCCCATCTCTCTTTCCACGCGGCGCTGGCCGGTTACGCGACCGACCGCCGGGGGCTTGCCGTATCGTTTCCGCTGCTGGTGAGCAAGATCGATAACTGGCATGTCTGCATTGGCGGTTCCCACGCGCTGGCACACTCGCTGTGGGAAGCGCTCGCGCACGCGGGCGGCCGGGTGTTTCTCAAGCACGGCGTCGAGAAAATAATCCTCGAGGACGGCAAGGCGGTCGGAGTCAGGCTCGAAGACGGAAGCATCGTGCGCGCTCGCCATGTCGTAGCGAGTTCGATCAGCCTCGAACAGACTTTTCAGAAACTGGTGGGGCGGGAAAATTTGACTCCACCGCTGGCGAAAGAGGTCAGCGATTTCCCGCACATGGATTGGTCGTTCTTCAGCGTTCACCTGGCGATGACCACGAAGCCCGATTATCGCGCCGCGCAGTTCGATCCCGACGTGAACCAGGCCTGGGTCGTGAATCTCGGCTACGAGAGTCCGGCACAATTCACCAAGGATTGGCACGACCTGCGCGCCGGCGTGCTGCCATCGCCACGCCCAAACGCAGCCGTCAATTCGCTGTTTGATTCCACCGACGCGCCGGATGGCAACTACACCGGCTTGCTGCGCCAGATGGCGCCTTACAACCTGGCCAACGGCGGACCGCTCGCGTGGGACAAAATCGCGCGTGAATACGGCCAGCGCTGCATCGAGGTCTGGCAGCACGCCGCGCCGAATCTCACCGATCGTTCTTTCATCGAGTGGGCGACCTATACGCCGCTCGATATCGTGCGCCGGATGCCAAATATGGTGCAGGCCGACTGGATCGGCGGCTTGATAGACTTGGGCAACCTGCTCGACCACCGGCCGGGGCCGATCCTTTCCGACTACCGGACTCCGATTCCCAATCTCTACATGTGTGGCGCCACCCAGCATCCGCACGGCTTTGTCACCTTCGCTCCGGCCTACAATGCGCTCGAGACGATCGCGCAAGATCGCGGGCTCGAGAGATGGTGGTCATGAAGTCTGCGGAGGTATCGCCCCATGTCGAGGTGCGCCTGGCTGAGGGAACCTC
Source organism: Binataceae bacterium (SeqCode) (assembly GCA_035533435.1). Taxonomy (GTDB): domain Bacteria; phylum Desulfobacterota; class Binatia; order Binatales; family Binataceae; genus JBARDN01. The sequence continues at coordinate 13,089 of DATLTX010000193.1, forward strand.
GAGCGGACTGGCTTCGATCGTCCAGCAGTTCCTGGAGCAGCAACTTGGCGAGTCGGCTCAGCGGCGGCGGCGTGCGTCACGAATCCACGGACGGCTCGGCTTGATCGCTACGGACTATTGCGCCGCTGTCACGGTCGAGTTCGGAGGCTGCGAGATCGCCGTGCGGGATGGAACCGGCGAGCCGCTCGACGCAAGTATTGCCGGTACTCAGCGCGCCCTGACGAAATTGCTGCAGGGCGAAGCGAATCCACTTATCGAGCATCTTCGCGGCCGCCTGCGGGTAACCTCGAAGATGCGCAATCTGATGCTGCCGCTGCGCGTGCATCGCCTGATGAAACTCGCGCCCGCGGACGGGCGCTGAAGGAGAACCTTATGCCGGATGCTTCTTACGACGCAGTGATCATCGGTGCCGGACATAACGGTCTCTGCCTGGGCGCATATCTGGCGCGCGCCGGGCTCAAAGTCGGGATTTTCGAACGCCGCCATGACGAAGGCGGCGGCGCGCATACCGACGAGGCGACCGTGCCGGGCTTCTGGCACAACCTCCATGCGCAATACATGGAGTTCATCGACTATATGCCCTTCTATCGCGACTTCGACTTGCCGCGATACGGCGCTCGGATGATCAAGCCCGACGCGCAGGTTGGTATCGCTTTCGCCGACGGCAGGCCGCCGCTCGTCATCTATCGCCCGGGTCTTGAAGATCTGACCTTCAAGAGTATCGCCCAGTATTCGAAACGCGACGCCGAAACGTTCACTCGTATTCGCGGCGAAGTGATCGCAAACGATCGGTACATCGCCGCGATGCTCTATAATCCACCGCAGACCGAGCTTGCCGTGGGCGGCCGCGACGATGCCGTGGTCGGCAGGATGCTCCAGTTGTGGCTGAACCTCGGCCTCAAACCGCAGGAGCTGGGAAAGAGCCCGAAGGTTCTGATCGACCAGTTATTCGAGTCGAGCGAGATGCGGGCGACGCTCTATCGGCAATGCGTTGAATGGGGCGCCAATCTGCACGTCGGCGACGGATTTGGCTTCGTGATGTCGGTCATCTGGCTGTGCGGCATTCACTATCTCTCGGTCGGTGGAACTCACACGCTGGCGCACGCGATGGCCAGTGCGGCGCTCGCGAGCGGCGCCGATCTGCGCTATACGAGCCCGGTCGTCGAGATCACCACCGCGGGCGGCCGCGCCACCGGCGTCAGGCTCAAGGACGGACGCACCATCGAGGCGCGCAAGCTGGTTGCCTCGAACGCCGATCCGCGGATGACATTCGTGAATCTTGTCGGATGGGACAAGCTATCCGAATTTCGCAGGGAACGGATGGCGAACTGGCGCTTTGGCCCCGAGCACGTGCTCGGTACGCCGTCATTCGCGCTCAAGGCCGCGCCCGATTACAAGTCGGCTCGCCACAATCCCGATATCAACAAATGCTTCTACACAATCGTCGGTTTCGAAGACGATCGCCAGGTGTCTGAGTATATTCTGCAGGCCTACGGCGGCCAGGTGCCGGAGCGACCTGGAGCGGGCACCTGGGTTAACTCGCTATGGGACCCCAGTCAGGCGCCGCCGGGAATGCATTCGATGAACGGATGGTTCTTCTTTCCGCGCGCGTCGGCCCTGAGCGAGGAAGAGTGGGACGATGTCCGGCTCCATTACAACTCGCGATTCCTCGATTTGTGGCGCGAATATGCACCCAACATGACCCGCGACAACGTCCTCTCGGACCGGCTCTACGTGGCGCTGGACATGGAACAGCGAATCGCGATGCCGGAAGGAGATTTCTCGCATGGGCGGTTTGGGCAAATGAATCCGGGAATTCCCCGCGCGCACGTTTACCGGACTGAAATCGAGGGCTTGTACATGTGCGGCGCATCGGTGGGCGGAGGAGGAATCAGCGCCGCCGGGGGATATAGCGCGTTCAAAGTAATCGCCAACGACTTCAATCTTCCGAAAATCTGGCAGAAACCCGATCGCCTGTATTGAGCGGAGCTGCAAAATGCCTGAAATATACTCTAAGCAATGGTACGAGGCCGTCAAGGATCTTCTCAATCGCAACCCCGAGGTCGATAAGAATTCCCCGCGCGGCCGCTTTCACGTGCTCGCGATAATCAACGGTGACGCGCGCTCGGCCTATCTTGCACCCGGCGAGATGCGCGCCTTCATAGTCGAGTTCGTTGACGGCAAATGCCTCGAATATCTCGAACAGCAATCATGTCCGCCGAGAAAGGGCTTCAACTTTGTCTTCGAGATCCCCGCTTCAGTTTTCGAAGGGATCGCGGCGGGGCTGATTGACTTGGTCGATGCGGGCCTTAAGGGTACGATCAAGATTACTGGTGATATGAGAATTCTCATTCGCCACGCCGAGCTCGTCAATGTCATTTACGGCGTTTATGCGCGAGAGGTTGAAACGCTTTGGCCGCATGGCAAGCCCGCTTCGTCGGCGCAGGTTTTGGCGCCGGCACACTGAAGACGATCGCGTTGCCGATCTCGGGTGGTTAACAACTCCCGATAGTCACAGGCCGCGGCCCGAACCTCATCAATCGATCCCGACGGAGGTCTTATGAGCGAAATCACAGGCGCCGAGTTGCTTCTCAGATGCATGGTCGCCGAGAAGATCAAGTTTGTGTTCGGAATCCCCTGCCCGGAAGTAGATCCCCTGCTCGCCAAGCTCGAGCAGTACGATGTCCGCTTCGTTCCGGTCCGTCACGAGGCAGCGGCCGTTCACATGGCCGAAGGCCTTTACAAAACCACCGGACAGGTCGCCGCCGTGCTGGGTAATCCGGGACCCGGTTCCGCAAATCTCATTCCCGGCGTTATTACCGCGCGCCACGAGGGTGTGCCCGTCCTCGTGATCACGGCACAGCATCGCCTTGAAGTAGTTTATCCATCGCCGCCCTCAACCTTTCAGGGTCAGGACCAGCTCGATGTGTTCAAGAGCGTGTCGAAGTGGAGCGGACCGATCCTGTCGTGGGACCGAATCGCGGAAGTCATGCGCATCGCCTTTCGCGAAATGTGGAACGGAAGGCCGGGGCCGGTTCATATCGAAGTGCCGGGTCCGGTAATGTATGCGACCGGCGACGAGGCAAAGGTCAGGATTCTGCCGCCCGCGGAGTATCGAGCGGCGGGGCCTCGAGCTTCGCAGGCGCAACTCGATCAGGCCGCGGAACTGCTTGCCAATGCCAAGCATCCGATCGTCGTCGCGGGCTCGGGAGTCGATCGGGCCAACGCAAACGCCGCCTTACTCAGTATCGTCGAGATGCTCGACTGCCCGGTAATCGGCACGATGGCGGGTCGATCGGTACTGCCGCAGGATCATCCGAACTTTCTCTATCCGTATAGTACCGCCGCGGACATGGCGCGGCGCGAGTCCGATGTCATCCTGGCGGCAGGCTCGCGGCTCGGCAATCTTGACCTTCCCTACGACAAGTACTGGGGCAATCCGTCGGGTCAGCAGCTCATCCAGATCGATATCGATCAGCGCAACCTTGGGGTCACGCGGCCACTCGCGCTCGGGATTGTTGCCGAGGTAAAGGATGCCCTCGAGGGGTTGCGGCCGGCGCTCGCTGCCAAGCACGCCAGACCCGCGAATCCGGATAATTTGAAGCGGTATCGGGAAGCGGCTCGCAAATGGCGCGAGCAGCGCTTCGCAGAGGTAGCCGCATGGAAAGGACCGGGGCTCCATCCCGCACATGCCTTACAAGCGATCGGCAGAGTCTTCGGCCGCGATAGCATCTACGTGACCGACGGCGGAAATACATCGCTGTGGTCACATTGGTTCCTGCCTTCGACCCAGCCACGTTCGTATCTGAATATTCTCGAATTAGGCATGCTCGGCACCGGGATACCCTCCGCTCTCGGCGCGACGCTCGGCAACCCCGCGCGCGAGGTGGTATGCGTCACGGGCGATGGAGCGGCGGGATTCAACTTCATGGAGATGCAGTCAGCGGCGCGCGAGCACCTGAAACTCCGGACGATCGTTTTCGCCGAAGGCTCATGGACGATGGAGGAGCCGAACGAGCAGCGGCTTTTCGGGAAGACGTTTGGGACGGCGATGGGCGTTGTGCGATGGGACCGCGTGGGCGAGGGCTTGGGCTGCGCCGGGTTTTACGTCGAGCGGCCTGAGGACCTCGAATCCGCTCTGAATGGCGCGCGAGCCGCAAACGGGCCGGCAGTCGTATGCCTGCGGACCAACCATGATGCCAACCTCGCAGTTCCCGCGGAGCTGGGGTTTCGATTCGCCGAGGTGTACCAGGGGCCGATGGGTCAATAGTCACTCGAACGCCAGTCGCGCCGATATGGCGATGTGGCTTTTGGCCGCGAAACCGGAGATATACTATTTTCGGTGAATGGCGGCGTGTGCGATAATGAGTATGTGCGCCCGATTGCCGTCGGGGCGTTCTATCTATTCCGCGTACAGGGAAGCAAAGGCCTTGCGCGCCGCCGCCTCGCCGCTGCTGATGCAGTCAGGTACGCCGACGCCGCGAAATGCCGCGCCGGCCAGAATCAACCCTTCGATAGCCGCGGCGCGCTCTTCGGCGATCGCGACCCGCTCATGATGGCCTACGTCATAACGCGGGAGCGCCCGTATTTGCCGCGAGATATGGACCAGCGATGGCTCGGCAACCAGCCCGAGTATGTCGGCCAGTTCCCGGCGCGCATGGGCGAGCAGTTCTGATTCACTGTACGCGCGCGCTGCTGCGTCGCCCATGAATGCGCGCACGAGCAGGCCGCCGCGAGGCGCTCGATTTTCAAACTTGGCGCTCGAGAAACTCACCGCGGTTAGCATTCGATCCTCGTCCCGCGCGATTACAAAGCCGGTTCCGGCCGGAAGCCGGCACTCCGGCATCGTGTCGAAGCCGAGGTTCACCGTGGCGACCGAGTTGTAGTGAATTGTCCCGAGCGCTTGCGCCAGATCCTTATCGATCTTTCGGCACAACCGCGCGGTGATCCACGCGGGCGCCGCGCATATCACCGCGTCAGCAACGAACTCGCCACCACCCGTCAGGCTGAGCCGCCATCGGCCTGAATCCCGGTACATGGCGGCCACTTCGGTTCCTAAATGCACCATCTCGCCAAGCCGCGCGATTAGCGCGTCGCTGAGCGTCTGCATCCCGCCGCGCAGCGTGAGCATCGACGATCGCTTTGCTCCTGCGCTACTCGACCGCGGCTGCGCGGCTTTCATCGCCAGGGTCAGGCTTCGCCATTGGCGCTCCGATGCAACCATGTGCGGCATGGTGGCGCGGGCGCTTAGCCGTTCCGGATCGCCGCCGAAGATGCCCCCGATGAGCGGGCCCACCATGCGCTCAAGCATCTGGCGGCCAAAGTGGCGCTCGATGAATTGAGCCAGGCTTTCGTCGGCGGCGTTTCCGCGGCGTGCGAGCAGCGGCTCGAGTGCAATCCTGATCTTGCCCGCAGTGCTGAAGAGGCGGCTGGTCAGCACCGGGATCAAACGCGTCGGTGCGCCCATCATCAACCCGTCGGGGATTTCGTGCAGCCGGTTCGAGTGGAGGATGTAGCTCTTGCGGTTTTGCTCCTGTATCGGAATCAGAGCATCGCTCAACTCGAAACGCTCGATCAGTCCTGCCGCGCCCGGTTTGTCGCTGACGAAACAATCGGGACCGCACTCCGCCACAAAACCTGCTCGGCGCACCGTAGCCAGTTTCCCGCCCGCCTGTTTGGCGCGCTCGAAAAGCGCCACGGACAGCGGATGGCCGGCTTCGGCCGCAACCTCGCGAAGATGGTTCGCGGCCGCCAACCCGGTGATTCCGCCGCCGATTACGGCAACGGTTGCAGGAGCGGCATGCGATCGACGTGTCCGAGCGGTTCCGAACATTGGTGCGGGTACCTCTCTCGATGGCTTCGATTATGCATACTTCAGGCCGGAACGTCATTATGACGACACAAGACCCGATCGAGCGATTTAACCAGTGGTTCAAACAGGAATCGGCCGCCTCTTCCGGCGTGCCCGAGGCGATGGCATTAGCGACCTGCGGCCGAAATGGCGTCGTAAGTGTCCGCTATGTCCTGCTCAAACAGGCCGATAAGCAAGGTTTCGGTTTCTATACAGATATCCGCAGCCCCAAAGGCCAGCAGATAAAACAAAACGCACACGCCGCGCTTGCCTTTTATTGGCCGAGGCGTGGCCGTCAGGTGCGTATCGAAGGTGCGGTCGAACCCATGACTGCCGGTGAGGCGGACGAGTATTGGATTACCCGGCCACGCGCGAGTCGATTGTCGGCCACGGCCTCGCGCCAGAGCCATCCCCTGCGGGCGCACGCGGATTTACTCGCGCGAGTGGCAAGCCTCAAACGCGATTTGCAGGGTAACGAGCCGCCACGACCCAACTATTGGCTAGGTATGCGCGTTGTGCCCAAACGGATCGAGTTCTGGAGACAAGGTGCCTTTCGGCTACATCGTCGCGAGCTGTATATGCGCGATGGCAAGCGATGGCGGATGGTCCTTCTCCAGCCATAAGACAACTTGGCTGGCATGTCATTTGCTGCCTTGGCTCAAATGGCATCGCCCTTTTCAACCTTGGATAGCCTGTCGCTGGAACGAGCCGCCAACCGGACAATCCGCCATGCGCGCGTCGATCTTTCGCATCGCCCGTTTATCGTAATATGGGAAGTGACGCGGGCCTGCGATCTGGCGTGTCTCCATTGCCGGGCAACCTCGATGGCGACGGCGGATCCGGCTGAGCTTTCCACCGCCGATGGACTTGAACTAATCGATCAGATTGCAGCCTTCGGCTCGCCGCCTCCGCTATTTGTATTGACCGGAGGCGACCCGCTGAAGCGGCGCGATCTCGTCGAACTCGTCCGGCACGCGGCGAGTCGCGGGTTGCCTACCGCGCTTTCACCGTCGGCAACGCCCCTGCTGACGACGCAGGCTTTGGCGGAACTAAAAGACGCCGGACTGGTCGCGATTTCGCTGAGCCTCGACGGCTCGAGCGCGCCCATCCACGACTCTTTCCGCGGCCGGGAGCAGACTTTCGCTCGAACCCTCGAGGCGTGGGAACGTGCCCACGAGATCGGACTCAAGGTCCAGGTGAACACCACCGTAACCAGGCGCAATCTGCGTGACCTTGCGGCTATCGCGCGGCTGGTCCTCGAACACAGGGCGATGACCTGGAGCGTCTTCTTTCTCGTTCAGACTGGCCGTGGGAGCGGGCTGGAACAGATTCTCCCAACTGAATGCGAGGACGTACTCAACTTCCTCTATGACGTGGGCGCCATCTTTCCGGTGAAAACGACCGAAGCGCATCACTTCAAGCGGGTGGCGATGCAGCGGGCGATTATCGAGCAGACCGGAAGTGCCGCCGATCGCGCTTTTGAGCCGGGAGAAAACTATCGATACTTGCGCCGCGAATTCGGTCCTATCGTACCGACCGGCCGACGACGGCGGCCTCCGCTCGATATCAATGCGGCGCGCGGCTTCGTTTTCGTTTCTCACACGGGCGAGGTCTATCCCAGCGGCTTCCTGCCGCTGTCGGCCGGTAACGTGCGCACGACGGAACTGCCGTCGCTATATCGAACCAGTGCGATTTTTACCGCCCTGCGCGAAACGCGATTGCTCGAGGGGCGATGCGGCGCTTGTGAGTTTGCGCCGGTCTGCGGCGGCTCGCGTTCACGGGCTTTTGCGCAAACCGGCGACTTGCTGGCTGAAGACGCGCTGTGCGGCTACGAGCCCGGTTCGTTTCCATACCAGGCGGAACTTGCCGCGCTGCTCGTTCCGATGCTCAAGGACAGGGGTCACTCGGGCGATGAGAGAGATCCGGCGACGGCGGTATAAGAGATCCGGATATTTGCGGAAGCTTTCGCTAATCGTCCCGGAAAATCGCGATCGAAGACCCCAGCGCGGGCTGTATCCAAAAGCTGCGTTTGCGTGTCTCCAAATCACACAGTCGCGCTGAATCGAGACGACCCGCGTAGCGAGTCTGTGAATTTATTGGAAACTTGGCGGCCGAGAGCCACCCCGTCAGTCAAATTCCTCGGGCGCACAAGCAACTTATGTCATTCCCGCACTTGTCTGCCGCGCAAGGAATCCCGGATTCCGCAAAACTCACGAACTCAGAGGACAGGTGTAATCGAACCGCCGGCGGAACCGACGCGATAGCTGGCGCACTCGGACCTTCAACGCCGCTTTTCATTTTCGCCTGACAGAATTCGCTCGCCGGCCTGCGCTTGCTCGATCCTCTGCGGGTGCCACCGCGTCCGGCGAGGTTTCGACGGGAAGTCCGGCCGCCATCCATTCCGGGAAGCCTTCCGCCAGGCGCCGCGCCTTGCGTCCGCTCTTGCGCAGAAGTTCGACCGCGCGATGACCGAGCAGGCAGTATGGTCCGCGGCAATAGGCGATCACTTCCTTGCCGTTCCAGGCCTCGGCGAGCCGCTTGTCAATCTCGTCGAGTTGGATCGAAATTGCACCGGCGATATGTCCCGCCCGGTATTCCTCGGCCGGCCGCACATCGAGCACGACCGCGCTGCCGTCGCGAATACGACTTACGAGTTCGGCGCGGGTCAGCGGTTCGAGCTCGCTCGGATCGGCCATGTAGGTGCGTACGATTCGCTCAAGTTCCGCGGAGCGAGTTTCCGCGACCCGGCGAATAATCCTGATCAGCTCGAGCACCTCCGGCCCGGCCAGCCGGTAGCGAACGTAAAGCCCTTTCTTGGTCGCCTCGACAATCCCGGCTTCGCGCAAGCGCTGAAGATGCTGCGATACATTGGCGACCGAGAGCCCCGACTCGTCGGCGAGCGCCTCGACCGTGCGCTCGGTCTGGGCGAGAAGCTCGAGCAGCTTGAGGCGCTGCTTGTTACCCATCGCCCTTCCGATTCTGGCGAACTGCTCGAACAAACGATCCTGAATTGACCCGGACAACTCGTCGTGGATTCCCGCTTTCGACAGACCGGGTCGCGGGTCGACGCCTTCAATCGGCGGAGGGACGGTGGTTACGCGAGGTTTCGGTGAAGATTTCAATTCTCGTTTCTCTTTGATGGCGGCGGCGCGGTCGCGCCGCTGTAAACCAGGTAGTAGATGAGCGGAACCACCAGCAGGGTGAAGCCGGTTGAGGCGAAAATACCGAAAATGAACGCCCACGCCAGTCCCGAAAAAATCGGGTCGAGCGTGATAATCACCGAGCCAAGCACTGCCGCGGCGGCCGTCAGCACGATTGGACGCAGCCGCACCGCGCCGGCTTCGAGCACCGCCGCTTCCAGTGCGAGGCCGCGCGAGACTCCGAGCTGGATGAAATCGATCAGGATAATCGAGTTGCGCACCACGATTCCCGCCAGGGCGATCATGCCGATCATCGCCGTCGCGGTGAAGAAAGTTGGATCGGCATAGCCCGCAATCGGCCGGTTGGTGAGCAGGTTCAGGATGAAGAAGCCGGGCATGATCCCGATGAGCGTCAGCGGAATCGCAGCCATGATGATCAGCGGCATCGCCATCGAACCCGTCTGCGCGACCAGCAGCACGAATATCAAAAAGAGCGCCGCGGCGAATGCGACGCCCAGATCGCGGAACACGGTCACCGTGATCTGCCACTCGCCCTCGCCGGTCCAATTGATCTGGTAACCGGGCGGCAGCAGATGCGCGGTGCGCGCTTCGAGCCACAGCACTTCGTTGACCGGGCTGATTCCCGCCGTCCCTGCCATCACCATCGCGACCCGGCGCAGATCCTTGTGGTAGATGGGCTGCTCCTGCACGGTCTGGCGGAAGTTGCCAAGCTCGCCGAGCGTCACCAGGCGGCCATCGGCGCCGCGCAGCTCGACCGCCATCAACCCTTCGACCGTCGAACGCGCTGCTTTTCCCATTCGCAACTGGATTACGAGCGGGTTGCGTTCGGAATCGATATGCACGGTGCCGGCGGCCTGACCGCCGAGAACGATTGCTATCGTCTGTGCGGCCTGCGCGGCGGTAACTCCATTGAGCGCGGCCTCGCGCCGGTCGAGAACGAACGCCAGGCGCGGCGCGGCAGCAATCGAGAAATCATCGGGCGACACCAGGCCGCCGGTCCGCGCGAAAACTTTTTTCAACTCGCCGCCATAGGCAATCAACTGTTGGTATTCGTCGGTCGGCGGTCCATAGATCTCGGCCACCACTGAGGCCAGAACCGGTGGGCCGGGCGGACTCTCGACAATCTTCGCCAGCCTTGCGTGATCGCGGCTCGCAATCGCGTTGACTTCAGGTATCAGCCGCAGCGCGATCTCATGCGACGACTGAAGGCGGCTCGATTTCGGAGCGAGGTTGATGCGGATATCCGCCTGTGAAGGCTCGCGGCGCATATAATAGTGGCGGACCATCCCGTTGAAATCGAACGGCGAGCTGGTTCCGACGTACGCTTCGAAATTGCTCACCTCAGTTACCCGCGACAGAAGATTTTCGAAATCGAGCACCACCGCGTTGGTCGCCTCGAGCGGCGTGCCTTGCGGCATATCGATTACCAGGTCGAGCTCGTTCTTGTTGTCGAACGGCAGCATCTTGACCGGCACCAGCCCGAGCACGACCAGCAGGATCGAGATCACCAGGGCCGCGCCGATTGCGATCAGGAACAGGTATGCGCGCCGCCGGCTCTCCATCAGCGGACGCAACAGCCGCGTGTACCAGCCGCGTACGGCGGCGCCCTCTTCTTCGCGATCGGCCGCGGGCGGCTCATCGTACTCATGTTTGAGCAGATGGAACGCCGCCCACGGAGTGATCGTGAAGGCAACGATCAGCGACATCAGCATCGCCATCGGCACGTTGAACGGCATCGGCCGCATATACGGACCCATCATCCCGGTCACAAACAGCATCGGGATAAACGCCACGATCACGGCAAAGGTCGCCAGAATCGTCGGCGGCCTGACCTCATCGACTGCGATCAACGTCGCCTCGCGCGGCGGCGCCTGACGCAGCTTGAAATGACGATGGATATTCTCGACATCGACGATCGGGTCATCGACCAGCAGTCCGAGCGACAAAATCAGCGCGAACAGGGTTACCCGGTTGATCGTGTAGCCCGCAAAAAGATTGGCGAGCAGAGCGATCGACAGCGTGACCGGGACCGCGATCGCAACCACGAACGCTTCTCTGACGCCCAGCGAGAACGCCAGCAGCGCGACGATTATCGCTACCGCGATCAGCAGCTCGCGCACCAGGTCGTTGACTTTCTCGTCGGCGGTCTGGCCGTAGTTGCGCGTGACCAGAACGTGCACATCGGAGGGAATCGCAACGCCGCGGAGCGCCTCGACCTTGGCCAGCAATCCTTCGGCCACCGCGACCGCGTTGGTTCCCTGGCGCTTGGCGAAAGCGATCGTAACGGCGGGATAAATCCGCCCGCGCTCGCCAACCGAGGTCAGCTTGAATTGCCCCGGTTCCGCCAGCAGGGAATCGCGCGCGGGGCCGAATGAGATGTTCGTATAGTCGATAGCTTCGGCGGGGCCATCATTCACATCGGCGATTTGGCGCAGGTAAACCGGCTGGCCATTGCGAACCGCGACGACCAGGTCTTGAACTTCGGCGGCGCTGCGCAGAAACGGCCCGCTCTCGACTACGAACTCGCGGTTGCCGCGCGCGAAGCTGCCCGCCTGCAAGTTGACGTTCGCACCGCGCAGCGTCTGCGCGACCTCGAGCACGGTAACGTCGTGGCCCGCCAGTCGTTGCGGATCGAGCATCACCCGCACCTGGCGCGGCCGCCCTCCGACTACGAACGAGCGTCCGGTGTCCGCGACCTCTTGCATGCGATGGAGGATCTCGTCGGCGATCCGGCGCAGGCCCGCGGCGCCCTCGGTCGCACTGTAGAGTGTGACGGTCACGATCGGCACGTCGTCGATCCCGATCGGTTTCACGATCCAGCCGGTCACGCCGGGCGGCGCCGCGTCGCGATTGGATTCGAGCTTGTTGTAAATCTCGACCAGCGCCTTGGTCCTGTCGTAGCCGACCCGGAAACGCACGGTGATCATCGCGGTTCCCGGCTGTGAAGACGAGTAGATGTGGCGGACCCCGTCCATCTCCCACAGCCGCTTTTCGAGATTGATGGTGACCAGGTTCTCGACTTCGGCGGCGCTGGCCCCAGGCATCTGTACGATGATATCGGCGAGCGGAACCGAAATTTGCGGATCTTCCTCGCGCGGCGTCACCATCAAAGCGACTACCCCGGCGGCCAGCGAAGCGAGCAGCAGCAAAATCGACAGATTCGAACCAAGGAAGATATCGACGATTCGCGCTGTGAAACCGAGCGTCAGCGGTTTGTCATTGTCGGGCATTCGATTCCTGCCGCGATGGATCCATGATCACACGGTCGCCCTCGTTCAGACCGGCCAGGACCTCGACGCGGTCGCCGAGCGCGCGACCCAGTGCAACCTGACGGACTTGGACCGCGCCGCGAACGATCACTCGCACGGTGGTGAGCTGACCCACCGACTGAACCGCACTGCGCGGGATACTCAGGAGTTGTTCTTCGCCGACGCCGAAATTTGCACGCGCAAACATTCCCGGTCGAAGTCCCAATCCCGCGGGAACCGGCGCCCGCACGATGAAGCTCCGGCTCGCCGGGTCGGTGGCCGGAACCACCTCGCTTGCCTGAGTTGAAATCTTGCGGCCCGGAGAACCGGTCTCCACCTCGAGCGGCATCCCGACGCCGACCCGCGGGGCAAGCTCATCAGGCACCATCAGCTCAACCCGAAGCGCATGATCGTCATAGAGCCGCACCAAAACCTTGCCCGGCATCGCGATGTCGCCCGGCTCGACCATCCGCGCGACGACCACGCCGTCCACTGGAGAACGGACCGTCGAGTAGGCCAGTGCGGCGCGCGCCGCAGAAACGGCGGCCTCGGCGCGCGCGACATTGCCAGTCGCCGACTGGTATGCCGCGTGAGCGCCGTCGTATTCGCTGGCGGTTACAGCGCCGCGCTTGAGCAGCGCCGCGTAGCGCCTGTAGTCGGCGCCGGAGCGGGTCAGTTCCGCCTGAGCAGCCGCAAGAACGCCCTGGGCCTGCGCTACCTGTGCGCGAACGTCCGCTGAATCGAGCTCGACGATGATTTCGTCCCGGCGCACGCGGTCACCCGCGCGCACCTTTACCGCATCCACCGTTGCGCTGACCCGGCTCGACGCATCCACCGGCACCACGGATTGGATAGTGCCCACGACATCCCGGCGCATCGGCACGACTTGCCTGGAAACGACCTCTGTCGGCTCGTTGGGACTTGCCGCGCCGGATTCGGCGAGCAAACCCGGTGCGATCTTGCCGTAGTGATAAATTTCGACGGCGAGCAACACGAGTAACAGCGCGCCGCCAACCGCCAGCCATATCACTGGACGAGACGGCCGCCGGATTTTCTGTTGCAGGTCCAAATTCATCGACCCGATAAGTGGGCCGGCGAGCGCCCAATCGAGAGATCCAGCGCGGCCCGCGCGACGAACACCGCCACTTGCGCGTGGACTTCGCCCATGTCGGCTTGCTGGCGCGCCGCTTGCGCCTCAAGGACGTCCAGGTTGGTCGCCAATCCGGCGCCGTAGCGATCCTCGAGAATCCGCAGCGCTTCGCCCGCGTAGCGGTAATTGGTGCCCGCGACCTGAACGTTCTTTTCGGCCGCTCCAAGCGTGCGGTACGCGCTTTCCACTTCGAGCGCGATGGCATGCTTCAGATCGTCGGCCAGATCCTTGGCCCGCGCGCGCTCGGCCTGCGCCGCATCGACTTTGCTCTTTGTAGCCAGGCCATTGAACAGGTTCACCTGGGCGAACGCGAAAACCGCGAAGTTGTTGCCCCCGCGCGTCAGTTGCTCCGAGTCGTTTTCGTAGGTCGTTGCGACGTTGACCGACGGCAGGTAGTCGGCGCGCGCGATCGTCACGCCCTGCTCGGCCTGCTTGACCTGCGCGGCGGCAATCTTGATCTCGAGGCGCTGTGCCGCGGCCTCCGCGACCAGTTTTTCCAGCGGTTCCGCCGCCGACGGCGCAACCCCAGCGAGCGCGTCGGGATTCCAAATCGGCGCGAGCGACTCATCCTCGTCGCCGAGCGTATGAGCCAGCGCCGCCCATGAAATCCTGAGCTGGCTTTCGGCGTCGGATTGCTGCTCCTCGAGAGTACCCACCGCAACCTCGGTCCGGAGCACGTCGGCCTTGACCGCTTTTCCGTAAGCGAACAGATTTTGCGCCTGGGTGAGATGAGACCGCGCCGCATCCAGGGCGCGCTCGATAACGCCCTTACGCTGTTCGGCGAGCACCGCGGTGTAGTAGGCGTTGATCACCGCGAACGCGGTTTCGTCACGGGTCCTCGCGGCGCGCCATCTTTCAGCTTCCGCGCCAAAGCGCGCGGCTCTGAAGCCGGCCAGCAGCCTGCCGCCCGCGAACACCGGAAACGAGAGGCGCACCTGGCTTTGAAAGTTGGACAGCGTTGCCGGATGGTTCAGGCGGCTCAGGGCGAAATCATTCTGGGTGAATTCCTGCTGTGCAAGCAGATTGGAAAAAACCAGAACCGGGTTATTCGTCTCGGAATAATTCTCGATCGCATCGAGCCTCGGAAGCATCGCCCCGCGTGCGACTCCAACCTGCGACTGGGCGGAATCTCCCTGAAGATCAGCGGCGCGCAGCGGCCTGTTATGCTGCATCGCGATTGCGAGCGCCTCAGGCAGCGAGATTCGCCGCCTGGACGGTTCGGCGGCGCCAGCGCCTTTCACCAGCGCGAATACGGTCAGTATCGAGAGCGCGAGTCTGACGCCTGTGAACCTACGCATCGCGGATACTCCTTGCGGCCCGGCCTCAATACGCTGACACGATCGGCTCAAGGCGTGTCGTTGCGCGCAGCGAGTTCGTGATCAGGCACGACTTCTCGGCCTTCTCAAGCAGCCTTTCGCCCTTGGCCTGGTCTCCGGCCGCCGCCAGCACGAGCCGGGGACGGATCGCGAAGTCGGTGAAACGCGTCGCACCGTCAACCCGATCAAGCACGCCCTCAACTTCGCAGCTCAAACTGATCCAGGCGAAACCAGAGGCAAGCGCAATCGCCCTGAAGGTCAGGATGAAGCAATCCGCGACCGCACCCGTTATCAACGTCTCGGGGGACCACTGATCTCCGGGGCCGCCGAAGTCGGCGGGTGCCGCCGTGTCCAGGTTTTGCAGTCCCTTCGCGGACAACGGCACCAAGCCATCCGGCGCGCCTTCGGCCTTTACCGTGTAATGATGTGGCAATGGTTTCATGATCTCTTCTCCAATTGCGCGTGCTTGAGATGATCGATCATCGCGCGGTCGCCGGCTTCTGACCGGCCGGATCTGGATTCGTTTCGTTCTTCGGAGCAGCGCACGGCGCTGCTTCGACGCCGAGAGTTTTCAGGATCATCTCAGCCGGGCAGAAGCCGGTTAGCGCGGACTGGAACAGATTGACTCCGACGAACAAGGTGAACAGCAGCCAGTAGCTGCTGTAGAAATAGCCCAAGCCCAGACTGGCGATAATAAAGGTTCCCGCGATCAGGCGGATCCA
>DATLTX010000194.1:0-8241 GCA_035533435.1 Binataceae bacterium (SeqCode)
GCTTTGCCCGTCGGCGCGGCGCGCGATCGGCAGGACTTCGGCCAGGATCACGATCGATGACGCGGCGGCGGCGCCGACGAATGCGTTCATCACGATCGCGCAGGCGACGAACATCGCGAGGTGCGTCGAGGCCGCCGCGCCAAGCGCCGCAAGCGGAATCGCGATCGACGACCAGATGAGCACGCGCCGGCGCCCCGTCCGATCCACCATCCGCGTCAGCACGAGCGAGCCTAGCGCCGCGAGCGCCAGCCACGCGAACACTCGAGCCAGGGCGGATTCGCTGAGCGCAAAACTCTTCGCGATCCACGGCGAAGCGACCACGACGATCGAGCCCGAATAACCCTGATAGACCAGCATCGCGATCAGGATCCATACGGTCGAGCGCACGCGCCGCCGGTTCTCGGCGGTATCGTAAAATTCGGGAAGCGGCTCGGCCGCTCGCGGCGCCCCGGACTCGGGCGGGTTTGGCGTCATTGAAGTCGCGCGCGCCGCGTTATGCGCTGAGCTCGAAGACCGGGTTGCTCGCGGCGACGGCGCGGAACTCCTCGACGGGTGCGCCTGCGCGGATCGTGTAGAAGCGCTGCACCGACGAGGCGAATCGATCGAGGAACTCCTTGATGACCGGAGGACGCTCGTCGAGCGAAAGCTCGCGCACTTTCCAGGTCCATTGCTTGGCGCCCTTTTTCAAAACCACCGTTCCCGCCGCGCGCGCGTTGCGGACCCATCCGGTCTCGCCGCGGCTCGCAACCAGGTAGCGGCGCCCGTTCATCTCGAGCAGGTTGACCGGCGTCGCATATTCGCGCCCGGTCTTGCGGCCCCTGGTGATGAGCAGATAGTTGTGCGCGAAGCCGATTCCGAGCCGCACCAGAAATCCAAAGCTTTGGTTGAAGATCCGATCGAGCCGCGTCTCCTTGACGAACTTGCCGGGATTATCGGGCATCAGCAGGAACCTCGACGCGAGATCATAGCCGAGGCCGCGAATCGACGATAACTCGCTGCAGAACCGCGGATCGCGAACCAGCGCATAAGGCGGAACGGCTCAGCCTCGAAAATTGGAGAGTTGACAAATGAACGTTCATTCAATAGGGTGCGCAGATCATGACGCGTGTCGCGGAGGCCCTTTTGCCGCGGCGGCGCGCCATCTCCACGATGCCTGAAGCACTGCGCTCAATTCCGCAAGATGAAGTGCTGGTTCGCCAGCGGCGGCGGCAGATTTTTCTGGCCGCCTGCCGCGTGCTCGAACGCAAATCCTTTCACGAGGCCTCGGTAAAGGAATTCGCGCTCGAAGCCGGAATCGCCGCCGGATCGATCTATGTCTATCTGCACGGCAAAGACGAAATCCTGGTCCTGATCGCCGAATCGATGGTCTCGGAGTTGATCGATCAATTGCCGATCATCCGCGAGCGGGGTGGTGACGATCCGCGCCGCGAGTTGATCGAGATGATGCGCACGATCCTCGACGTGATCGATCGCTACCGCGAAGCCTTCAACGTGCTCCATCACGAGGCGCGCTACCTGGCGCGCCGCCCGCCTTATCGCACTGCGATGGCGGCGGCGAGCGATCCTTATCTGGCCGCGGTCAGCGGCGTGCTCGAGCGCGGACGCGACGCCGGACTCATCCACTTCGTGGACCTCAA
Organism: Binataceae bacterium (SeqCode); assembly: GCA_035533435.1. Classification (GTDB taxonomy): domain Bacteria; phylum Desulfobacterota; class Binatia; order Binatales; family Binataceae; genus JBARDN01. The sequence continues at coordinate 1,638 of DATLTX010000194.1, forward strand.
GAGCGCGGTCCATATCGTGCACATGCTGTGCGCGGGATGGGCCACGGGCGGGCGGGCGCTGGCCGGAATCGACAAGGAAACTTACTGGCGCGAGATCGCCGGAATAATCGAGGGCCGCTTTTTCGCGGCCGCAGCCGGCAATCCGATCGGCCAGCATCACGCGGCCGAACTTCAGCGAAGCGAGGAGTCATAACGATGGCGTTTTACGACCGGCGTACGCTCGACGGCGTCTACAGCGTCCGCGAAAGCGTCAACCAGATCATGAACTACCGCTACGCCGAAGAGCGGATGATGCGGATGATGGCGGGATGGATCGCGCTTACCCCCGAAGTTCCGGTCAAGCTCGAGATGGCCAAGCAGGTGTACGAAGACGCGCTCCATACCGACGCGCTCGGCAAAAGGCTGCCCGAGTTGCGCGCGCAGGCGCAGGTCTCGAAGCCGGCCAACGAAAACTTCGTCACCTTCATGCAGGAGATCGAGGACAAGGAACAGTGGGAGGATACGATCGAGCGGCTGGTCGGAATCTACCGCGTGCTCAAGCCGCATCTGATCTCCCATTACAGCGCGCTGATCACCGCCGCCAACCCGGTCTATGAGCCGCCTACTATTCGGATCCTCGAGCGGATGCTCGAGGAGGAAACCGCGCACGTCGAGCGCGGCCTCGTCCTGCTGGGCGACCTGCTCGATTCTCCGGAAAAGCATCGCCGCGCCGCGAACTGGCAGGCGCATCTAGAAGAGCTGCTCGCGGCTTCGGGCGGAGTGACGGGCTTCGAGCCCGAGAAGGAGGGGCCGAGAAAATTCGGCCGCAGTTGATGAACGTCCCCGGACTCGACGAGCGCATTATCGCGCACGGCAAGGCTCTCCTTGCCGGCGGCGCCGACGCCGACGCGTACCTCGCCAGCTCGGCGCAACCGAGCTATCGCGATGCCGTCGCGGCGATCGCGCCGATGCGCCCGTTCGACAATTTCGAGACGCTGGCGCTGGCCAGGCTCGGCTTTCAGTACATCTCGAAGCTGCGCCTGTCGGGGGCAAAGGAAATCGCCAAGCTGCTCATCCGATGGAAGAATAGCGAAGACGGCAAATGGGTAATCGCCGGCGCCGAGAATATCAGCGGCAAACCCTCGCCGTGGAGCGATATCCAGCATTACAGCGTCGAACGCGGAGGCAACTCGAATGCCTGATTTGGGAAATCGCGCCAACGTGATGGGGCCGCAGCCGATCGCGCGGATCGTCGAGCCTCCGCCCGCGATGATCGCCGCCGCCGACGCCATCCTCGCCGCGCTCATCGCGGGCCGCCGCGCCGAAATTGAAGCCGCATCGGATGAGCAGGCGCGCGAGGCGATGCTCAATATCGCCGATTCGGTCAAGCCCGGCGCATATGAAAAAATTACGATTATTGGACAGGCGAGACTCGCGAAGCACTGGTACACCAAAGCTCGCCTGACCGGACGCTCCGCCAAGCCGTTTACCCTTCAGTTCCGGCTGGGCGAGGAGCGCGAAACTGGCAGAGACAGCGGCCGCTGGACCGTGCGCGAAGCGACTAACCTGACCGTGGTGCGGTCAGCGTGGAGCCGGTAGGAGAAGATCGATGCAGCGAATGATTGCAGTGGACAAGCTGGCGCGTCCTGAAGATCATATTCTGGTTCCCGCCGAGCGCTCGCGCAAAGCGCGCGTCGAGCAGGGCCTGACTCCGAACGGCGCGATGCCCTACGAAGAGGATTTCCTGAAAGCGCGCTTGCACGGGATTTGCGCCGGCGAGTTCCAGGCGATGGAGGCGGCGGGCCGCTCGGTGTTCGACTTCCCCGACGCGCCGTGGGAATTCCAGCTCGACATGGCGCGCCAGGTATGGGACGAATCGCGGCACGCCGAAATCTACATGAAACTGCTGGATTACGTCGGCTCGTTCTACGGCGAATTCCCCGAGAGCGAAGTCCTGTGGTCGTGCACCCAGGCCGAGGATCCCGCCGCGCGCATAGCCGGAATCAACCGCGGCCTCGAAGGGCTTGCCTGCGATGTCTTCGAGCAGCTTATCCGGCTTGCGCAAAAGATGGGCGACGAAGTGATCGAGCGTTCGGTCGATTACGTGCTGGCCGACGAAATCACGCACGTCCGGATGGGCTCGCGATGGATGCGCAAGCTCACCGAGGGCGACCCCGAGCGCTACAAAAAGGCGCAGGACTTCCAGAATAATATCGACGACCTGTTCAACTTCGGCGGCACGCGCACCACGGTCGATAAGGCCGCCAAGATCATGCAGCACGTCAACGGCAAGGATATCGAGATCGACCAGGGCATCACGATCGCGCGCGAAGCGCGCCTGCTGGCCGGTTTCACCGAAGAAGAGCTCGAGCGCCTGGTCAAAGGCTTTGGCAAGAGCCAGGCCTACTAGATCCGGCCCAGAGGAATTTGAACGATGGAACGATGCATCCCGGTTGATCGTCTTGCGCGGCCCGACCATATCGTCCTGATGCGCGGCAAACAGGTGCGCGAAATCCAGGAGGAACAGGGTCTCGACAGCCGTCCCCTGCCCTTCGACGAAGAGGCGCTGCGTTCGCGGATGCATGGAATCATGACCGGAGAGTTCCAGGCGATGGAAGCCGCGGGACGCTCGCTGTTCGACTTTCCCGACGCGCCATGGGAATTCCAGCTCGACATGGCCCGGCAAGTCTGGGACGAATCCCGTCACGCGGAAATTTTCGAGCGCCTGCTCAACTACATGGGCGGCAAGATGGGCGACTACGTCGAGACCGAAATCCTGTGGCGATGCACCCAGGCCGAGGATCCGGCGGCCCGCATCGCCGGAATCAATCGCGGACTCGAGGGCCTTGCCTGCGACGTGTTCGATCAACTTATCCGAATCGCCCAGCGCAATGGCGACGAGGTGATCGAGCGCGCGATCGATTACGTGCTGGCCGACGAAATCACGCACGTCCGGATGGGCTCGAAGTGGATGCGCAAGCTGACCGAAGGCGACCCCGAGCGGCTCGCGCGCGCGCAGGCGTTCCAGGAAACCGTCGATGAAGTTTTCAACTTCCGCGGCGGACGCCGCGCCGCCGAGGATTTGAAGATCGACGACGGCATGATGCTGACGATCGCGCGCGAGGCGCGCCTGCTCGCCGGCTTCAGCGAAGCCGAAATCCAGCGCCTGGTCGAATCAACCCGCAAAAGCGCCGCCTACTGAGCGGCACCCAAAATCACGCTTCCGCGCGGGCGCCCCGGATGATCTCCGGGGCGCTTGTTTTTTTCGATTGCAGGTATATCTACCCTGAGAGATATAAGTAATGGCGCTTACTCGCATAAGTATTCCTCAACCTGACCTCACTCCCGCCACCGGTTTGAAGCGCCTGAGCCGCAAACTCGCACAGGGAGGTTCGCTATGGAATTGCGGATTCGCAAGCTTTCCGCGATCGTCGCCGGGTTCGTCATTGCTATCGTATTTGCCGCGTCGGTCACACGCGCGCAGGTCAAGCCGGGCGACTTCATCGACTACAACAACTCGGCCAAGATCAAAAATCTCGTCTCGCTCGGCACCTACGACGCGGTCGTAAACGGGATGACGATGAAGATCGTTTCGACCCAGCGGATCGATTGGCCGCCACCGTATAAGGACGCCACCGAGAAATACTCGGCGCAGGTGCGCCTGTCGTCGGACCATCGCTCGCTGGTCGGATACGTCGCGGGACAGCCGTTTCCGCTAATCGATCCGAACGATCCCGAAGTCGGGACCAAGATCATCTGGAACGAACAGTTCCGCCCGATCAATAGCGACGACTATGACCTCCGTTTCTTCGACTGCGAGGACGTCAACGTCGGCCGCAACAAGCCGATCTTCACAATCAACTACACGCAAGTCGGCCACTACGCGGGCTACGATGAGATCGGCCGGACCGAGGTTGAGCCGCTGCCGACCGATCCGGATTTCAAGAAGAGCAACCGGATGTGGCTGTTCGGGTTATACCCCGTGCTCGCGCCCGCGTCGGCGCGCGGCGTCGGCATCATCCGCTACCGCTTCCAGGATCCCAAGCGCGGCGACGACGAATGGACCTGGACTCCGGGCGCGCGCAGACTGCGCCGTCTCGATGAAGCGATCCTGAGCAATCCGAGCCGAATCGGCGCGTGGAATCCCGACCATTACGGTGGATTCAACCCGAAAGTCGAGTGGTTCACCAACCGCTACCTCGGCGAGAAGACGATGCTCGCGAGCGCGCATGCTGAACACTCGCCGGAGGTCCGCTGCGTCACTGACGGCGGCGGCTCCGCGTGTCCGGAAGTCTGGGAGATGCGCCACATGTATATCGTCGAGGCGACTCCGGACCGTAACCGGCTCGGCGGCTACCTGGGTTCCAAGGATATAGTGTTCATGGATTCGGAAATGTGGTTCGCACCGTACATCGACGTGTACGACCGCGCGGGACGGCTCTTCCAGGGATTCATCTACTGGCTCACATACCGCGATCGTCCGGTGCCCGATGCGCGCGTCGCGATCTATCTGTTCAAGCGCTCGTTCGTGGTGGGCGCGCTCGCGATGGATATCCAGGGCGGTGTGCACTCGATGTGCTACCTGCCGGGACGCGAGACGCCGGAACGCGAATGCTGGTACATCAACATGGGCGCCGTCGAGCGTAGTTTCTTCGATCCGGACGCGATGGCCAAAGCTGGCGTGAGCGGCAATACGATGTAATCACGCACGGCTCTGACGGTTCGAGTTGGACGGCGTTCGCCTAGGCGGGCGCCGTCGTTTTTTGTCCCGGGTGCGGATTCCGGCTGGCCGGCATCATGAAGCGTGGCTTATAGTTCCATCGATATGCTAGACTATTAGCCGCGCTAAATGTTACGATGTGGTTAGCCACACCGGGCGGATTTTCGCATAATACCCCTCCCGCGACAGACTACTGATACGGAGCCTGATGCAGTGACGCAAAACCACGACGCTAAATCCGCACCAACCAAAAGCCGCGCCCTCGCAGATTGGGTCGCGGAGATCGCGAGCCTCTCGACGCCCGATCAGATCGTATGGTGCAACGGCTCCGAAGCGGAACGCCACCGCCTAACCGACCTGGCCGTCAAATCCGGCACCCTCATCCCGCTGAGTCCAAAGAAGAAACCCGAAAGCTATCTGCATCGATCGAATCCCAACGACGTCGCGCGCACCGAACAACTCACTCTCATCTGCTCGCCCGACAAAATCGACGCCGGCCCGACCAACAACTGGGCCGACCCCGCCGAGACCTACGCCAAGCTGCGCGGATGGCTTGCCGGCTCGATGCGTGGGCGCACGATGTACGTTCTGCCGTACGTGATGGGGCCGATCGGATCGCCATTCGCGAAGGTCGGCGTCGAGATTACGGACAGCGTCTATGTCGCCCTCAACATGGGGATCATGACCCGGATGGGCTCGGCGGCGCTCGAGATCCTGGGCGCAAGCGACGAATTCTGCCGCGGCGTCCATTGCACGCTCGACGTCAATCCCGACCGCCGCCTCATCTGCCATTTCCCGCAAGACAACGCGATTTGGTCGGTCGGCTCCGGCTACGGCGGCAACGCTCTCCTCAGCAAGAAATGCTTCGCGCTGCGAATCGCCAGCGTCCAGGGACGGCGCGAGGGCTGGCTCGCCGAGCACATGCTGATCCTCGGCATCCAGAATCCCCGCGGCGAAACCACTTATGTCGCCGCTGCGTTTCCGAGCGCGTGCGGAAAGACCAACCTGGCGATGCTCACCCCGCCGCCCGCCTTCGCCGGATGGAAGGTCTTCACCGTCGGCGACGATATCGCATGGCTGCGCGTTGGCGACGACGGGCGGCTATGGGCGGTAAATCCTGAGAACGGCTATTTCGGTGTCGCTCCCGGCACCAATTCTCATTCAAATCCGAATGCGATGAAGATGCTCGGGCACGATTCGATCTTCACCAACGTCGCGATGACGCCCGATGGCGACGTCTGGTGGGAAGGAACCGACGCGCCAGCGCCGGAAGGATTGCTCGATTGGCAGGGGCGGCCGTGGAACAAGTCATCGAAAGACAAGGCCGCGCATCCCAACAGCCGCTTCACCACGCCGATGACCAATAATCCCGCGCTCTCGCCGCACGCCAACGATCCCAGGGGCGTGCCGATTTCCGCGATCGTGTTTGGCGGACGGCGCGCCACCACGATGCCGCTGGTGCTCGAATCAGAAAGCTGGACGCACGGCGTCTTCATGGGCGCGACGATGGGCTCCGAAACCACCGCGGCCGCGGCCGGAGCGGTCGGCGTGGTCAGGCGCGATCCGATGGCGATGCTGCCGTTCTGCGGCTACAACATGGGCGATTATTTCGGCCACTGGCTCGCGATGGAAAAATCGATCAAGCGTCCGCCCAGGATCTTCATGGTCAACTGGTTCCGCAAGGACCGTGACGGCAACTTTCTGTGGCCCGGCTTCGGCGACAACCTCCGCGTGCTCAAGTGGATGCTCGATCGAATCGAGGGCCGCGTCAGCGCCGAGAAAACCCCGGCCGGCGGAGTGCCGAAGATCGCGGACCTCGACCTGGGCGGCCTCGAAATTTCAGCCGACCAGTTGCGCGAGGATTTGGCGATCAAACCCGACGAATGGAAGATCGAAATGGAATCG
>DATLTX010000195.1:0-22263 GCA_035533435.1 Binataceae bacterium (SeqCode)
GCGGGCGACGCGCCGAATAATAGCGCCATCGCTATTGCAAGCGCGGCGCCGCACCACCTCGATTTGTTTGCTCCGTTCGGCATGCCATACCTCCTTCATTTGACCGCCTTGGAACAGCCAAGTGCCGAGATGCCACGGGCGTGCCGCCACGGGTCGCCTCGAACGGGGGGTGAGCATGGATACTGCGACGGGTCGCAGCTTGTGCGGGGGCACCTGATATTATGACGACGCCTGCTGCGAATTCATTCATCGCGGCGGCTAAAGTCGAAGGGGGGAATACCTAGTGTTCAAATAGACTAAGTAATCAAGGCCTCCGAATCACAGCGGGCGCAGCGCCTGCGTAAAGTCTTCGATCAGATCTTCGCTTGACTCCAGTCCGACCGAGAGCCGCAGCAGCGCGTCGCTTATTCCGGCGTTCGCGCGATGCTCTGGTGACATGCCTGAGTGCGAGGTGGCGGCGGGGCGCGTGATCAGCGTCTCGATTCCGCCCAGGCTGGGCGCGCAGATCGGGATCGTGGCGCGCGCGATGAACTTCGCGGCGGCGGCCACGCCCCCTTCGAGCTCGAAGCTCAGCACGCCGCCGAAGCCGTCGAATAGTTCGCACGCGCGCAGATGATTCGGATGGCTCTCGAGTCCAGGGTAATTGACCCGCGCGACTTTTGGATGCTGTTCGAGAAAGCGCGCAATCTTCAGCGCGCTCTCATTCTGATGCCGCACGCGCACCGCGAGCGTCTTGATGCCGCGGTTCAGCAGAAAGCAGGCGTGCGGATCGAGCACGCCGCCAAGATGGTTCAGCTTGTGCGTGATCTCCGCGACCAGCTCCGCCCGCCCGATCACCGCGCCCGCAACGATATCGGTATGCCCGTTCAGGTATTTCGTTGCGCTATGCAGCGACAGGTCGAAGCCGATCTCGGCGGGACGGAAATTCATCGGACTGGCGAACGTGTTGTCGATAATCGAGATTAGTCCGTTGGCGCTCGCGAAATCCACCGCCGCCGCGAGGTCGCTCACCCGCACCAGCGGATTCGAAATCGACTCGACATATATCGCCTTGGTGTTGGGGCGAACCATTTCCCGCCAGGCGGCGGGGTCGTCGCCGTCGATAAAGTCAACCTCCATTCCCATCCCGGGAAATTCCTGGGTCAGCAGGTCGTGGGTGCCGCCGTAGAGGCTGTCCTGCGCGAGCAGATGCCCGCCGCCGCTGAGTATCGTCATCAGAGCCGCCGAGATCGCCGCCATCCCGCTGCCCGTGACGAGCGCCGCCTCGGCGCCTTCGAGGATCGCGAGCTTGGCGTGCAATGCGGTATGATTCGGAGTGTTGCTCAGGCGGATGTAGCGAAGATCGTGATAGCTTGGGGCGCCGGTCGCCTCGAACGTCGAGGACTGGAAGATCGGCATCGTGACCGCGCCGCCGATCAGCGGGTCGGGCTCGCCCGCGTGAATCAACTGCGTCTCGATACCCTTCATGAGCCTTGCCATCTGCGCTCTCCTGCGTGCGGGATGCACTCGGTTCTAGCATTGAATCGTTCGTAGTTCCGCATCGCCGCGATCGGTATGCTGGGTCAGGCCGCACACGCGCGTTCGCAAACCGGCAGGAATTATGAGCAGCAAAGTCGCGCTCGGATTGGTGACCGATCTTTTCTTCCGCTCGAAGCTCGAGGCGGTTGCGCAGTCGCTCGGCGTTGAGCTGCTGTATGCCGCGACGCTCGACGCGGCGGCGCGGCACTGCGCGAGCCGTCATCCCGCGGTGGTCTTCGCCGATCTTTCCGACGCCGCGTTCCCGGCCGCCGAAACCGTGGCGCGGATTCGCGCCGGCGCTCCGGATGCGCGAATCGTCGGTTTCGCTTCGCATGTCGATCTGAAACCGCTCAAGGCCGCGCGCGCCGCCGGATTCGATTTGACCCTCTCTCGCAGCGAGTTCAGCGAACGCCTCGCCGAGTTGCTCCGCCTCTGATTCCCGGGCGAACGCCCGCTGCCGTCTCGCAGGGGAGGGTGTTATAAAGATCGCGATGCATCCCGTGGTCGCCGGTTTTCATCCCGCGGTGCGCGACTGGTTTTCGCGGCGCTTTGGCGCACCCTCGCGTGTGCAGGAACTCGGATGGCCTGTTATCGGCGCGGCGGGCTCGCGGCACGATGTCCTGTTGTGCGCGCCCACGGGCAGCGGCAAGACCCTGGCTGCTTTCATGTGGGCGATCGACGGCCTGGTGCGCGAGGCCGAACGCGGCGCGCTGTCCGACGCGGTCTCGGTGCTTTACGTATCGCCGCTCAAGGCGCTCGCCAACGATATTCGGCTCAACCTCGATGAGCCGCTCGCGGGTGTCCGCGAGATCGGCGCCGCGCGCGGAATCGATCTTGGGGTGATTCGCGCCGGCCTGCGCACCGGCGATACTCCGGCGGGCGAGCGCGGCGCGATGCTCAAGCGGCCGCCGCAGATTCTCGTCACGACGCCCGAGTCGCTGTTCCTGTTGCTCACCTCGCCGCGGTTTCGCGCCAAGCTCGCGTCGGTCCGGCACGTTATCGTCGATGAACTGCACGCGCTTGCGGGGAACAAGCGCGGCGCGCATCTGGCGATCACGCTCGAGCGGCTCGAGCGCCTGGTGCGCGCCTGTGGCGGAGAGCGCCCCACGCGAATCGGGCTGTCGGCGACGCTCAACCCGATCGAGACGCTGGCCAAGTTTCTGGCGGGCTTCGAAATCGCGCAAGGCGGCGCGCGCACGCCGCGTCCGGTAAAAATCGTCCGCGCCGACGATCGCGCGCGCGCGATGGACTTGCAGGTTATCGCGCCCGGGCCCGAGCTGGGACCGCTCGCGACGCATCAGCATTGGGATGCGATGTACGATCAAATCGCCGACCTGATTCGGGCGCATCGCACGACGCTGATCTTCACGCTCTCGCGCCGATGGGCCGAGCGCGTCGCGCTCAATCTGCAAAAGCGCGTCGGCGCGGACGCGGTGATGGCGCATCACGGCAGCCTTGCGCGCAAAGAGCGGGTGCTGGCCGAGCAGCGCCTCAAACGCGGCGACCTGCGCGCGATTGTCGCGACCGCGTCGCTGGAATTGGGCATCGACGTTGGCGCCGTCGAGCTGGTCTGCCAGATCGATTCTCCGAAATCGATTTCCGCCGCAATCCAGCGCGTCGGGCGCTCAGGGCATAGCCTCGGCGCCACGCCCAAGGGCAGGTTCTTCGCGCTGACGACCGACGATCTGCTCGAATGCGCGGCGGCGGTGCGTGCGATTCGCCGCGGGCATCTCGACGAAGTCGAAATTCCCGGCGGATGCCTGGACGTTGCGGCGCAGCAGATTATCGCGATCGCCGCCGAAGAGGACGAAATCTCCGAGGCCGATCTGCTGCGCATCCTGCGCGGCGCGTACAACCTGGGCGGCCTGGACGCGGACGGTCTGGCGCGCCTGCTCGAACAGATGGCGACGGAGCTGCCCGAGCGAATCAGCGGCGCTGCACCGAAAATCTTTTTCGATCGGACTAATCGCCGCATCCGCCCGCGCCGCGGCGCGCGACTTGCCGCGATCATGTCGGGCGGCACCATTCCCGAGAGCGGCAATTACGATGTGGTGATCGAATCCGAGGGGCGCAAGGTCGGCGATGTCGAAGAGGATTTCGCGCAGGAATCCGCGCGCGGCGACGTGTTCTCGCTCGGTTCGATGCCGTGGCAGATTCAGCGCATCTCGCGCGGACGCCTGATGGTCGAGGCGGCGCCCGGGATGGCGCCGACCCTGCCGTTCTGGCAGACCGAAGCGGGCGGCAGGTCGATTGCGCTTTCGACCGAAATTGCCGAGCTGCGTCATCAGATTGCCGCGCAGCTCGACCGCGGCGGCGACTCGGCGGCGACGCGATGGCTCGCCGCCGAATGCGCGCTCACCGAGAGCGCGGCGGCGCAGGCGGTCGATTACGTGCGGCGCGGGATTGCGGCGCTCGGCGCGATTCCCGACTCGAGCACGATCGTGGTCGAGCGCTTTTTCGACGGGCTGGGCGGCACGCAGATTGTCATTCACGCGCCCTTCGGAATCCGCTTCAATCGCGCGCTGGGGCTGGCGCTGCGCAAGCGGCTGTGCCAGTCGTTCGATTTCGAGATTCAGGCTTCGGCGATCGATGACGGCGTGCTGATCGCGCTCAACGCGCGCCACAGTTTTCCGATCGAAGAGACGCTCGCGATGCTTCCGGCGGCCAGCGCGCGCGGCGTGCTCGAGCAGGCGATGCTGGCGGCGCCGATGTTCGAGGTGCGCTTCCGCCACGTTGCTTCGCGCGCGCTGACGGTGATGCGCGCGGCGCACGGCAACCGGGTCCCCGCGTGGATTCAGCGCCTGCGCTCGCAGGAGGCGCTGGCCGCGCTGTTTCCGCAGCAGCAGGCATGCTTCGAAAATCGCCCGCCCGCGATCGCGATTCCCGAGCACTTCATCGTCGCCGAAACGATGCGCGAATGTCTGACCGAATCCGCCGACGCGGACCGGATGGAGCGCGTGCTGACGGGAGTCGCCGACGGCTCCGTGCGCGCGGTCTTCGTCGATTCGGTCTCGCCCTCGGTCTTCGCTCATCGCCTGCTGCTCGCGTGGGACTACTCCTTCCTTGACGGCGGAGAGCGCGCGAATCGGCGCAGCCGCACCGTCTCGATGAATCGCGGGATGGCCGAGGACGTGTTCCGCAGCGAAGATCTGTCCGCGATGCTGGCTGACGACGCGGTGCGGGCGGTCGCCGACGAAGTAACAGGATTGGCGCTCGGCTATCGCGCACGAAACCGCGACGAGCTGTACGAATTGATTCGTGCGCACGGCGCGCTGAGCGTGAGCGCGATAGAAGAACGCGCGGGCGAGGGTGCTCGCGCGATGCTGGAAGATCTCGCGCGCGAAAAGCGCGTCGCCCGGCTGATTCGCGCCGAGACCCCGGCCGAAAGCGTAATCGCGGCTGAAGATGCGGGTCTGTTCGCGGCCGCGTATCCCGGTGCGCGGATTATCGGTGCCGCGGATTTTCCCGCGGCCGATCCGGACGTCGCCGAGCAGGAGATAGTCCGGCGCGCGCTCAAGATCTCGGGTCCGATCACCGCCGCTGAACTCACGCTGCGCCTTGGATTCGACGCGCGAACGATCGATCGAGTGCTGCCCGCGCTCGAGGCGGGCGGCGCCGTGTTTCGCGGCCACTTCACTTCGTCGGCGGCCCTGCAATGGTGCGAGCGTTACAACCTCGAGCGGATTCATCGCATGACGCTCGTGCGGGTGCGCGCCGAAATCGAGCCGTGCGCCGACCACGAGTTCGCGGCCTTCCGTCTGCGCTGGATGCATATCGGCGGCGCGGAGATTGCCGCCGACGCGGCGGGTGTGAGCGCCGTCCTCGAGCAGCTTTGCGGGCTCGCGTTTGCGCCGGCCTTCTGGGAGCGTGCGATTCTGCCCGCGCGGATTCGCGGCTATCGTCCGGAGATGCTCGATCTGGTTTGCCTTGGCGGGCAGATGCGATGGGCGGCGCAAGCGGATGAGAGCCGGACGAGTCCCGGCCTGATTACGTTCATCGCGCGGCGTGGCGCGCTCGCGGGCTTTGCCGGATCCGGTGAGATCGACGACCCGCGCGAGCAGAGCGTTCTGGCGGCGCTGCGCGCGGGCGGCGCGCAGTACCTCGATCAGATTTCCGAACGCGCGAACCTTTCGGAGCGCGACACGCTCGCGGCGCTGTGGCGGCTGGCCGCGCGCGGCCGGGCGGGCAACGACAGCTTCGCGCCACTCAGGATGCTCGGCGCCGAGCCGTCGGCCGCCGAGGCGATCGAGAGTGTCGCGCCGCGCGGATTCACCCGTCATGACGCCGCGCTTCGCGCGCGGCTCAAGTCAAGCGTCTCGGGCCGCTGGAGCGCGATAGAAGCGGCGCCTGCGGCCGCCGCCGACGCCGATCCGGCGCGGGAGTTCGCGATGCGTCTGCTGGCGCGCAATGGAATACTCTCGCGCGAGATGCTGGCGCTCGAGCCCGACGCGCTTGCGTGGCACGAGGTTTCATTCGCGCTGCGCCGGCTCGAGTACGGCGGCACGATTCGGCGCGGATGGTTTGTCCGCACGCTTTCCGCCGAGCAATACGCGCTGCCCGAAGCGGCCGATATGCTGCGCGCGGCGCGCGCGCTCAACGCGGCGCGCGAGAAGCCTATTGCGATCAGTGCGGCGGACCCGGCCAATCCTTATGGCTTGATGCTGCCGGGATGCGGTATCGCGCGCGACGCGGCGAACCTGATTGTGATCCGCGCGGGAAAGGCGATCCTGGGGCTCGCCAGCCGCGCGCTCGTAACAATTGGCGCGCTCGATGACGAAGCTTTCAGCGCCGCTGTTACCGCGCTGCTCGAAGCGCGGCCGAAGATCGTGCTCGATACGATCGACGGCGACCCGGCGCTCGCCTCGCCGCGCGTCGGGATGCTGGCCGCGATGCGCTTTCATTCCGACGGCCGCGCGCTGGTTTTCGACGGTCTGCCGGGTCCCGCGCCGGCGCGCGCTCCGCGCGCGGGGCGCGGTTGATCGGCGGGACGCGCGCGCTATTCTGATCGCATACAAGTCAAATCGAGCGCGCGCTTCCCAGTATCGGGGCGCGCGCTGACGTTACCGTGAAAGGAAAGGAATAGAGGCTCATTCGATGGCGACCAACAGTTTCGGCGCGCGCGCTACGCTTAAATCCGGCGACAAGTCCTGGACGATCTACAAGCTCGAGGCGCTCGAGCGGCGCGGTCTGTCGCTCGCGAAAATTCCGTTCTCGATCAGGGTGATGCTCGAGAACGTTCTGCGCCGCGAAGACGGCGTCAACGTTACCGCCGATCAGGTCGAGACGCTCGCGAAGTGGGACGGCAAACCGTCGGCGCGCGAGATTTCGTTTCGGCCCGCGCGCGTGCTCTTGCAGGATTTCACCGGCGTGCCCGTGGTCGCCGACCTGGCGGTGATGCGCGACGCGATCAAGCGGCTCGGCGGCGATCCGGCGAAAATCAACCCGCTCCAGCCGGTCGATCTGGTGATCGATCATTCGGTGCAGGTCGATGCGTTCGGAACCGCCGACGCGTTCGCGATCAATGCGCGCCTCGAGTTCGAGCGCAATCGCGAACGCTACCTGTTCCTGCGCTGGGGCCAGGGCGCCTTCGACGACTTTCGCGTCGTTCCGCCCGACACCGGAATCGTCCATCAGGTGAACCTCGAATACCTGGCGCCGGTGGTGTTCGGCGCGCGCGACGGATCCGCTTATCCCGACACCGTGCTCGGCACCGACTCGCATACCACGATGATCAACGGACTCGGCGTGGTCGGATGGGGCGTTGGCGGAATCGAGGCGGAAGCGGCGATGCTCGGGCGGTCGATCCCGATGCTGATTCCCGAGGTCATCGGTTTTCGTCTGCACGGCAGCATGCGCCCCGGCGCGACCGCGACCGACCTGGTGCTGACCGTCACGCAGATGCTGCGCAAGAAAGGCGTGGTCGGAAAATTCGTCGAGTATTTTGGTCCGGGGGTGGGCTCGCTGCCGGTCGCCGATCGCGCGACGCTGGGCAACATGTCGCCCGAGTACGGCGCGACGATCGGATTTTTTCCGGTCGATGACCAGACGCTCGCCTACCTGCGAATGAGCGGCCGCACCGAGGAGCAGATCAAGCTGGTCGAGGCTTACTGCAAGGAGCAGGGGCTGTTCCGGACCGAGGCGACGCCGGAGCCGCACTTCTCCGACGTGCTCGATCTCGATCTCGCCTCGGTCGAGCCGAGCCTGGCGGGTCCGCGCCGGCCGCAGGATCGCGTGCCGCTGCATGAGTCGAAGGTCACGTTCCGGCGCGACGTCGCCAAGGAACTGGCGCATCACGTCACCGCCGATCCGAAACTGGTCGAGCGCTGGATATCCGAGGGCGGAAATCCGGGGCTCGCGCCGCACCAACGCGTGGCCGCCGCCGATCTGGGCCATCTGGCGCACGGGGTCGAGACGGCTCGCGGCGCCGAGAAGTTTTCGCTGACGCATGGCTCGGTGATTATCGCGGCGATTACGAGCTGCACGAACACCTCGAATCCGTCGGTGATGATCGCGGCCGGGTTGCTCGCCAAGAAAGCTGTCGAGCGCGGACTCGCGGTGCGCCCGTGGGTGAAGACCAGCCTCGCGCCGGGCTCCAAGGTGGTCACGCGATATCTCGAGCGGGCCGGTCTGCTCGAGCCGCTGCAGAAGCTCAAGTTCAACCTGGTCGGCTACGGATGCACGACCTGTATCGGCAACAGCGGACCGATCGAAGAGGATATCGCCGGCGCGATCAAGCAAGGCAACCTGGTCGCCGCGGCGGTGCTGAGCGGAAACCGCAACTTCGAGGGGCGGATCAATCCGTCGGTGCGCTTCAATTATCTGGCCTCGCCGCCGCTGGTGGTTGCCTACGCGATTGCGGGAACGATGAACATCGATCTGAACCACGAACCGCTCGGCGCCGATCCGCAGGGGCATCCGGTCTATCTGCGCGATATCTGGCCGTCGGCTGAGGAAGTTGCGCGCACGGTGAAAAGCTCGCTCGACTCCGCGATGTTCCGCGGCGAGTACGCGCAGGTTTTCGAGGGCGACGAGCGATGGCGCAGCCTGGCGCTTCCCAAGGGCAATCTCTTCCAGTGGCAGAAGGATTCCGAGTACGTAAAGGCGCCGCCGTTCTTTGACGGGGTTGGCGCCGAGCCGGGCAAGTTTGCGGATATCACCGGAGCGCGCGCGCTGGCGGTTTTGGGCGACAGCGTTACGACCGATCACATTTCGCCGGCGGGATCGATCGCGGCCGACGGACCGGCGGGAAAATATCTGATCGCGCACGGCGTCAAGCACGCCGATTTCAACTCATACGGCGCGCGCCGCGGAAATCATGAAGTGATGGTGCGCGGGACGTTTGCCAATATCCGGCTGCGCAATCAGATGGTCCCCGGCGTCGAGGGCGGCTACACGACGCATCTGCCCGACGCCGAGCAGATGACGATCTTCGACGCCGCGGAGCGTTACCGCAAAGAGGGAGTCGCGTTGATCGTAATCGCGGGCAAGGAGTACGGCACCGGCTCTTCGCGCGATTGGGCCGCCAAGGGAACGCTGCTGCTGGGCGTCAAGGCGGTTATCGCGGAAAGCATCGAACGGATTCATCGCAGCAATCTGGTTGGGATGGGCGTGCTGGCGCTCGAATTTCTGCCCGGGCAGAACCGCGAATCGCTCGGCCTGACCGGACGCGAGGTTTACTCGATCAGCGGAATCAGCGGCGGGCTCAAGCAGCGCAAGCGGCTGACCGTGCGCGCGGAGGAAGCGGGCAAGACAACGGAGTTCGAGGTCGTCGCGCGCGTCGATACGCCCGAAGAGATCGAGTACATCCGGCACGGCGGAATTCTGCCCTTCGTGTTGCGCGAGCTGCTGCGCGCCTGAGCGCGCGCCACGGTATCGCGGCGCCGCTCAATTCGGCGGCGACCGCGATTCTCACCGCGATCAACTCGGCGATCGCGTAGGCTCAGTTCTTCGGCGCAGGTTTGGGCGCCTGCGCGGCGGGCGCGACCGCGGCGGCAGCGGCGCGGAACGCCGGATTATTGCGATCGATGCAGAGGAAGTAACTGGGCTTCTCTTTCAGGTCGCCACGGCAGGCCGCTTCGTTGCGGTAGGTGGCGAACAGAATCCATTTCGTGATCGGCTTGGTGAGATCGACTTCATAGCTGCCATCGGCGCTTTTCACCGGCGGCATTTTCGGCGGCGGCATGATCATCAACCAGGTCAGCGCGAGCACAGCGGCTATCGAGCACTTATTCATGAGCAAATTTGCTAGCAGATTTGGGTCATGCAACGCGAGAGGGTGGTTTCGTCAGGCCGTTTGCGCGGCCATGTCCAGACGCACGCGCTCGCCGCTCTTGCGCTCGGCGTAGCGCGACAGCAGCCGCACCACGGCGGGCGTGACTTCGGACATCGCCTCGGGCCTGTAGCCTTCGGTTTCAGGACCGCGCGCCCGCATCATCCCCATCATCGAAAGCCGCAGCATCGCGGCCACCGCCTGGCAGTAGCGGAAGCGCTCGAAGTCGAGCCGGTTCATCGCGTGATAGAGCGGCACGTACAGCGATGCGAACGACAAGCGCAGCGAGTTGCCGACTATGTTGTCGCGCATCCATCGCGGATGCTCCAGTGCCGACGAGGACAGGATCGCCGCAGTCATCGCGGCGTCCAGATGGCGGTCGCCGACGTCGGTGTTGACCCAATCGATCACGCCGGAGAGCCGGGTTCCGCGCACCACGACGTTTCGCGGATGATAATCCATATGCAGCAGCGAGGGATCGGCGACGCGGTACGCGCCGGCGCGCGCGGCGAGCCGTCCGAGCGCGTCGCGCAGACCGGGCAGGGGGCCGTTATCGACTCGATTGGCGATAATCGCCAGCGCCCGATCCAGTAGCGGAGTGCCCGGCGCGGTGAGCCCGGTTTCGTAGGCGCGCGGAATATCGCGCAGCCCGGAAGATTGCGGGTCGAGCCGATGCAGCGTGACCTGCGCGCGCACGAAACTGAAAAATCCGAGCGAGAAAGTTTTGAACGCTTCGGGAAAGCTGCGGGTCGTGAACAGCGGTCCGCCGTCAAGCCGCTGCATCACCAGAAACGGCGCTCCGAGCGCGGTGTGATCGAGCTCAAAGAGGTAGGGATGCGGGACGGGAAAGCCCGCCGCCGAAAGCCTATCGATCGTCACATTTTCGCGCGTGCCTTTCTGGTCGGCCTGCGCGCCCTGGTAAAAGCGCAACACCAGCGGCGACCCGACGGGAACAGCGCGAAACCGCGGCGACAAGCGATCGAGCGCGAACTCGAATACTGTCGTTTCCCATCCGCTGGCCAGAACGCGCAGGCTCGCCAGTGGAGCGTCCAGGTACGCGGACAGGCGGAGGCTGATGTCGTGCGGATCGATCATTGATACGAAGCGCGGGCGAGCGTCGCATCGTGCGCGCCGCGGCCCTCGAAGGCTAATACATCGGCGGCGTTGGAGGCAATTGCACCTGACACGCGTGTCAGGCGGGAGCGCGGCTACTTTTCGCGATGAAACAGGCCGTGCAGGAACTGGTGATGCTGCCCCGCGGAGGGCGGTTGGCTTTGCGGCTCGGGCGCAGGCATCGGCTGCTCCTTGAGCGACTCATTGGGCAGGGTGAGGCCGTTGCGCTCGAAGTGCCGCTGCACCATCGAGGACAGCAGCGAGCCGTGCGTGTTGCCGATATTGATCGCGACTTCGACCGAGAGGCCAAGGCGCAGCGGTTTGTCGGCGGGAATCTCCTGATCGAAAACGATCTTGACCGGCACGCGCTGCACGACTTTGACCCAGTTGCCGGTGGCATTTTCGGGCGGCAGCAGCGAGAACGCGGCGCCGGTGCCCATGCTGATCGAGTCAACGTGGCCGCGATAGACGTAGCCCGGGTAGATATCGGCTTCGACGGTCGCCTGCTGGCCGACGCGGACATCGGTTAGCTGCGTCTCCTTGAAATTCGCGGTGACGTACAGATGCTTTAGCGGCACGATCGCCAGAAGCGGCTCGCCGACCTGGACCCGATGGCCGATATGGACGGTTTTGTGGGTCACGATTCCCGGGAACGGCGCGTAAATTTTCGTGTAGCCAAGGTCGAGCTTGGCGGCTTCCAGAGCGGCTTCGGCTTGCTTGACGATCGGACGGTCGTAGCGCGAGTGATCGCTGCGGTCCACTTCCTCGCCGAGCGCGGCCTTGGATTGGGTGAGCTGATGGTCGGCCAGGGCGGAGTTGGCGGTTGCGACGCGCAGCGCGGTTTGCGCCAGGTCGTAATATTCGGCCGATACGATGCCCTGCGCCTTGAGCGCCTTGGCGCGCTCCCAGTCGATATTCGCCTGGTTGAGCTGGCTTGCGGCCAGGCGCACGCCCGACCTGGCCGAATCGACGCCCGCATACATTTCGTCCACCGCCTGATGCGCGCGGGCAAGCTGCGCGCGCGCCTGATCGACGCGGACCTGGTAATCGCGCGGGTCCAGGGTCAGAAGCAACTCACCCTCGGTAACCGTCCAGTTGTCTTCAACAAAAAGATTGGTCACGGTTCCCGAGACGCGCGAGGAAACCAGCGCGACGGTGCCATCGACGTAGGCGTCGTCGGTCGATACGTGGCTCTCGAAATAACGATAGTAGTGGAGCGCGGGGAGGATCGCCGCGATAATCGCAACGATCACAATCACCAGCAAAACGCGGCGCAATAGAGACGATCTCATACAGATTCGGAAGCTTGAAAAAAGATCCGGGTCAGCGGCGGCCTACCGTCCGTTTTGGAACATTGACCGGCTAAGTATTCCGAAAAAGCCGTGCTGTCAATTGGATTTCGATATACGCGCGCGCCGCGCCGGGTCAGTCGAGCGGGTGCGGGCGCAAAGTCTAGCGTCGTCATGGCTGCCGAATAATCACGTTGGGAAATCCCTGCGCGGTCGCGACCACCAGTCCGTTGAAGGTCATGTTGATCGCGAACGGCCCGAAGCTTTGAATCTGGGTGAAGTTTCCGTCGATCTTCCCGTTCGGCGTGTCGAACAGAAACAGCGCGGGCACGCGCTGGTTGACCGCGAAGCCGACCTGGGAATCTTCGATCAATCCCTGGAACCTCTCGCCAAACGGTCCATACACGAAGATTCGCAAGTCAGGACTCGCCTGCGGCGCGATTTGCACCAGCGGCGTTCCGGTCTGGATCGCGACCGTCCCGTACGGTGCGCTGGTCGAGGACGCCGCAAGCACATTGAAGCCGCTGGTGATTTGCAGGCTCAAGAGATTGTTGTCGTTCGAGAGCTTGGTGGCAATCAGCCGTGCGGGGGTCAAGCCGTTGACGCTGATGTTGTTGATGATCGTGACATTGAGCGGGACGTTGCCGTGGACCTGCCACGACGAGCGCGCGTTCGAGACCAGAAGGGTAAACGGCGTTCCAACAGTGCCCAGGACTTTGAAGATCGTCTCGGGCGAAGTCGGCGGCGTATTGCCGACGAAGCCGGCGAAGCCGACGTAATTGTTGTTGCACGCCGCAAGCGTGGTCAGCCACGCCAGCACGATTGCGAGCGCCGCCATCGGCCGGATTTTTGCGATGAGCCTGCGCGCGTTCATGTTCAAAACGGCTGCGCCGAGGTGTTTTGGCATACGCCCGGGCATCCCGCGATTGAATCTTTGCAGGTCGAAGGACACGGCGTCGGCGTGCTGGAAGGCGCCGGTGGCGGCGGCGGAATCACGGTGATTGTCTGCACCGCGGTCGGCGTGGGCAACTCGACGGGCGTGGCGCCTTCGTACCTGGTCAGCGTGTAGCTGTCGGGCGGAACGCAGAAGCTGTAGCCGTTGCCGATCGGAGGGTTTGGCGTTCCGCTGCCGGGATTGAGCAGTGAAACCGGCGCGGCCGAATAAAGCTGCACGTCGCCAGTGCTGTTGTAGTTCTTGGAAATCTCGACGAACGTGTTGATGTCGGGGTTGTTCAGGATTCCGGTGATACTGCCGTGGCCGACGCAATCCATCGTCTCGGCGCTCGGGAACAGGGTGTCACTGGGCGGAGTAATGGTCGTGCAATAGACAGTTGGCGCGGCGATATTGGCAGCGGTTATCACGGTGTGTCCGGGATACGGATCGCTCGCGCCCGCGTACAAGTCGATCGCTTGCGCGAAGAGGTCCAGGTTGGCAGCTCCCTGCTGGTTCGTAGGCGGCGCGCCAGATTGATCGGCTGGGACGTTGATCGTGAAGTTTCCGGTGCTGTTTCCCGGCCGGATGATTATCGGATTGGCCAGCGCGCTGACCAGGGTGTTGGTTCCGTGATTTTCGGCGAACACCTGGACCATGGTATAGGTCCCATTGGCGGGCGCCGCGGCAAGATTGACCGTCCCTGAAAGGTACGAAGTCGGCAGCGTATAACTGCACGCCGGCGGAGAAGTGCTGGCGGTGCAATTTCCGCCGGTCTTCTTGCTGGTGGCCAGAACGTTGCCGTCGAGGATCGTGTTATAACCCGGCGCCGATATTTCCATCGTGTAGGGCGCGATGGCGGTTCCGTTGACCGGGACATTGTCGAACGGCGCGGGCGCCAGCACGGTTCCGGGCAGCGGGTAGTCGCCGGCGTTGTCGGTATTCGCGGTGGCAACGCTGACGCAGTCGGTGGGCGTCGCCGAGCAAATCGCGGTGGAATTCGAGTCCGGCGGGATCAACAGTTGCACCGTCGCGCCGATCACCGGGCCGCCCGCGCATTGGTCGGTGATGGTGCCGGATATATTTCCCAGAGCGGCGCCGATCTTCGCGGGCGTGAAATCCTCGGTAGCTTGCGCGCCCGCAAACAGTCCCGTGACCCGGGTGGCTTCGTAGCTAACTTCGCCGCCCGAGACATAAAGATCGTATGACGCGCCGGCGCCGCTGCCGGGCGGCGGGGCCGGGACTGCGAGCTGGTAGCTGCTGTTGATCACGTTGGCGGTCGTGATGACGTTGTTGGTGCCGACCTGCTCGGCGCTCATCGTGAGCCGGTTTACGCGTTTGGCCTGTTTGCCGGATCCCGCTCCTTTGACGGTGCCCGAGATCGTCGCCTCGTAGCTTCCGGGAGTTACGGGCGCGATCGTTATCGTGCCGACGTAGGGCTGTCCTTGCACGGTCGGCAGCAGATTGATTTGAAAACTCAGTTGTAAGGGCAGGGTTGTTACCCCGTTCTTCTGCACGACGACCGGGTTGCTGGCGATAAACGAAATCTGATTGCCCGGGTTCTGGAGCGAAAGCGGCGTTTGCGCGCATCCCTCGAGAGTCGTGCCGGTGACCGACGAGCATACCGGAACCACGTAGCCGGGGTTGGTCGTATCGAGCGAGAGTTCGACGGTGTGGTAGGTTTGGGTTCGGACTTTCGCGGTATTGAAAAGCTGGAGTTGGGTTCGTCCGGCCAGCAAATCGATCTGGAGGTCGCCGGGGCGTCCCGCGGCGCCAGCGCCGGTTCCCGAGGGAATCGGGATTGTCACCCATTTCGGATCGTTTTCGTTTGGCAGCTTGGTGCTGGTGCCTTTGGGCTTCGGATTGAGCCGGACCGCGACCACGTTAAGAAAAATATTCTGCAGATTAGGCGTGGGCGCCGAGGCCGGGAACTGCAGATTTGCCACAAAGCCGACCTGCACCAACCCGGTCTTGCTGCCGGCATTTGGATTGACGGTCTGACCTCGGGCGACGCCCGACATCGAACCCGCGAGGACCAGGCAAATGAGGAGAATCGGCGCGATCAACGCCACCAGAGCCAAACCGACACGTAGCTTCTTCACTCGATAACCGTATGCAAAGAGAATTGGTCGAAGATTTGGGATAACCTAACCTATCCGCGAAGGCAAGGAAACACAATTTGCGATCATGCCGCCGCGCGCGATTGCAGCCGGCTGCGCTATTGACTAGATGACGGCACGATCCGGAGAATCATTGCCGAGCATGAGACCGATTCAAAATCGCCAAATCGTCCGCGTCCTTGCCCTGTGCGCTTTCGTGTGGGCCGCAATGATCGCGCCCGACGCCTGCGCGACGCTGCAACTCTCGATCGGAAACCCGGGTCTCGAACACTTCGACACCGACGGCGGCGTGCAGATCGACTTTGGCCTGACCGACGCGAACGGGCAACCGGTCGGAAATCTGCGGCCCGACAACGTCAAAGTCTTCGAGGACGGCAAGCAGGCGAAGATCGTAGATTTCCGCGGCGTCGGCCAGGGCCGTCCGGTCGATATCGTCTTCGTGCTCGACGTTACCGAATCGATGCAGCCGTATATCGACGCGGTCAAGCAGAACATCATCAGCTTCGCCCAGGACTTGCAGGCCAACAGCCGCGACTACCGGCTCGGGCTGGTGACCTTCGAGGATTACGTGGTCTCGGAATATCCCGATTGTAACTGCGCATACCGCAACAAGATGACCTCGAACGTGCACGAGTTCACCGACTGGGTGAGCGGCCTGCACGCCGGCGGCGGCGGCGACATCCCTGAAGATCAGCTCGACGCACTGGCCTATGCGGCGTCGTTTCCGTTCCGCCCCGAAGCCGAGGGCATCATAATAGTCATCACCGATGCGCCGCCGCATCATGACGGCGACGGCTCCGAGAATACTCAGCACGATCAGGCTTTCTGGGATCATCACAAACGCGGCGAGCAGGTGACCAGCGAGACCGGGACGAAGGTCGCGGCGCTGCTCAAGAAGAACGGGCTCACCCTTTATGCGGTCGTGCCGCCGCCGTTCATCGCGCCCGAGTATCAGGAAATCGTCGATGCGACGCACGGCAAGTCCTACAACATCATCACCGAGGAAGGCCGTTTCGCGTCGCTGGTGCGCGAGATGGGCCATTCGATCGCGACCGAATACTCGTTGACCTATGAAACGCCGCGGCCGATCGAGGACGGCACCGACCGTTCCGTCGAGCTGCAAGTGACCTTCAACGGCGATAGCGCGACCGCGAACACCAGCTACCAGGTGCGCGGGATCGGCGGCGCCGCCATCAATGAGCCCGTAGGCGCAGGCGCCGGCGGCGGCGCGAACACGGAAGGTACGGGCTTGCTGCAGATGTCGTTCAAATGGTGGAACGGCGCGGTGCCGCTGCTCGCGATTCTCGGCTTGTTCGGGCTTTCGCGAGTTCGCTTCGGCGTATCCACTGAAGAGCTCAAGGCTATCGTCCAGGCGCAGTCGCATCCTGTCGCCGCCGCGCCCGCGCAGCGCACCGTAGCGCGCTCGGCAGGGCAACCGATGTCGCCGCGAACGGCGCCGCCTTCGCCGCCGACGGAGTCATCGGGTGGCGGCGGATCGAGCGGCGCCCGGCTGCAGACCATGAATGCCGCCGGACCGGTCGCGCCCGAATATGCGCTGCTCAAAGACGAGGTCACGCTCGGACGCGGCGAGGATAACGATATCGTGATCCCGCACGCCAGCATCTCGCGCACTCACGCGCGATTGCTCAAGCGTAACGGCGGATTCGAGCTGATGGATTTGAATTCCACCAACGGCACTTTTGTTGACGATCGCCAGGTCCACGGCTCCGCGTTCCTGAGCAGCGGAAGCCAGGTCCGTCTGGGCGATATCAAATTCGTCCTGCGCTACTGATCCGCTGACGTGCAAAGAAAACGGCGCGCTTCTGTCATCCGGATGCGCGCCGCTGCTCTTTGTGTTCGGGTTTCCCGCCCGAACCTTCTTGTCCTAATGCCCGGCGTTCTTGAGCGCCTCGGGCGACAGCATCGAGTTATCGACGACGCCCATATCGATATACCAGCATTCGCGTTCCGGCGCGGTTGGTCCGGGCATGTAGATGACGGAGCTCGCGTTCTGGGTTACGTCTTCGTCGGCGAGGCCGAGCTGGAACATCCGCTTGTACGGATAGATTGCAACCCGGGCGTCGGGCACCGGACGATCGCGGTAGGTGTTGAAGGTCGCCAGCGTCTTCCACAGCTTGCCGTCGCGATCGTACTGATCCGACGCGGTGATAAACCATCCTTCAGAATCGACGTAGAGAATTCGTTTCGGGATAATGACATTCGTGCTGTTCTTTGCGGTCGCCTCGATCACATAAAGATGGCGCATCTCCCAGTCCTCGGGGCAGATCGTATGACCGCCGTCGGTCGGGCAGGCGGCCTCGGGCGAGTACTTCGCATGCACGCACGCGAGCATCTCTTTTTCGCCGAGGAAGCGGTAATTGTAGTCCTCGATCTTCGCCGAAAATCCGAAATAGGAATCGGGATCGATCGTCGAGACATATGGCTGCGCGGCGCCGGAGGCCATCCCCGGAACCGCTGCGATAGCATCGGAGAGCACGGAAGCCTGTTCGCGGCGCAGCTTGCGCGAGCGCGGGTTGAAGACCCAGGTGTTGTCCTCAGTATTTGGATCGATGTGGCGAAAGCGCAGGAAGCCGAGCCCGCGCAGCATCGCCGGTTCTAGGAACGGATAAAATGCGAAGCGGTAGCGGATTCCGCTGGCTTGCGCGTCGGGGTCGGTCGGTATCGGAGGAACCTCTATACGACCCACATTGTTGTAAAAGGCGAAGTGGCCGACGGTGAAATATCCGGTCGGAGAGTTAGGCGAGGAGGTGGGCGTGAAGCTTGCGATTTCCGGATAGCGCAGATCGGCGTCGTCGGTGTAGAGCGGACGAAAACTAAAGTTCCACATCACTTTTTGCGCGACCTGCGGATCGTTTGGATCGACCAGCGGAAACGGCAGGCCCGCGACGTAGTTCTTGAGCGAGCCGTCGGGCCCCAGCGCCACCTGCGCGTGATATTTCTCCGTCGCGGTTTTGTAAGGCGGCGGCCAATCGGTGCCGGAGGTCGGCACGATATCGAGCCGCATCCCGCGCTGGACCAGGATGTAGTTGCCCGGGCTCAGCAGGTTCTGCACCTTGGCGGCATTGGCGGGCGTGATCACGTCGCCCGGCTTGACCTGCGCAATTGCGCAGATGGGCGTCAGGCATAGGGCCAAAAGAGCAAGCAGGGCTGGAACCGGCATTGATTTCGCGGGCATGGATCGTCTCCTCGAATGGGTGCGATACGCCAGTGGAGCGGATGCGGGGAACACCTCCATGTTACCTCAGCCGGGGGACGGCGGAAATCGGCAATCGGAGATTCGCAGTTGATCGTCGCCGCGTCAGGACCCTAAGATTTGAGATGATTCGGGATCGTAACCTGAAGGGCTTCCGAGGACATAAGGACAGATTGACATGAAAGCTAGCTTATCGCGTCTGGCGCTTGCCGCCTTTGCTATCGTTGCCGCGCTCTGGCTCGTGGCCGTCTCTGCGCCTGCCGCGCGCGCGCAG
The DNA here is from genome assembly GCA_035533435.1 of Binataceae bacterium (SeqCode). Taxonomy (GTDB): domain Bacteria; phylum Desulfobacterota; class Binatia; order Binatales; family Binataceae; genus JBARDN01. The sequence continues at coordinate 18,729 of DATLTX010000195.1, forward strand.
ATGACCGCGATGGGGATGCCGATTCCGACCACGATTGTTATCACCAAGCCGGCGCCCGGCCAGGTCTTCGGCGACCAGCAAGTTGTCACGATGGGTGTCGGCACCAAGAAGTACAAGTTCGTGCTCAACGACGGCTACGTGAACACGATGAACGATCGCGTGCGCTTTCCGGATATCTGGCAGTACGTGAAAATCCATCAACCCAACTTCGTCGTGCAGGGCGTCGATGCGGACACGTTCGAAAAGATCGAACCCGGGCAGCAGATGACGATCACCGGGATGTTCGCGCCGCTGGATCGCACCTTCGAGGTGCAGAACACGGAGCTCGGCAAGGGCGCGCTGAACCCGCACAAGGCCTATTGAGGGCGCGCCGCCGCGCCGAGCATCCGCTCCATCGCTAGTCCAAATGTCATTCTCGCGCGTGTCTGACGCGCGAGGAATCCCGGATTCTGGTTGGGTGCTCGATACGCGGGCCCAGGGATTCTTAGTGGCACAGGCTTTAGCCTGTGACCCCGCACCGGCTAAAGCCGGTGCCACCAAGCCACGCGCGCGGGAATGACATAAAAACATAAGAAGAAAGGCACCCCGCGTGGGACGCGAAAAAGGGAATGTTCAAATCGGCCGGTTACATAAAGCTCTCCGGCACATAAGTTGTACCCTCCGGCTACGTGATATACTTTGATTTATTCGGAGGCGTTTCACCATAAATGACGGCTGATCGATGAAAAAACTGACCGGCGCACAAATCGTTATCGAGACCCTTATCGCCGAAGGCGCGGACGTAATCTTCGGCTACCCCGGCGGCGCGATCCTTCCCACCTACGACGCGCTCCTCGACTCGAAAATCAAGCACGTCCTCGTTCGCCATGAGCAGGGCGCAACCCACATGGCCGAGGGCTTCGCGCGCGTCAGCGGCAAGCCGGGCGTAGTCCTGGTTACCTCGGGTCCGGGCGCTACCAACACCATCACCGGAATCGCCGACGCGTACATGGATTCGACTCCCATGGTCGTGATCACGGGGCAGGTCTCGACTTCGCTTATCGGTAACGACGCATTTCAGGAAGCCGATATCGTCGGAATCACGCGGCCCTGCACCAAGCACAATTATCTGATCAAAGACGTCAAGGACGTAGCGAGGATCATCAAGGAAGCCTTCTATATCGCGGGCAGCGGACGCCCCGGTCCCGTGGTTGTCGATCTACCGAAAGACGTGCAGACCGCGGAGCACACCTTCAAGCTTCCCGATAAGATCGAGCTGCGCGGCTACAAGCCGACGATCCGCGGTAATCCGCGCCAGATCGAGCGCGCCGTCGAGGCGATCGAAAACAGTTCGCGTCCGCTGTTCTATGTCGGCGGCGGCGTGCAATGGTCCGGCGCCGCGGCGGAGCTGCGCGAACTCTCGCGCGGCCTGGGAATTCCGGTGACCGAAACCCTGATGGCGCTCGGCTCGATGCCCGCGTCGGACTCGCTGCGCCTCGGGATGCTCGGGATGCATGGCTCGTACGGCACCAACACGGCGGTAACCAACACCGACTGCCTGATTGCGGTGGGGGCGCGTTTCGATGATCGCGTGACCGGTAGGCTTGCAGATTTCGCGCCGAAGGCCGAATCGATCATCCATATCGATATCGATCCGTCGTCGATCTCGAAGAACGTCAAGGTCGATATTCCGATCGTCGGCGATATCAAGTCGGTGCTGGTCGATATTCTGGCCGCCGTCAAGGGCCGCGAGAGTATCGCGAAAAAGCGCCTCGAATGGCAGAAATGGCATCAGCAGATTCTCCAGTGGAAACGCGACAAGCCGCTCTATGAAAACGGCAAGGACGGGCGCAAGGACGGCCTCATCTCGCCGATTCAGGTAATCGACGAGTTGTACGGAATCACCAAGGGCGACGTGATCGTCGCGACCGACGTCGGGCAGCATCAGATGTGGGCCGCGCAGATGTTCCCGTTCGAGAATCCGCGCTCGTGGCTGACCTCGGGCGGGCTGGGCACGATGGGCTACGGACTGCCGGCGGGTATCGGCGCCAAGTTCGCCGCGCCCGACAAGAAAGTCGTGGTCATCTCCGGCGACGGCTCGATCCAGATGAACATCCAGGAGCTCGGCACCGCGGTGCAGTACGGCGTGGATATCAAGGTGATCATCCTGAACAACTATTTCCTCGGGATGGTTCGCCAGTGGCAGGAAAAATTCTACCAGGAGCGCTACTCGTACTCCGCGATGTCGGTGCCGAACTTCGTCAAGCTGGCCGACGCGTACGGAGCGCACGGCTTCCGCGTCGAGACGGCCAAAGATCTCCCCAAGACGATGAAGGAAGCATTCGCAACGCCGGGTCCCGTCCTGATCGACGTCGTAATCCCGAAGGACGAAGTCGTGATGCCGATGATCCCGCCCGGCGGCGCAATGTCGGAAATGCTGTTCGCATAGCGAAGGAGGGCGATCATGGGAAAGGTTAGCTCGCGGTTTTGGCTGTCCTATGATCTGGGTCTGCGGGGCGAATACGACGCCCTGTACACTTGGCTTGATCGGCGGGGTGCTCGCGAATGTGGTGACAGCTCGGCCACATTCAGCGGTGCCGAGTCGCGCGAGGAAGTTGCCAAATCATTGGCGAAAACGGTGGCCAAGGGAGCCCGCCTGTATCTGATCGGCAAAAAGAAAGACGGGCGGACGGTCGGGGGGTTTGTGATGGGCAAACGGAAGGCTGCGCCGTGGGCCGGTTTCGCTCAGACGACCGGCGACGGCGTGGAGGAGGAGTGAAATACCTGTGCGTCGACGCTTGCTACCTAATCGCTCTCTACGATCCGACTGACCAGCATCACACGGAAGCGGAGAGGTCGTTCAAGTCTCTGTTCGAGAGCAGCGCGAACCAGTTCGTGGTGGTTTGGCCAATCCTGTACGAAACGCTCAGTACGCGAATGGCAAGACACTCCGGGCGTGTTGATTCGATCAGGCGGGATTTCACGATATTCGCGGCGACCAATCGATTGCAGCGGTTAGACGATTCACCCTACCGCGATGGCTCTATGACGGAATTCTTTGACGAGACGGTGCGTAGCCCTTCTTCATATCGGGCGTTGAGCCTGGCGGATAGGGTAGTCCGGCGGGTGCTCGCGGACGTGAATGTCAAGACGGACGCGTTGGTTACATTCAATGTAGGGGACTTCGCCGATGTATGCGCGAAGCGGCGAATAGAGATACTTCCGCAATAGGTGACATGATGGCCGCGCGCGTACCGTATTTGAGTCGCGAGGATCTGTCCGAAGCCGACCGCGAGATTTACGACAACCTGGTTCGCGAGCGCGGCACTCCGGTCGGCAATATCTTTCGCACCTTGGCTAACACGCCGGGCCTGTTGCGCCGCTTCCTCGCGCTGGGCGGCGAGTTGCGCAATCGCACCGCGATCGATCCCAAGCTCCGCGAGCTGGCGATTCTGACCGTCGGCCGTATCACCGACGCGCAATACGAATTTACGCATCACTGGAACCTCGCGTTGCGCGCGGGCCTCACGCACGACAAGCTGAACGCGCTCGCCGA
>DATLTX010000196.1:0-2777 GCA_035533435.1 Binataceae bacterium (SeqCode)
TACGCGGGTTTCGGCGACCGCTATTTTCTGGCGGCCTATCTGCCGCGCAACCCGACCCAGGGCGTGCTGACGATGGCGCTGGAGCCGGGCGACAACGCATTCGCGCGGATTCTGTTCGGGCCCAGCCCCACGCTTTCGGCCGACGTGTACATGGGTCCCAAGCTGCTCGAGGCGCTCGAGTCGGTCGATCCGGTGCTGACCAAATCGATCGATTTCGGCTGGATCGGGATCCTTGCGCTGCCGTTTTTGCGCGTGCTCAAGCTGTTTCATCTGATCGCGCCGAACTGGGGATGGGATATCGTCCTGATGACCTTGGCGCTGCGCGTTCTGCTGCTGCCGATGTCGATCAAGAGCCAGCGCTCGATGATGAAGATGCAGCGGTTGTCGCCGCAGATGGAAAAGATCCGCGAGAAATTCAAGGACGACAACGAACGCCAGCAGAAAGAGATGGTCGATCTCTACAAGCGCAATCACGTCAACCCGATTGGCGGATGCCTGCCGATGGCGATTCAGTTCCCGGTCTTTATCGGCCTGTATGAAGCGCTGCTCAACGCGGTCGAGCTGCGTCATGCGCCGTTTGTCCTGTGGATTCGCGACCTCTCGTCGCCCGATTGTTTTCCGATCTCGTGGATGCCGAAATTGCCGCTGATGGAATGTCACGGACTGCCGGTGCTGGTGCTGCTGATGGGCGCGAGCACGTTTTTGCAGCAGTGGATGTCGCCAACCTCGCCGGATCCGAATCAGCAGCGGATGATGATGCTGACGCCGATTATCTTTACCGTGATGTTCGTGAATTTTCCGGCCGGACTCTCGCTCTATTATTTCGCCTCGAACGTGCTGGGCGTCGTCCAGCAGGTGTTTCTCAACCGCGAATTCAAAGCCTATAGCCCAGTGCCCGCATGAGTACTAACGACCCAATCGAAGTCACCGCCGCGACGGTGGAAGAAGCGATCAGGCAGGCCCTTGCCCAGCTTGGCGCGCTCGAAGAAGACGTGACGATCGAGGTGCTTGCGACTCCGCGCGCGGGCGTGCTCGGCCTCGGCGTGCGGCAAGCGAAAATCCGCGTAACGCATCGGCCGCCGCTCGCCGCGACTTCCGGCGTGCAGTCGCCGCCGCCGGCGGCGCGGCCCGAACGCCGCGAAAATCGTGGAGATGATCGTCGGCAAGATCGTCGGCAAGATCGTCGGGAAGACCGCGGGGAAGATCGTCGGGAAGATCGTAGAGAAGATCGCAGAGACGACCGGCGCGGTGCGCGTCCGCAGCCGCCGCGTGCGCAATCCTCGCCGCCCGCGCCGCCGCCGCAAAGACCGCCACAGGAATCCGGTCACGACCGCGACCGTGGCGGCGACCTCGACGAGAATCCCGACGTTCCGCGGCGCAGCGCCAATCTCGACCAGCAGGCGGCAGAGGCGGCGGAGGCGCTGGCGCAAATCCTCGAGCTGATGGGCGAGAAGGCGCAAGTCGCGCGCGTCGTCGAAACCGATCCCGACTCGCTCGAACTCGAAATCAAGGGCGACGGTTCGGGAATTTTGATCGGGCGGCACGGACAGACCCTCGACGCGCTCGAATACGTAATCAACCGGATTGTGGCGCGCCGAATCCGCGACGCCGTGCCGATCATGCTCGAGACCGAGGCCTATCGCGCGCGCCGCCGCCAGCAACTGCATCGCATGGCGCTGTCGATGGGCGAGCGCGCCAAGCGCGAGCATGAAAGCGTGGTGCTCGAGCCGATGCCGCCGCGCGACCGGCGCGTGATCCATCTGGCGCTCAAGGAAGATCCGATGCTGACGACGCGGTCATCGGGGGACGGATTTTTGCGCGCGATCGAGATCGTCCCGGTCGGCACGGCGCGGCGCGATCGCGGCGGCGACGGACCGCCGTCCGGCCCGGGCCGCGGCGGCAGGCGCCGCGAGCGCGACAATCGCGAAAAGCCCCGCGAGCGCCCCAACGACGCGCTCGGCGAACAGGGCGGCTTCAAGCACGGCCAAAAACGAATCGTGTAGCCACAACCAGATTACAGGGTTACGCGACGATGCGGTCGGAGAAGCCGGTCACGTCGTGGGTCATTATCAGCAGGTCGCGGGGATGGCCTTTGCGGTCTTCGACCCAGTCGGTCAGGACGGCTTCGACCTGGAAGCCCAGATGCTCGAAGGCGGTGCGCGCGGCGGTCTGATCGGGCGTCATCTGCGCGGTCAGCTTTTTCAGTCCCATTGCGCGCGCGACTTCGAAGATCTCGGCGGTGAGGCGGCGGCCGATTCCGAGCCCGCGATACTTCGACGACGCGTTGACGCGCAGTTCGCCGATCCTTCGCGTCCATCGGGCGGGTTCGACGTGCACGCTTGCGTACGCAGCCAGGTCGCCATCGATTTCGGCCAGGAGCGTGATGGTGTTGCCCTTTTTCAGGTTATCGATCCATTCGCCGATAACGCCTTTGTCGGTGATATCGGTGCGCAGAAAGAGCAGGTCGTCGGCGGGAAGTTTGGTGGCGAACTTGAGAATCGCGTCCTTGTCCGATGGCTCCATGATGCGGATGGTTGCCTGGCGGCCGTCGCGCAATTTCAGACTCATCGGGAACTTGGTTTCGGTCTTTACTTTCAGAGCCATCGTAACCCTCCGCGAGGCCGCTCGCGGCCATTCCGGCGCGTGCGCATCGGTGGATCATCCTTGCAGCATCGCCGCCGATCCGGCAAGCGCTGTTAGACGTGATTAGGCTTGCAGTTGGCCGCTGATGCCTGCCAAGGTTGTGTCAAAGCGGCTGTGCGATCCGCAAGGTTCGC
>DATLTX010000197.1:0-24771 GCA_035533435.1 Binataceae bacterium (SeqCode)
CCCTACAGCCAGGCGTTGGCGCGGGTCGCCGATTCGCTGCTGACCTCGGAAGGGGTGAATATCGCGCCGCCCGAGGGCGCGCGCAAAGCGGCGCTAATCACCGTGATCGGTTCGGATCGCGGGCAGTGCGGTGGCTACAACACAAATCTGTTGCGCGTCGCGGAGCAGTCTCTGCATGCGACCGAACGCGAAGGACTTGGCGGCGGCTACTTTGCCGTCGGAAAGAAAGTCGTGGATCATTTCCGCCGCACCAAAGCGCCGATGATCGCGCAGAGCCAGGACAATCTGCCCAAGCTCGCGACGATCGGCCTTGCGCGGAAAATCGCAGCGCGGATGCTCTCGGATTACCAGTCGGGTGCGATCTGCGAAGCGGCGATCGTCTATACCCAGTTCAAATCCGCGATCTCGCAGCGCCCGGTGTACGAACGGCTGCTCCCGGTCGCGAAGCCTGAGAGCGGCAGCAAAGATCCGAAAGCGCAGCCGATCGATTACCTGGTCGAGCCCAGCCGCGCGGAACTGGTGCCTGTAGTGTTGCGCAGCTATCTGGAAGCCGCCGTGTTCAACGCGCTCTTGCAGGCCGAGGCTTCCGAGCAGGGCGCAAGGATGACCGCGATGGACAGCGCGACCAACAACGCGATCGAGATGATCGGGACATACACGCTCGAGATGAACCGCGCGCGCCAGGCGCAAATCACGCGCGAGCTGATGGATATCGTGGGCGGCGCCGAGGCGCTGCGCGGCGAGTAGAAAAAAGATCACACGGGGAACCCGCGACTTATGAGCGAGACATCGACCGGACACATCAGCCAGATTCTGGGCAACGTCGTTGACGTTCAGTTTCCAGCCGGCGCGCTGCCGGAAATTTTCACCGCGCTGCGCGTGACCAACCCCGCGATCAGCGACAAGTCCGAGAACCTGGTCCTCGAGATCGCGCAGCATCTCGGCGAGAACACCGTGCGCTGTATCGCGATGGACTCGACCGACGGCCTGGTGCGCGGGATGGACGTGAAGAACACCGGCGGGCCGATTTCGGTCCCGGTCGGTCCCGGCACGCTCGGGCGCCTGATGAACGTGATCGGCGATTCGATCGACGAGGCGGGTCCGATAAAAGGGCTCAAGACGATGCCCATCCATCGCGACGCGCCGCCGTTCGCCGATCAGGGCACCGAGGTCGAGATTCTCGAGACCGGAATCAAGGTGATCGATCTGATCTGCCCGTATTCGCGCGGCGGAAAAATCGGTCTGTTCGGCGGCGCCGGTGTCGGCAAGACGGTCACGATCCTCGAGCTGATCAACAACGTCGCCAAGCAGCACGGCGGCGTGTCGGTGTTCGCCGGCGTGGGTGAACGCTCGCGCGAGGGCAACGACCTGTACGGCGAGCTCAAGGAATCGGGAGTGCTCGAGAAGACCGCGCTGGTCTACGGCCAGATGAATGAGTCGCCGGGAGCGCGCGCCCGCGTGGCGCTGACCGGGGTGACGGTCGCCGAATATTTTCGCGACGAAGAAGGCAAGGACGTCATCTTTTTCATCGACAATATCTTTCGCTTCATCCAGGCGAATTCCGAAGTCTCGGCGCTGCTCGGCCGCATGCCCAGCGCGGTCGGCTATCAGCCTACTTTGGGCACCGACATGGGCGAGCTGGAGGAACGCATCACGACGACCAAGAAAGGCTCGATCACCTCTGTCCAGGCGATCTACGTTCCCGCCGACGACTACACCGATCCCGCGCCGGCCACGACGTTCTCGCATCTGGACGCGGTCACGGCGCTGGACCGCAAGATTTTCGAAAAGGGAATTTTCCCGGCCGTCGATCCGCTCGGCTCGACTTCGCGAATTCTCGATCCGCAGGTCGTCGGCGAAGAGCACTACGACGTCGCGCGCCGCGTCCAGGAGATCCTGCAGCGCTATAAGGATCTGCAGGACATTATCGCGATCCTCGGGATGGAAGAACTCTCGCCCGACGACAAGCTGGTGGTTGCGCGCGCGCGCCGCGTCGAACGCTTCCTGTCCCAGGCGATGTTCGTCGCCGAGCAGTTCACCAGCATGCCGGGCAAGTACGTCAAGCGCGAAGAAACGGTGCGCGGCTTCAAGGAAATTCTCGACGGCAAGTGCGACGATCTGCCCGAGCAGGCCTTCTACCTGGTCGGCACGATCGAAGACGCGCGCGAAAAGGCCGAACGCCTTGCCCGCGGCGAGGCGCGCTGATCCGCGATGGCGACTACATTTCCGCTCCAGCTTGTGACTCCGACCGGCGTTGTCTTCGACGGCGAGGTCGAAGAGGTCACCGCAACCGGACCGCTCGGCCAGTTCGGCGTGCTCGCCGAGCACATCAACTTCATCACCTCGCTCCTGCCGGGTGCGCTCGAGATCAAGCGCGCCGGCGGTGCGGCGGAAATTTGGGTGATATCGGGCGGCCTGGCCGAGGTCAAAGACAGTGCGATGACGGTGCTGGCAAGCGGCGCGGAAGCGCCCGCCTCGATCGATCGCGCGGCGGCCGAAGCTGACGAGCAGGCCGCCGATCAGAAGATCGCCACGATGAGCTTTTACGACGCCGAATATCCCGCCGCCGAGGACGCCCTGATGCTCGCCCGCGCCCGCGCCGCCGCGGCATCGCCTCGCGCTGGCCACTGAGCGCGTCAAAGTTATTCCGAAGAATCCAATGGGCACGTGGGGACACGCCCGGCGCGCCTCAATCGCTCGCTATCCGCTCGACGAACGTGCAGATCATCTCTTATAACTCAGCCGGGTAACCGGGCATGAAGCATGACGAGCAGGTGAGGCTGATTCGGGCGGCGTTCGACGCGATCGATCGCGGCCGTCCGCCGATGATCGAGCATCCCACCGCGAACGATCCGCGCGCGTACACGGCGCCCGAGCGCGCGGCGCGTGAACGCGAAATTCTGTTCGGACATTATCCGATCGTCGTGGGATTCAGCTCCGATCTCGCTCAGGCCGGTGATTTTATCACCGAGGATTTGGCTCCCGTGCCAATCTTGGTCGTGCGCGGCCCCGACGGCGCATTGCGCGCGTTCGCCAACGTATGCCGTCATCGCGGAGCGCGCGTCGCCTCCGGATGCGGCCACGGCGCGGCGCGCTTTGCGTGTCCGTACCATGCGTGGACCTACGATTCGGCGGGGCGGTTGATCGCGATTCCCGACGACTTCGGTTTCGAGGGCATGGATCGCGCGGCGAATGGTCTCGTCGAATTTCCGGTCGCGGAAAAGTACGGCCTGGTATGGACGCGGCCCGCACCCGGCAGCGCCGCGATCGATCCGGCGAAAATCGTGGGCGGACTCGGCGACGATCTTGAATCCTACGGCATCGGATCGTTTGCGCATCAGGAGACTCGCGTCGTACGGCGGCGAATCAACTGGAAGCTGGTCAGCGACACCTTCTGGGAGGCGTATCACATCAAGGTGCTGCACGCGGCGAACGTCGGGCCGCTGTTCGTCAAGAATCTGGCGCTGTTCGACGCGTTCGGCGCCAACCATCGCTACGTCGGGATTCGCAAATCGATCGAGAAACTGCGCGACCTGCCCGAAGAGAAGTGGGATCTGGTGCCGCACGCGACGATCCTGATGAACCTGTTTCCGAACACGATCTGCGTGATGCAGACCGATCATGCGGAGATCTATCGGACTTTCCCCGCTGGCGACGGGATCAGCGAGAGCGTCACCGCGGTCAGCATCCTTGCGCCGGCGCCGTCGCCCAAGTGGGCGCGCACGATGGATTTGCTGCTGGGCGTCGTCGAGCAGGATTTCACCGTCGGCGAGGGAATCCAGCGCAATTTCGAATCCGGCGTGATCGCACGGGTCAATTACGGCCGCTACGAGCAGGCGCTCGATCATTTCCATCGCTCGCTTCGCGCCGCGCTCGGCGAGGGCTAGGCCATTGGCGCACACACCGCGCGCTTTCAATTGGGCCGGCGCGCTCCTATCATTTCGGTCATGGCGAAGGTCAAAAGAAAATCCACCAAGGCTAAAGCTACCGGCGGATGCCTGTGCGGCGCGGTGCGCTACGCGGCGACTGTCGCTCCGGCGGGCGCGGCCTACTGCCACTGCCGGATGTGCCAGCGCAGCGTCGGCAATGTGTTCGGAGCCTTCGCCGGATTTCCGGTGGCTAGCTTTCGCTTCACCAAAGGGCGGCCAAAGCGTTACCAGTCGTCGCCAATTGCCTTGCGCGGATTTTGTGCGCGATGCGGCTCGCCGCTGACCTGCGAGAGTATCGGGCACGCCGAGAGCGTCCTGGTCACAATCGGCAGTCTCGATGATCCCGGACAGGCCGCGCCCGGCGCGCACTGGGGAGTCGAGTCGCAGGTGAAGTGGTACAAGGCCGCCGACAAGCTCCCGCGCCATAAGACGATCGAGAATCCGCGTGTCGCAAAGGTCGCGGCGAAAGTGCGCAAGGGCAAGCTTCTTGCCGCGCGCAACGTCTGAGCGTGAGGGCGTATTCAGGCCGAGCGCAGCGCGGCGAGGCGTTTGAAGAAATCGGGAAAGGTTTTTGCCACGCAGCCGGGGTTGCGGATGCGCACGCCGGCCAGCTTAAGGCCCGCGATCGCGAAGCTCATCGCGATGCGATGGTCGTCGTAGGTTTCGATTGAGGCGGGCCGCAGCTTTGCCGGCGTGATTGCCAGACCGTCTTCAAATTCCTCAACGCCAGCGCCGATTCGGCGCAGTTCCGCGGCGAGCGCGCTTGCCGCGCCCAAGCGAGAGTGTAGCGCTATCCTTCAAGTTCTTCGTGCTTGCGGATATCGACTGTCATTGCGCCCTTCGACGTTCCGCTGGCGTTAAGGCTACTCCAGGTCGCTTTCCTCGAGTCCGGCAAGTTTAGTCAAATGGGCAAGCAATCCGCGCTTCAGGGCTTGATTGCCGTGCACCGGAATTGAGAGCCTCACCGCGCTCCCCTGCTTGCCATAAATGTGATGACTTCCCTGGATTCGCAGCAGGCTCCATCCATGGTGTTCGATAATCCTAGCGAAAGCCCTGCCGGAAAGAACCTTCACTAAGCGGCCTCCATGATCTCGACCTCCTCGACTTCCCGATCAGCACTGACGCGGTTCAAGCGTTCCGTATCTGCGGATAAGCAGCCTACGATCGCTTCATATATGTTGCTTAACAATTCCTTTTCTGTCTCGCCTTGCGTCGCGCATCCCGGAATCGTCGGCACCTCGGCCCAGAAGCCACCTTCTTCTGACTTGTGCACTATCACCTTAAGCTTCATTGTTTTAGCCTCGCTGACTACAGGTCGATTTCGAGACGACTGAGGTCATCTAGCGACAGGTTTTTGTGTTGGCTCAAGAACTGACGGAGAGGCTCCAGCGCCAGGGGATCATCCACCCAAAGCTGCGTCACGTACCTGCGACCCTGATACTCGATTTGAAGCTCGAGATGGTCTGGTAGCCCGCCGTACCCGTGTGTCCGGAAAATGGTCGCACCCTTTAGTGCACCTTCACCCATCTGTGGTAGCACCTCCGAAGGTTTGAAGGCCCCTCCCGGAGGTTGTGGGGGCCAACTCGGTGAGCCCAGGTATTTTACCTTTGGATGTCGGCACAAAAGGTCTCTCATTTCCTCCCGCCTCCTAAATCGATCGCCTCATGGCTTTCGATGCTGCGGTCGCTGGCGTATTTCATAGCAGTGCGCGTACCTCGGCGCGGCTCGAATCAAAGAGCTCTAATCCCAAGATAGACGTTAATCACGCGTTCATCGAGATCAGCTCCAAGACAATCGAGCCTCCTCTGCCCTCACGGCTTCGACCTCACTTTTCCCGCAGCGCGGCGAGGCGTTTGAAGAAATCGGGAAAGGTTTTTGCCACGCAGGCGGGGTTGCGAATGCGCACGCCCGCCAGCTTGAGGCCCGCGATCGCGAAGCTCATCGCGATGCGATGGTCGTCGTAGGTTTCAATTGATGCGGGCCGCAGCTTTGCCGGCGTGATTGCCAGACCGTCCTCAAATTCCTCAACGCCGGCGCCGATTCGGCGCAACTCCGCGGCGAGGGCGCGAATCCGGTCGCTTTCGTGATGGCGGATAAACGCGACGCCGCGGATGCGCGTCGGCGACGACGCAAACGGCGCGATCGCCGCCAGCGTCGCTACCGTGTCGGGCATCGCGGTCATCGCGAGGTCCACTCCGGCCAGCGTTGCGCCGCCGGTCACGGTGACATTGTCCTTGTTCCACGCCACTCGCGCGCCCATTCGCTCGAGCACTTCCAGAAACGCGATATCGCCCTGAACCGAGTCGCGCGAGAGCCGCTCGAGCGTCACGCTGCCGCCGCACAGCGCCGCCGCCGCCGCGAAGTAGCTTGCGGCCGACGCGTCGGGCTCAACGATGAACCGCCGCGCGCGATACGACTGTCCACCCGGGACCGTGATCGTGTCGCCGGTCGAAGAACTATGCGCGCCCCACGAATTCATCAGGGCGAGCGTCATATCGATAAACGGCCGCGCCGCGTCGCCGACTACCGTCAGTGTGAGTCCGCGCGGCCATAACGCCGCCGGCATCAGCATCGCGGACACGAACTGCGAGGATTCGCGCGCGTCGATCGTGGTTACGCCGCCGGCAAAGTCTCCCCGTCCGCACTCGATGACGACCGGCGGGCAGCGGTTGTCGCGTTCGCTATAGACCGTGGCGCCCAGGCGCTGCATCGCGGTCACCAGCGGCGCGATCGGCCGCTGGCGCATCCGCTGATTCCCGTCTATCCGGTAGCGGCCGCGCCCCAGGGTCAGAAACGGCACCAGGAAGCGCATCGCGGTGCCAGCGCCGCCGACGAAGAGATCCGCGCCCACCGACGGGATGGCGCCGCCCTGCCCGTCGATCGAGATGCGCCCGAGAGCGGCGTCGGTCTCCACATTGAAGCCAAGCGCGCGCAGCGCCTCGGCCATGTAGCGTGTATCGTCGCTCAACAGCGCCGCGTCGATCACCGACCGCCCGCGCGCCATCGCCGCCAGCAGCATCGCGCGGTTCGTGATGCTCTTGGAGCCGGGAAGCGCGACACGGGCGTCAAGCGGCCCGGCCAGCGGCGCTATTTCAATTTCGTCGGATACCATCGTTGCGGTTTGCGCGCTGGTGCGCGTCACTTTCGAGCTTAGCCACGCCGGGCAAGGCCGCTCAAGTGCGCCGAGCCGCGAGGGTACGGGTTGCTTGAGCGCGCGCAAGATGATTTAACAAATTGTAGGATTATGGATGCAACGGGAAGAATCGGCGAGGCGTGGGAGGAGATCCGATGAAGCGGCATCTGTACGCGATAATGGCGACGGTGGGGGTTGCGGCGATCGTTATCGCCGCGATGGTTTCCGGGGCGATCGCGCAGACCATGGGCGAATACGGCGCGGCCACGGCCGCCACCAGCACCGGCACCGGGACCGCCGAGACCGGCCCGCTCGATACGCATTTGCCGGAAACGGTGTGGATCGGGGCGACCCAGTTTCCCTCGGATAATCAGCAGCTATCGGACAAGTCGGCGTTCCCGGACACCGACCGCTTCGGCTCCAACTCCGATTTCGGCTCGAGCGACCGTTTCAACTCGGCAGATCGATTTTCGAGCACGAGTTCTCTGGACTCGGAACCGGATCGGTTCGACTCCGGCGACCGATGGAGTCAGGACCGCTGGGGCAAGTGACGCTGCCAGGCGCGCTGTTCATCGTCATTTCGCCGGAGCAGGACTCGCTCCAGCAACGATAACCTTGCCGTCGATAATGTCCTGGGTCGCCTGGTGTGCTTTTGCCATCACGGCGGCCGGAATTTTATCGGCCAGCCGCGGATTATAGACCACTTCGACCATCGCATCTTTCATTCCGTATTCGATCATCCCGGGCTTGAAGGTATCGCCCTTGACCTCGGTCGCGACGCGCAGGAACGCCTTGGGGATACGGGTCAGCACACTGGCCAGAACGTTGTCGGGCGCGACGCTGTTCTGATCGCGGTTCACCCCGAAAGCATAGATGTGCGATTGCACGGCGGCCTGAAACACGCCCAGTCCGGCAGCGTCGGCGTTATGGATTAGGAGGTCGGCGCCCTGGCTAATCTGCGCAAGCGCCGCCTCTTTGGCCGCGCCGACGTCGTCGAAGCTGCCGGCATAGCTGATCAGGACGCGTCCGCCGGGGCGAACGCTGAGGAAGCCCTGGCGAAAGCCGTCGAAGGTGAGGCCGATCGAGGGAATTTTGATTCCGCCGATCGCACCGACCACGCCTGATTTTGTCATTCCGCCCGCGATCACCCCTTCAACGTAGGCGCCCTCTTCGATTCGAAACGTGATCGAGGCGACGTTGGCTGCCGCCGCACTGCCCGAGGTCACGATGAACCAAGTCTTTGGGAACAGCTTCGCCACTTTGATCGCGGTGTCGGTGTACTCGAAGCCGTGGGCGAAGATGACGGTGAAGCCGCGCTGGGCGAAGTCGCGGAACGCGTCCTCGAAATCGGCCGGCGATTGGGTTTGCACCATCGCGGTCTCGGCGCCGAGTTCCCGTTTGATCAACTGCAAGCCGTCGAATGCCGCCGCGTTCCATCCCGCGTCGCTGACCGGGCCGGGCGTCAGTAGCGCCACCTTGAACGAGCTTGATGAGGGCGCCGTCGCGGCGCGCGGAGGTCCGCCGCCGCATCCGGTCAGGAGCATCGCCGTCGTTGCCAGCGCCGCGCAAACGCCGGCCGCGCTTTTCGCGAGGTTTGAAATCATCGTGTCAAATCGCATTGTTGCAAATTATCACCGTTGGCACGCGGTCGGCCTCAGTTGACTACCAGAGCCCGTCTCTGTAATCGATAAAGGGTTACCGGTTAGGCAAGCCGGCAGCAGGGACGGGTGCGTCGACGACGGCTCGTGTCAGGAGGAGATACGTTGCGCATGAGGTCGGGGGTTAGCCGCTCGATAGCGGCGATTGCAGGCGCAATCGGGATCGCACTAGCGGTCGGCCTTGGCGCGCCCGGAACCTCGGCCGCCGCGGCGGCGGTGCCGTTTCCACAGCCGGCCGGAATCCAGGCCAACGTCAATTTCTGGGTCGATGTATTCACGGCCTATTCGGTGCGCGATTTCGTGGTTCACGATCGCGACAACGTCTGGCGAATCTACCAGGTCTTTCATATCCCCGGCGTCGGGCAGCCCTCGCGCGACGATATCCAGTGGGCCAACGCCTATCTCAAGGCCAAGTACGGCGACATCCTGAGCCGCCTCGCGTCGGGGCGCGCGCCGGAAACCTCAGAGGAACGCCGCGTCGCCGCGCTTTTCAAGGGCGAGGGTCCCGGCGCCTGCGCGCTGGCCGCGCAGAACCTGCGCGTTCAGGAAGGGCTGCAAGAGCAGTTCCGGGCAGGGTTGCTCCGCAGCAGGTACTACCGGCCTACGATGGAGCGAATCTTCCGCCAGGCGGGATTGCCGCCCGAGCTGGTGACGCTGGCGCAGGTCGAATCGGGCTTCGAGTCGCGCGCTCATTCGAGCGCCGGCGCGTGTGGAATCTGGCAGTTCACCCGCTCGACCGGCAAGAAGTACCTGCACATCACGCGCTATCACGACGATCGGCTGAACCCGATCCGATCGACTGAAGCGGCGGCCAAACTGCTTCGTTACAACTACGACACGCTGGGCACCTGGCCGCTGGCGATCACGGCGTACAACTACGGCACCGGCGGCACCGCGCGCGCGGCCGAGGTTTACGGTGGCGACTATTCGAAGATGGTCGAGCGGTACAACGGTCCGCATTTTGGCTTTGCGGTGAAGAATTATTACGCGGAATTCCTGGCCGCGATGCAGGTGCATGAGCACGAAGACACCTATTTTCCCGGGATTGAGACCGCAAAGGTTTACATGGCCGCGACTCACAATTACACCGTGCGTAAGGGCGACACCCCGTCGCGAATCGGGGAGATGTATGGCGTCTCACCGAGCGCCCTGATGGCGGCAAACGGGCTCTCGAGCCCGCGCGCGCTGCGTATCGGCACCGAGATCGTGATTCCCGATTCGAATTCGAGCAGCGACGACTCTCCCGCCGCGCCAACGCGGCATAGCCACAAACGCCACCACACTCGCCGAATCAAGCACGCCTGACGAAGCCACCGGCGCCCGAAGGCTGGTTGGCCGCGCACCTATGCCGACGCGCGCGACGCTGCCTCGCTTACCTTGGTGTGCGGGCTGATTGCGCGGTAGCTTTTCCGGCTGCGAAGATTTTGCAGGTAGCGCTCGACGCGCGGAAAGGCTTCGAGCTTCATCGCGTCAACCTCCAATACCATCGCGAGCGCCATCAGCGGGGCGTCGGCAAGAGAGAACTCGCCGCAGATAAAGCCGCCTGCGCCCGCATGCTCGAGGAGTTTTTCGAAGTACGGCAGATCCCGCGAGCGCAATAGTTCGCGCCCTTTTTCCATCTGCTCGGCGTTGCGTTTGGCCGGTTCGCTCCAGTAAGGCATCCAGATGAGCGGAACGCTGCCGATCAGGAGCGCCTCATCGGCGAAATTCTCGGCTTCGCGCACGCGCATCCGCGCGACCGGGTCGGCGGGCATCAGGCGCGGCGCGGGGTAACGCTCCTCGAGGTATTCGTTGATCACCGTCGAATCGAAAATCACCAGGTCGCCGTCTTCGAGGTAGGGCACCTTGCCGAGCGGATGCTTCGCCAGCATCTCGGGCGGCTTCTTCCAAAGATTTCCCGGCGGCAGGTTTTCGATCCGGTAAGCGAGCGCCTTTTCCTCGAGAATGATCTTGGTCTTCGCGGCATGCGTCGAGCGCAACGTGCCCCACGGATAATCGCGTTCGGTGGTGTAAAGAATGATCATCGCCACGATAACCTCGGTAATGGCGATCACGCTAGCATCGCGGCGCGGCGGCACGCCATGTCAAACGCGCGCCGCGCAAACGCCTTACGCGTCTGTTATCGTTTTAGTGCGATGAAACCGAAGCGCCGATTGCGCCCTGAGCTGACAGGCCTTGCCGATACCCTTGCCCGCCGGCTTGGCGACGCGCGAGCCGCCGCGCGCGCCTCCGCGATCGTGGCCGAGCGCGCCCCCGACGAGCGCCTGGCGCTCGCGTTTCTTTTGCAAATCGCCGAGCATTCGCGCGACGCGCTTTTGGCGGGACTGCGCGACGACGCGCTCGCCGGAGATTTGATCTTCTGCCTGGGCTCCTCAGAAACGGTCGCGACCGAGCTTGGGATGGCGGGTGTGCCATGGCTCGAGATCTTCACGCGCGCGCGCGGCGGGACCGTCGAGTCGATTCGAGCCTCGCGCGTGCCGGTTACGATCGAGGCCGAGACTCGCCACGCGGCCGCAGCCGAGCTGGCCCGAATCAAGCGGCGCCGATTCCTCGATCTGGCGATTGCGGATCTTCTGCGCCGCATCACGGTGTCGGACACCGCGCTCCTGATGTCGGAGCTGGCCGACGATTGCATCGGTATGGCTTTCGCAGCCGCAGTGCGGCTAATCGGTCCGCGCGCGGCCGGGGCATGCCGATTCTGCGTCGTCGCGCTCGGAAAGCTTGGCGCGGGAGAACTTAACCTCAGCTCGGATATCGACCTGGTTTACCTGAGCGACCCGCCCGGCGACGTGCCCGGGGCGCAGGCGGCGACGCTCGCGGCGGCCCGGATGGGCGAAACGATCACCGAAATTCTTGCCGGCGGTTCGTTCCGGGTTGACCTACGCCTGCGTCCCGGCGGCCGCAACTCCTCGCTGGTGGTGCCGGTCGAGGCGGCGCTCGGCTTCTATCAGAGCCTCGGCCAGACGTGGGAGCGAGCGGCGCTGCTTCGTGCGCGAACGGTTGCGGGCGACACGCAAATCGGCGCGCGGCTTATCGCCGAACTGCAGGACTTCATCTATCGGCGCTATCTGGATTTCGACACGCTGGGGCAGTTGCGCTCGATGAAGCATCAGATCGAGGCCGAGTTGCGCTCGGCCGCGATGGTCGAGCGCAACGTCAAGCTTGGGCGCGGCGGAATTCGCGAACTCGAGTTCGTGGTGCAATCGCTTACGCTCATCTATGGCGGACGCGACCCGCGGATCAGGACCGCGCGCACGACCACGGCGCTTACGCGGCTGGCGGAGTTCGGCTATCTGCCGGCGGAGCGCGCGCGCAAGCTTGCCGACGCGTACCTGTTTTTGCGCGATGTCGAGCACAAGCTACAAATCGTCGCCGGCCAGCAGACCCACA
This sequence comes from Binataceae bacterium (SeqCode), assembly GCA_035533435.1. Lineage (GTDB taxonomy): Bacteria > Desulfobacterota > Binatia > Binatales > Binataceae > JBARDN01. The sequence goes on from DATLTX010000197.1 coordinate 12,111, forward strand.
CCCTGCCGTCCGAGAGTAGCGCGCTTCGTGCGCTCGCCGCCCGGCTGGGCTTTGGCAAGGCGGCCGCCGACGCCGAGAAATTCATGCGCCGGCTCGCGCGATGCCGCGATCTGGTGGCGGCGCAATTTCGCGATACCCTTGCCGGCGGCGAAGACGCCGCGCCGCACACGGTCAGCGCGGCGGCCGAGGCGGCGTGGGCCGCGGCGCTCGATCCCGCGCGGTCGGCAACGTATCTCGAAGCGCTTGGCTACGGCGAACCCGAACAGAGCGCGCGCCATCTCGAGCTGCTGGCCCGCGGCCCGGGGCATCTTTCGATTACGCCGCGGCGCCGCGAGCTGATCGAGAGTATCGGACCGACGCTGCTTGACGAGATGAGCAAGCTCGCCGACCCCGGACTCGCGATTATGAACCTGGCTGATTTTATCGCGGCGGTCGGTGCACGAACCTCGTTCCTTGCGCTCCTCGGGCAGCATCCGGCGACGCGCAGGATGCTCTTGCAGTTGTTCGCTTCGAGCCGTTATCTCTCGACGGTCTTTATCCGGCATCCGGATATGCTCGATACGCTGGTGCGATCGGATTTGGCGCGTCCGCGGCGCGCGTTTGCGGATCTGCGGCGGGAAGTATCGGGAATCGTCGCGGCGAGCGCGGATTTCGAGAGCAAGCTCGACGCGCTGCGCGCCTTTCGGCATCAGGAATTCCTGCGCGTTGCAATTGCCGATCTGGCCGGCGATCTCGAAGTGGAAGAAGTCGAAACCGAGCTCACGAATCTTGCCGAGGCGGTGGTCGAAGCCGCGCTCGAGATCGCGCGCGCCGAGGTTGCCGCGCGCCAGCAGATTCCGCCAGCGATGCGGTTGGTAGTGCTGGCGATGGGCCGGCTCGGGGCGGGCGAGATGACCTATAACTCCGATCTCGACTTGATCTTCGTTTACGACGACGCGGCTGACGAGGCGGCGGGAGGGCGGATCGCGGCGTCGCGAATCGCGCAGAAGCTGATCGCAACGCTCGAGTCGCGCACCCGCGAGGGTTACGCCTACAAGCTCGATCTGCGGCTGCGCCCCTCGGGAAATCAGGGACCGTTAGTCACCTCGCTCAAGGGCTTTCGCGACTATCATCGGCAGAGCAGCGCGGTATGGGAGCGGCAAGCGCTGGTGCGCGGGCGCGTAGTCGCGGGCGACGCGGGGCTGGCCGGCGAAGTCGAAGCCGAGCGGCGCGAATTCGTATTCAGCCGTCCGATTAACCACACTGAGGTTGCCGAGATCGCCGCGATGCGCGCGCGGATGGAGCACGAAATCGGCGCCGAGGACAAGTCGCGCCTCAACCTCAAGCACGGACGCGGCGGGCTGGTCGATGTCGAGTTTCTGGCGCAGATGATGGCGCTGCGCCACGGCGCGGCGCATCCCGCGCTGCAGGCTAGAAGCACTCGCGCGCTGATCACCGCGGCGGCGGATGCGGGCCTGATGACGCCCGCCGCCGCCGCGCATCTGACGGAAGGCTACGGCTTCCTAGTCCGGCTCGAGAACCGGCTTCGGATCGAAAGCGACCAGCCCGCATGGGCGGTGCCGACGGACCCGGCCGCACTGCTGCCGCTGGCGCGCCGGATGGGCTATCGCGGCCCCCGCGGCCCGGAACGGATGATGGCCCAGCTCCGCCCGCGCCGCGAACGAATCCGCCTGATCTTCGACCGCTACTTCGCCGCGGAACTTGGCGCCGAATGAGCCCAAAGAGGGAACCTTTACTGCCGGATTCATCGCACCACCACAAAGGTGGTGTCGGTGATCTCGACAATCAGGCGTTTGTCAGGCCGCGATTGACTTTCGTCGAACTCGAATTCGATTGACTTGATCGTGGCCTGAACGCGGCCGAGCGCTCGGGTTTGATTGCAGCGCAACAAGATTCGCCCGAGTCGCCGGAATCGTTGCCGCTCGCCGCGCGCCGCTCGGCTTACGAGGCGCTTCAGGTCTTTATCGCAGGTTACGATTATTAGCTGCAGTCGGTCTCCAACCGCAGCGAGCACCGGGTCTTCGGTCCCGCGCGCCAATACATCTCGGACGAGGAGGACCTCATGTCCTCTTTCCTGAAAATACGCCGCGATGGAGTCCTGGACGTTCTCATCGATGAGCAGCCGCATCCTCTTCATGGACGAGCAGCTTTATTCGGGGAAGAGGTGCCTAGCCTGCCCGTCGGCGGGTGCGGCGCTCACGCTCAAACTCGATAGCTGAACGCAAATCTTGCCGCTTTAGAGTGGGAAACTCTCGAAGAATTTGTTCCGGGCGGTAGCCACCCTCGTGAAGCTCCCAGATCGCCGAGGTTGGAATTCTGGTTCCGGCCACGACCGGCCGCTGGTGCATCAGGTACCTCCGACGCTCGATCTTGCCAAGCTGATCGGGCCGCCGCCTTCGCAGTGCTTCCAAATCTCGCCGAAAACTCCGCGCTATAGGTTCGAGCTCAATTACAGTGCTGGCGATCCGCTGTCCGGAACGTGCAGCGACGACTGCGCTGGTGTGCGGTTCCTTGAAGTGAAGCCTCCGATTCGCGTCAACGAAAAAGCGAATCTCCGACCATGGCCGTTCGACTTCATAACGGCTACGCAGCCAGGGCCCTACCTTTCTCAACTCCTGAAGCGAAATTCCATGTTCTCGCCGAAGCAGTGAAAGGACGCTGAGGCCCACTAAATCTCGAAATGAATAAACCCGGCCGAACGCGGCGGTCGAGCGCGCGGCGTACTCTGGCGAATAGAACCAAGTCCGCCCCCAATAGGAGAGTTGACTGTTGGTTAAGCCAGTCAGTCGGCACACTTGCTGAGCACTGAGCGCGATGATTTCAGATGAATGTTGCATTGTCTCGCGATCCGGGTGTCCGTGGGCAATCCGTTTTGCCATTGCGCGATAGCACCGCGCCAGCCCTCTATATTTCAGCAATTTCATCACCTACTGCAAGTCCACCTTCACGCCGGCGACGAAGTTTACCGGGGGTGAGGGGAAGCCGAATGCGGCTTGATAGTGGCGGTCGAGCAGGTTCGAGATTCGCGTGAAGACTTCCTCGTCGTTGACCCATCGCCACGGCGCGCCGAGCGCGTACGAGGTGACCATGTCGAAGCGCGAGTACGCATCGTGATTGGCGATCGTGCCTTCGGTCGTGATGTCGTCGCGGTCGCCGACGAAGGTGTAGGCAAGGCTCGCGGTCACCTTGTCGTGCGCGCGCAGCACGCCGCCGCGCGTGTACTGCAAGAGCGCCTGGGCCGAATGCTTGGGGACGCGCAGCGGCCGTGCCGACGAGCTGACCGACACGTGAGTTTCATCGATCAGCGTCACGCTGCCGCCGAAGCTGAGCCCGGGCATCGGCGTAATACTGGGCGCAATCTCGACGCCTTGCACATCGACGCGTCCGGCATTTCCGGCCAGCGCGCCGTCGGGACATTTGGGGCCGAATGAGCACGGCACGGCCACGATCAGATTGTGCACCCGGCGCGAGAAGTAGGTGGTGGTGATCGACGCCAGCTCGCCGAAGTTGGTGGTGAAGCCGCCGTCGTACTCACTTGAGATCTCGGGTTTGAGAGCCGGGTTGCCGAAGCCCGGGAAGTACAGCTCGTCGAATGCCGGCGCGCGAAAGCCCTCGCTGTAGCTGCCACGCAGCGTAGTCGAGAATTTCTGGATCGGAATCGCGACCGACCACGAGGGGCTGACCTCTTTGCCAAACTGGCTGTTGCCATCGACGCGAAAACCTCCGGTCGCCAGCAGATGGCCATCGAGCAAAGAGGCTTCCTGCTCGACGTAACCGGCGTATTCCTGGCGGCGTGCGCGGAAGAGCGTGGGAAACGTGCCGAAAGGCGGAAACACGGATATGCCGTAGTCGCGCGCCCAGCGGTCCTTGAAATCGAATCCGGCCAGAGTGCGGAAGCCCTTGGCCCAGGTGTAAACGGCGTTGAGTTCGCCGCCGCGGGTTTCGTCGGGAATCCGATCGACCTCGCTGCCCGCGAAGCCGGTGAACGGTACCTCATTGATGCGGATATCGTCGCGCACGAAGAACGCGTTGGCGGTCGCCACCAGATGCTGGCCGAAGTGATGCTCGATAACGCCGTTGAAGAGCATGAACTCGCTGCGCTGATGCGCGGTCGGATTGTCGGGAATCGACGGAACATTCGAGACCGAGTAATCCGACAGGCTCACGTTCGAGCGCGAGTAGCGCGCGAACCCGCGGATGATCGTGTCGTCGGTCAGGTGATAATCGAGCCGCAGGTTGCCCGCCAGATTGTCCGAGCTGTCGTTGACCGGGCGAAAGCCCTGGGTCGAGAAGTACGACAGCGCGCCCGAAAAACTGAGCTTGTCCTCCGCGCCCGAAAACGTCGCAACTTGCCGCTGCGTCGAACGATTGCCCCCTTCCGACAGCATCGAGAACTGAGGCGTGCCCTCGCCTTCCTGCGAGAGCACGTTGACCACTCCGCCTATCGCCTGCGAGCCGTACAGCGAGCCGCCCGCGCCGCGCAGCACCTCGATCTGGTCGACGTTATCCGTGGTGAGATTCGAGATATCGAACTCGCCGGTCGCGCCGGTGTTCGCTTCGACGCCGTCGATCATAATTAGCGTCTGCGAAGGCGTCGCGCCGCGAATCGACACGTCGGTGAGCGACCCGGGCGATCCGCTCTGCGTGACCTGCACGCCGGGCACCTGCTCGAGCGCGGTGCCGACGTGCTCGATCTTCTGCGAATCGATCTGCTCGCTGTCGATCACGCTCACCGTCGTGCCGATTTCCGCAATCGGCTGCTCGATCCGCGTGGCCGTCACCACCATCGTCTTGAGCTTGCTCTCGGCCGGTGAGGGCGACGCGGCGGGCGCGGCGGCGGCGCGTGGCGAGATGGCCGATTGCGAGGGCCGCGCCGCCGGACCTGATGTGGGAGTGGCTGAGGGGCTTGGCGACGAAGCCGCCTGCGCGCGATGCGCGCCAAGGGCGACGATCAAAACCCCGATTGAAATGAGACCAGCGATACGTGACATGAACTCCTCCGCGTTCGTCGGCAATTCGCGAAGGAGTTCCGCGCCGGAGATCGAAAAACCCGATCCCTGGCGCGAAAAGATCGGGCTTCGAGCCGAAAGTGGCTCAGAGCCACCCTCCCCGCGGAAGGCAGACATAAGTCACCCGGCCGGTCTCCTGGCTTGGGGTTCGTCCTCGGGCCCGCCTTCCCGCCTCTCGGCAGTGGCATCGATGGGCCGTCGTCCCCCGTCACAGTTGCGGGGCAGCGCCGGAATTTCACCGGCTTCCCGAACACCGGGCGCGCGCAAATAACTACGCTTGAATAGATTGTCAGTCAACCCGCCGCGTAATGCGAGATTCGAAACCGGCGCGATAGCGGTGTAGTCTCGATTGATCGATGGGAAAGATGACGCTGATAACCGGTGGCGCGCGCAGCGGAAAGAGCGCGCACGCGCTCGAGCTTGCGGATCGCTACAAAGATGCGCGGCGCTATTTTCTCGCAACGGCGGAGGCGCTCGACGACGAGATGGCGGCGCGAATCGAGCGCCATCGCGCCGATCGCGCAGCGGATTTCACGACCCTCGAGGAGCCGGTCAACCTCGCGAGCGCGCTCGAGAGCCTGAGCGGCCGCGCCGATTTGGTGATACTCGATTGCCTGACGCTCTGGGTCTCCAACCTGATGCGCGTGTACACCGATGGAAGCGCGCAGGCGTTTCTGGGCGACGCGGAGGCGCTCGCCGAGACGATGGCTGCCGCGCCGTTTGCGACGATCGTGGTGACAGACGAGGTCGGCTTGGGAATCGTCCCCGATAATCCGGCCGGGCGCCGCTTTCGCGATCTGCTCGGATGGACCAATCAGGCAATCGCGAAAACCGCGGCCGAAGTGATCCTGATGGTCGCCGGATACCCAGTCCGCGTGAAGTAACGCGCGCGGTCAGCGCGCGAATATCAGCAGCACGGCGATTTCGACGAGCTCGCCGCACGCGCCGATAAGGTCGCCCGTCACTCCGCCCAGCCATCGCCGATAGAACGCGCGTATCGCGAGCGTGATCGCAATCGCGGCGAGAATCGCGCCGAGAACCGTCCGCGACGCGAGTGGAAGCATCGCGGCCACGACCGTCAGACTCGCGATCGTCAGATTTCGCGGCTCACTTCCGCTCGCGAGAATTGCGCTGCCCGCGCCGTCGGCGCGCAGATAGGGAATCCGCCCGGCGACCGCTACCATCGCCCATCGCGCCAGACCCACCGCCGCGAAAATTGCCGTGTAGCGGCGTGCTCCGGCGAGCGTTGCGAGCGCGACAACCTTGAGCGCTAAGGCGAAGAAGATCGCCGCCGCGCCGAAGCTGCCGATCCGGCTGTCGCGCAGAATCACGAGCGCGCGTTCGCGATCTCTTCCCGCGCCGAGCGCGTCGGCCGTGTCGGCGAGTCCGTCCAGATGCAGCGCGCCGGTGACAATCGTCAGCGACAGCACGATCAGGATCGATCGAACCGTCAAGTCGAAAAACCGCGCCAGGAGCAAATCCTCGAGCGAAAGCGCGACCGCGATTGCGAATCCGACCAGCGGAAACCATCCGAGCGATGCCGCCACTGACTCGTTATCGAGCGCGCGCCCGGAGATGAACGGCACAATAGTCAGAAAGCTCGCGGCCAGGCGCAGCTCGGCGATAAAGCCGCGCGCGCTGGCGTCGAGCGGTCCGGTATCCGGCGCGGCGCTCATCGCGGCTAGCGCACCTTGCCCGAGACGCCGGCGGACTGGAACGTCGCCATCGAGTGGAACATTTCGAGCGCCGCTTCGAGCAGATTCATCGCGAGCGCGGCTCCGGTTCCTTCCCCCAGCCGCATGCCGAGATCGAGAATCGGCCGCACGCGCATCCGTTCGAGCGCGCGCGCATGGCCGCCCTCGGCCGAGCGATGCGCGAAAAACAGGTAGTCGAACAGCCCCGGATAGATTCGCTCGGCCGCTGCCGCCGCCGCCGTCGCGATAAATCCGTCCACCACGACCGGGATGCGCAGCGCGGCGCCCGCGATACATACGCCCGCCATCGCGGCGATCTCGAATCCGCCGACGGCGGCAAGGATCGATTCGCCGCCGGTGAGCGACCCGCGATGGCGTTCGAGCGCGCGTTCGAGCACGGCGATCTTGCGGCGCACTCCGGCGTCGTCGAGTCCGGTGCCGCGTCCCGCAAGCTCGGCCGGTGCGAGCCCGGTCGTGGCGCACAGGATCGCCGCGGCCGAGGTGCTGTTGGCGATACCCATCTCGCCGATTCCGATCAGCGTCGCGCCCGACGCCGCAATCTCGCGCGCGATCTCGATTCCCGCTTCGAGCGCGAGCCGCGCCTGAGCGCCGCTCATCGCGAGGCGATGAGCGAAATTCGCGGTGCCCGCGCCGATGCGCCTATAGGTCACGCCGGCAAGGGGAGCCGCGCTGGTGTCGGTCTTGACGCCGCTATCGACGACGACGAGCCGGTAGCGGAAGCGCCGCGCGAGCACGCTTATCGCGGCGCCGCCGCCGGCGATATTGCGCAGCATCTCGAGCGTGACCGCCTGGGGAAAAGCGCTGACGCCTTCGTCGGCGATTCCGTGATCGGCGACGAATACCGCCAGCGCGCCGCCGCCGAATCGCGCGGCGCCGTCCCCGCGAATCGCCGCGTACCGACGCACTATCTCCTCAAGCTGGCCAAGGCTCCCGGGCGGCTTGGTCAGCGAGTCGAGCCGCGCCACCGCGCTGCGCGCGGCGCGGTCGTCGAGCGGGGCAATCGCCCGCAGCGTATCTTGCAGATTACTCATCCGAATCGCCGGCTATCGCATCACGGGAAGCACCGCTGGGCAAGCAGCGCTCGCACCCCTTCGCCAATGGGAACGCGAGAGGTGCGCCGCTAGCGGTCGCCGGGGGCTTCGTCGGGGAAGATATGGCGCCAGATCGAGGGGTTTTCGATTTCGCGCAGCAGACGGTCGGTGCGCGTGGGCGTTCCCGTCCATGAATCCAGATGAATCAGCTCGCGCGGCGGCAGACGCTTGGCCCATCCGGCGCTCGCCAGAATCGGGCGCAGCGGAAATTCCTTCACGTAGCCGACGCAGAGGTAAGCGAGCGGAATTACGCCATGCGGAATCGCGAAGATCTCGGCCAGCGCATCGTTGCGCAGGATACTGACCCATCCCACACCGAGACCCTCGGTGCGCGCGGCCAGCCATATATTCTCGACCGCGAGACAGGCCGAATAAATCTCGACCTCGCGGATACTGACCTTGCCGAGCACGCTCTTGCCGAAGCGGCCGGGCGTGCAGGTGACGAGCAGATTGATTGGAGCGTCGAGAATTCCTTCGAGTTTGAGCGAGAGGAATTTCTCGCGCCGCGCGCCGGTGAACTTGGCCGCGTTCTTCGCGCGCTCGGCTTCGAAGACTTCCTTCACGCGCTCGCGGCGCGCACGGTCGCGGATAACGATAAAGTCCCACGGCTGGGTGAAGCCGACGCTGGCCGCATGATGCGCCGCGATCAGGACGCGGGCGAGAGTATCGTCAGGAATCGGCCCGGGCAGGAACTCGCGGATGTCGCGGCGGTGGAAAATCGCCTCGTACAGTCCGCGCTTGAGCTCGGCGCTGAACTCGCCCGTTCGCACGCGACGGGGACGAAGCTTATCCGGCGACCTGCGGCTCGGCTCTGCCGGCAAAGGTTCGCGCGCGGGAGACGGCAGGGTCCGCCTCCCGCGGATGGCGCGCGGCTTCAGGCGCCCGCCGCCTTTTTCGCGGCGTTGAGCGCGGCCTCGTAGTCGGGATGATTGGCGACTTCCTTGACGTACTCGACGTGCGTTACGGTGTCGTTCTTATCGACTACGAACACTGCGCGCGCAAGCAAATGCAGCTCCTTGATCAGGGCGCCGTACTTCTCGCCGAACTCGGCCGACTTGTAGTCGCTGAGCATCGTGACCTTGTCCACGCCCGCGGCTCCGCACCAGCGCGTCTGCGCGAACGGCAGGTCCATCGAGATGGTCAGGATCTGCACGTCGCTGGGAAGCTTGCCCGCCTCCTCGTTGAAGCGGCGCGTCTCGGCGTCGCAGACGGGAGTATCAACCGAGGGAACGGCGCTGATGATTTTGACTTTGCCCTTGAACTGCTCGAGCGACGCGGGCGCGAGTCCCTTGCCGGTAGCGGTGAAGGCGGGAGCCTTCTGGCCGGGCTTGAGTTCGGGGCCGACAAGGGTCAGCGGATTGCCGCGCATCGTGACTGCGCCTTTGCGTTCTTCAGACATGAAGATTTATCTCCTTGATCAAAATGGACCCGCGCAAAGTGTCCGGGCGGCGATTACCGCGTCGAAGATTTTCCGCGCGCGGGTTCCGAATCCCCGACTTTAGCCGCTTGAACACGGGCCGTAAACAAGCGCGTGAAAATCGCGAACCGGAGGGCCGATCGCGACGGAAACGTTACCGCGATCCGCCGGCGTATCGCGCGAGCGAAAAACCGCCGGCGGGACCAGAACCGCCCGCGATTCCTTAGAGCGCGTGCCGGGCGAGGCCCACCAATCCGCCGAGGACCAGCGCGGCGTTCACCAGGAACGTCAGGCTGGCGCCGACCTCGCGCTTTTCGGGAGCCTTGATGTATCCGACGGCATAGATAACTCGTGCAGCGATAAAAATCACTCCGAGCGCTATCGCGATCGGCGTGTTCATGTAGGTGGCGAACAGCCACAGTCCCGGAATAAAGACGATCAGCGACTCGAGCGTATTCTGATGCACCCGGAAGTAGCGCTCGAAGATCGGATCGCCAGTGGTCGCGGGCGCCGCGACCTTGTATTTTCCGCGCGCCCATCCGACCAGAAAGCCGAGCGCGAAAAATTCGATCAACGCGAACCCCATCACCGCCGCAACACCATTCATCTTCCGCTCCTCCTCGTCCCCGCGATCATTCTGTGCGATCTTTTGTCCACCGGGCGACGCGCTCGGCTTCGGCGCGGTCGGCGTCTTCGCGCGGCGGCCGCTCCGGCATCCAGCCCTTGGTGTAATCGATTTCCTCCCACGCGCGGTCGTTCGGATCCCATACGTAGGGAAGCTCGACGATCGTGCCGGGCTTCTCGATCGTCTCGAACGCCCGCATCGCGTCGCTGACGATCCGGCGCTGCAGTTCGGGATCGTTGGGCTTGCCGGTCTGATGTCCGAGCGGGAAATTCAGGAAAACCGCGCGCGGCGGTTTGACCGCCTGCGTGATATCGAGTGCCGAGGTCATGCACAGAGTGGGGATGCCGCTTTGCTCGACCGCGCGGGCAATCAGTCCAACGGACTGATGGCAAATCGGTCATGCAGGCACCAGGAAAAATGCGTCGGCGTGCGCGCGGCGCAGTTCATCCACGATCTGAGGAGCGATCTCGTCGCGCACTTTGCGCGCCGAATAGACTCCGCCCATGAAACTAAATGCCGGGTCGCACAGCTCGCCGATTACGCCGTCGCGCTCGAGCGCGCGCATCGTTTCGAGCGGGAAGACGCAGTTGGGATCTTTCTCGGCGTCGGCGGTCTTATAGCCGAAATGCCATACGCTCAGATCTTCGCGCCGCGCGTCCTTCGGGATGCGCCGGTAGGACGCGTCCTCGCGATGAAAGCGCGGTTGATCGCGGTACATGATTCCGCCCGAGCTGATCAGGGCTACCCGCGACTTGCCAAGCGGCTTGCGCAGAGGGGTCCACGGAATCGAGGCGGCGTCATTTTCGACCCATCGATAGGGCTTGAACTCGCTGTAAAGCTCGCGGGTGCGGGGAATGTATTCGACTGGCATGGTCTGGTCCTTCCGGCGTTCTGTGTGACGATCGTGACCGCAAATCATCTTAGCTCTCGGACGCGAAAACATCCACGGTGCTCCGCCGATTGCACGGTGCTCCGCCGATTGGCGACCGGTGGGAATTCTCCCGGCGCATCGATAGTCAGCAAGTAGCGAAGGCAGCCGTCAGAGTTTGTGAGTTTATTCGGAATCCGGGATTCTTCGCGCGGCAGCCACTTGCGAGAATGACATAAGTGGCATGAGTGCCTGAAGAATTTGACTGACCGATTGTTTCTCTGCCGCCAAGTTTTCAAAAAATCACAAACTCTCACGACAACGCCTCACACATCACCGGTCTGAGCTACGCGATGGGCAACACGCAATTGGGGAATCTCGGCTACAGCGGAGTCTGTCCTGTGCCAATGCGGAAGGAACGCCGACGGGCGGGTGACAGCGAAGACGGGAAGCTTCGCGGCAACCGGAATGCCCGCAAGCGTAAGTGGCAACTCGTTCGATGCGGACAACGCGATGACGGCGTTCAACGGGACCTCGCTCACCGCGGCCGACCTTTGTGCGCTGCCGCGGCAACTCACTTCCGCCCTTGCTGTTTAATGCGTTTGAGAGCCTTGTCATCGAAGGGCCGGAGCCGGCCCTGATCTAGCTGCTCAAGTCCGAGCCGAACTTCTTGGCGCAACTGATTGAGCTGATCGCGCTCTTCCAGTAGTCGGAGTGCTTCGCGGATCACCTCGCTGGCCGAAGCGTAACGCCCCGAGGTGACGCGCTCGGCGACGATTCTTTCCAATTCCGGGGTTAAAGAAACATTCATCGCGCGACTCCATTCCGAGCAGGTTCTGTCCGAGATAATAACAGCTTTCGCTAAACTTTGACATCGCCTCGGCTCCGGCCCGGGGAGCCAGATTTCTTTCGCCTCGCCAGTAGTCTGCGCTATGTCGCCTGATCGCGGAGGAACCTGCCCAATGACCGGCACCTCCCAGGTTCGCGTCTAGTCACCAGTAGGCGTCGCTCCTCGATGACCTCGACTGCTGGCGGCCATAGGTCGCCGAGATCCTGGAACGTCACGATCTGGCCGAGGCAGAATCCGCGCCGACCGCCGACGGCAAGGCTCCACGGTCCATAACTTCCGCTAATACTTCGATTCAGTATGCTTGCTGCTGCTTTTCATATGTGGGAGCCTGCTGCAAACCCAAAATTTCCTCGAAGGGAGATACTGATATGGCGAAAGGAAAGCAGCTCGGAGAATTTTCGTTGAAGTTCACCTCGTTCACGTTCACTCCTGGACCAGCCGGTAGCGTCCTGACGCAAGGTAATTGCGAAGGGACCGCCAGCGGCTTTGGGACGGTGCTTGGCACGGCAACCTTCGTGGGCGGCAAAAGCGGGACGTTCAGTTGGTATTCGCACGCACATCTGGACAACGGCGATCAACTCTCGGGTACCGGTTCCGGCACCTATGAGAGTACCGGCAAACACCACTGGCACGCGCAAGGATTTCACCAGAACTCTGATGGCCGCAATCTCATCTCCGAAGGCGAAATCGACCTGGCCAAACGGTCGTGGACAGGGACGCTATTCGAGAATAGCTGAGCGCTGTTCCTTCGCTGGCTGCGAACCTGCGCGTGTACGTTAGAGCGCGCAGGTTTTTTTTTGCCCAACCTGCGATCGCCCGATGCGAGGACCCAGCCCTCACTGAGATTCTCCCGCAAACTTCCGCAAAGCTTCAGAAGAACGGACTACGTTGGCAATGATGGCTAACAATGATCGAAGCTTGGGATGCGGCCCCAAAGGAGTTGTTCGAATGGACAAGAGGGAGGCTCACATGAAAAGGAACACCGTCGCATTTGCTGCGATTGTGATCGCAATCGCATCGCTCGCTGTAGCTCGCATTTGTCTAGCCGCGGCGGGGAACAAGAGCGCCAAGTAGCCACCTCACGGC
>DATLTX010000198.1:0-8902 GCA_035533435.1 Binataceae bacterium (SeqCode)
CCGATCGCGAGCGCTTTGAGAGCCACTTCGAGCGCCGACGTGCCGGAAGTGGTAGCGATTGCGAAGCGCGCACCCTGCATCGCGGCGAAGCGCGTCTCGAGTTCGGCGGCCTTGCGGTTCGGAGAGGGAAAGCCGCCCCAATTGGCAGAACTCAGCACGTCTTCGAGTTGCGCGCGTTCGCGATCGTCGAAGACCGGCCAGCGCGTGAACGCGTTCGTGCGAATTGCCTGGCCGCCAAGGATTGCGAGCCGTGAAGCCATCGCCTCGATCTATAGCGCGCCCGGTTCGCGGGCGAAACCGGGCAAAAGAAAGCGGGCGGCGAATGCTCGCCGCCCGCCGCCGATTTTTGCGAAGAGTTACTTGTGCGCGATCTCGGCCAGCACGTGAATTTCCGGACGGCCGTCGAGCAGCGTTCCGATCTTGCCGCCGAACGCCTTCATGTGATCGGTCTTGCCGTGCGCGTCGAGCGCGGCCTGATCCTGGTACACCTCGTAGTAGATGAAGGTGCTGGGGTCGCGCACGTCTTTGTGCAGGATGTAGGTCTGGGTGCCGGCTTCGGCGCCGACTTTGGAAATCATTTCGCGGCCGGCGGCCTCGAATGCGGCTTCGCTGCCGGCCTTCACTTTGAGTTTCGCAATTACCGTGATCGCCATCGGAAATCTCCTTGTCCGGTTAAATTGCTCCGGACGGGAGGGATCTCGCCCGCGCCCGAGAGCGTGCCTCAACCTCTGCGTCATATCCGCCGCGGCGCCGATTTTCAAGGCAAGCCGCAAGCGGAGGCGGCTCTTTCAATGGCGCGCGTCGCCAGATAACACAATTCTGTGCGTCCGTTTCCACCGGCCGCGCGTGCAATGGAGACCGCCGATGTTTGGATTTGACCTGACCGAAGAACAGACCGAGCTCAAGTCGCTGGCGCGTAAGTTCGCCGAGCAGGAGATGATTCCGCTCGCGCGCGAATACGACATCAAGGAAACCTTCGCGCGCGACGTATGCGAAAAAGCATTCGCGGCGGGATTGATGAATTTCGCCGTGCCGAAGGAACTTGGCGGCGCCGGACTCGGCGTGCTCGACAGCTCGCTTATCACCGAAGAGCTGTGCTACGGATGCGCCGGAATCACCAATTCGATTACGGCCAACGATCTGGCCACGCTGCCGCTTTTGATCGCGGGCAACGACGAGCAAAAGCGCATCTTCCTTGGCGGCCTGCTCGAGAAGCTCAGCTTCTGCGCCTTTGCGATCACCGAGCCGGGCGCGGGCTCCGACGTCGCCTCGATGAGCACGACCTATCGGCGCGAGGGCGACGAGTTCGTGCTCAACGGGACCAAGCATTTCATTTCGAACGGATCGGTCGCCGACTGGATCGTGACTTTCGCGACGAGCGACAAGCGGCTGCGGCACAAGGGTATATCGTGTTTCGTGTTTCCCGCGAACCTGCCGGGAATCACGCGGCGGCGGATGCACGGCAAGCTCGGCCAGCGCGCGGCCGACACCGGCGAGATCGTTTATGAAGACCTGCGTATCGGGGCGAGCGCGATGGTCGGGCGCGAGGGCGAAGGCTTCAAGTACGCGATGGCGACGTTCGACCATAGCCGTCCCGAAACCGCGGCGATCGGAATCGGAATCGCGCAGCGCGCGCTCGACGAATGCGTGAAATACTCGCGTCAGCGCAACGCGTTCGGCCAGCCGATCGCGAACTTCCAGGCGCTGCAGTTCATGATGGCCGACATGGCGATCGAGATCGAGGCGATGCGCCTTTTGACGTACAAGGCCGCGTGGATGGTCGATCACAAGGCGCCGCCGAATGTGAACTCGAGTTACGCCAAGGCGTTTTGCGCCGACGCCTGCATGAAGATCACGACCGACGCGGTGCAGATCTTCGGCGGCTATGGCTACATGGACGAGTACCCGGTGCAGAAGCTGATGCGCGACGCCAAGCTGTTGCAGATCTACGAGGGCACCTCGCAGATTCAGCGCGTCGTAATCGCGCGCAACCTGTTGCGCGAATAACGCGCCGCGCGGGTGCGGCTACTCGTTGGTCTGGTGGGGCACGGGCGGATCCTGATCGACGGGTTCATCGCCGGTTACCGCGCCGACATACGCGCCCTTGTGATAGACCTCGACCTTGCCGGAGGTCGGATCGGGAAAGATATTCCACTCCTGCATCAGAGGATCGGGCGCGGGCTTGGCCGGAGCGACGGTCACAACGGGAATCGGCGCGGGGGCGACGGCGGGCGTGGGAGTTTGCGGAGTCGAGCATCCGGCGGCAAAGGCGGCGCAAAGCGCAAACGCCAAAACTCCAGCGATGAGTAAACGCGAATCCATTATGACGCGAATCGTGCCGGGAGAGACAAATCGATTTTTGCGCGGCGCGGCCGCGATGGCAAGAGCCGTGCGTGCCGCGAGACTAACGGCGGCTAGTGATTCTTGAACATCGCGCCTGCGATTCTGCGCGCCAGCGCGCGCGGGACAAACCGCGTGGACTCCGCCATCACCAGATTCATCGCGCCGTTGATCTTGACCGCCTTGCCGGCGCGTGACGCCGCGAGCGCCTGGCGGACTACGGTTGCCGCGTCCATGTATGAAGACGCGGGCATGCGCGCGCTGGCGGTGTCCGCGACGGCCTGAAACCCGGTGCGCGTCGGACCCGGACAAAGCGCCGTAACGGTCACTCCGGTGCCGCGAAATTCCTCGGCGAGCGCCTCGGAAAAGCTCAGCACGAACGCCTTGGTCGCGCCGTACGTCGCCATCGACGGGATCGCCTGAAACGCCGCGGTCGAGGCGACGTTGATCACGACGCCGCGTCCGCGTTCGAGCATCGCGGGTACGCACATCCGCGTAAGGGCCATCAGCGCGGTGACGTTGAGCGCGATTTCCTCGATTTCGCGCTCGAGCGGCAGCGAGTCAAAACGTCCGTGGGTGCCGAAGCCGGCGTTGTTGACGAGGTAGCCGATCTCGCCGACCTCGGCCACGGCGCGGCGATGGACGTCGGCGGCGGCTCCCGGATGCGAGAGATCGGCGGCGACGATCGAGACCCGCGCGGCGCCGAGTCCGCGCGCGCGTTCGGCCACCGACTTGAGCTTGTCCTCGCGGCGCGCGACGAGGACGAGATCGAATTTTTCGCGCGCGAGCTGAATCGCGAACTCCTCGCCCAAACCACTCGAGGCGCCGGTGATAAGCGCGGTAGTCACGCGCTGGTAATCCCGAGTTCGGTGCGTATCGCCTCGATCGTTTTGCGCAGGCCGTCGCGCAGCGCGATGCGCGGTTCCCATTTGAGGACTTTCCGGGCCAGCGTGATATCGGGTTTGCGGCGCACCGGATCATCCGGACGCATCGGCATGATTTTCAGCTTCGAGGAGCTGCGAGTCAGCTCGATCGCGAGTGCGGCCAGCTCGGAGATCGTGAATTCATCGGGGTTGCCGATATTGATCGGCCCGATATGTTCCTCCTGATTCATCATGCGCACGATCGCGTCGATAATATCGTCAACGTAGGCGAACGAGCGCGTCTGCTGCCCGTCGCCATAGAGTTCGAGGTCTTCTCCGCGCAGCGCGGCGACGCAGAAGTTCGAGACCACGCGTCCGTCGTTGATCGCCATCCGCGGGCCGTAGGTGTTGAAGATGCGCACGATGCGGGTATCGACCTTGTTCTGGCGATGGTAATCCATCATCAGCGCCTCGGCGACGCGCTTGCCTTCGTCGTAGCAGGCGCGCACGCCGATCGGGTTGACGTGTCCCCAGTAGCTCTCGGTCTGCGGATGCTGTTCCGGGTCGCCGTAAACCTCGCTGGTCGAGGTGAGCAGGATTCGCGCGCGGACCCGCTTGGCCAGCCCGAGCATGTTGATCGTGCCCATCACGCTGGTTTTGATCGTCTTCACCGGATTGTACTGGTAGTGAACCGGAGAGGCGGGACAGGCGAGATGAAAGATGCGATCGACTTCGAGCAGGATCGGCTCGACGGTGTCGTGTCGGATCAGCTCGAAGTTGCGGTTGTCGAGCAGGTGGGCGACGTTGGCGCGTTTGCCGCTGAAGTAGTTGTCAAGGCAAATGACTTCGTTGCCGTCTTTGAGCAGCCGTTCGCACAGATGAGAGCCGAGGAAACCCGCGCCGCCGGTGACCAGTGCCCGCAAATTGAAACTCCTTCGCTGTTCGCGCCGCGCGTCAGCGGCGGTTTTCGCGCTCGATCGCGATTATGGTGTCGATTACGTAGTCGATGTCCGCGTCGCTCATCGACGCGTAAATCGGCAGCGACAGGCAGCGGCTGTAGATATCCTCGGCAACCGGAAAATCTCCGGTCTGGTATCCGTACGCCTGCTGGTAATAGTGCATCGTGTGCAGCGGGATGCAGTGTACCGACACGCCGACTCCGCGCTCGCGCAGCGCCTCGACGAATTGCGCGCGCCCGATCCGCATCTGCGCGGGTTTCAGGCGGAGCACGTAGAGATGCCACGCGTGCTCGATTCCGCCTTCGGAGTAGGGCGTTTGCAGCGCCTCGATAGCCTTGAACGCGTCGTTGTAGCGGCGCGCGATCTCGGTGCGGCGGTGCATGAAATCGTCGGCGCGTTTTAGCTGCGCCACTCCGATTGCGGCGTGAACGTCGGACAGGTTGTACTTGAAGCCCAGGTCGTGAATTTCGTAAAACCACGAGCCGCTCTTGTCGTAGCGCTTCCACGCGTCCTTGTTCATCCCGTGCAGGCTCGCGACCGCGATCTTTTCGGCCATCGCGTCGTCGGCGGTCGTGATCATCCCGCCTTCGGCGGTGGTGAAGTTCTTGGTCGCGTAAAAGCTGAAGCAGGTCAGGTCGCCGATCGTGCCGATCTTCGCCATCCCGCGACCATCCATGTGGCGTGCGGCGCCGGCGGCGTGGGCGGCATCTTCGATCGTCTTGAGATTGTAGTCGCGCGCGATCTTCATCAGCCGGTCCATGTCGCACGGATGACCGGCGAAGTGCACCGGCAGGATCGCCTTGACGCGAGGATGGCCTGCGCCCTCGAGCGCTTCTTCGACGCGCGCGGGATTAAGATTGAATGTACCGGGATCGACGTCGCAGAAGACCGGCCGCACGCCCAGGTACCCCATCACCTCGGCGGTCGCGGTGAAGGTAAACGGCGTCGTGATAACTTCGTCGCCCGGCTTGAGGCCCATCGCCCACAGCGAAAGATGAAGCGCGCCGGTGCAGTGTGCTACAGCCAGCGCGTTGCGCGCGCCGACATACGCGGCGAATTCCTTCTCGAAACGCTTCGCCTTGGGGCCGGTTGTGATCCATCCGGAGCGCAGGGTGTCGAGCACCTCGCGCTCTTCTTCGGGACCGATGGCGGGGCGATGAAAAGCTACCTGTCGCATTCAATATCTCTTGAGTCGCGAAACGTGATGATGAGAGATGCGCCGCGCCGCGCGCTGCATATCGGCGTCATTTATCAGCGCCTGAAGAAGTATAAGGGATAGGTCAAAAGCGTAGCAAGGCGGGCTACCTCCGCCGCGCTTTGCTACGGCGATATCGCGCCGTCAGCCGGCGGTGCCGGCGGGAGGAGGGCCGGGCATCACGTAGGTCGGGATGCCGGTTTTGGCTTCGACCGCCTTCTCGAGCTTTTGCAGATCGACCTGATCCTCGATGCCGAGGCGTTTGATCTCGTCCTGCGCGTGCGCCCACAAGCCCGGATAGACGCCGTACAGATCGTCATGCACCTCGACATACAGCGCGTCGCCGCGCCATCCGAACTTGATCGGCTGATAGACGAACTCGCCCGGCGTGCCGACCTTGACCTTGTTGAACAGGCGCTCGATATCTTCCGGATAGAGCCGCACGCATCCGTGGCTGACTTCCATCCCGACTCCCCACGGAACGTTGGTGCCGTGCAGGGCGTACTCGGGAATCGTAAGCTCGAGCCGGTAATGGCCGAGGGGATTATCGGGATCGCCGCCGGGAACCTCGTGATCGGCTTCGCCGTCGCGTTCCAGATGCTCTTCGTAAATATCCTCGGGCAGGACCCAGGTTGGTTCCCTGGTCTTGCCGCGCACGGTGAAGGCGGCGATCGGGGTTTTCCAATCGAAGCGGCCCAGGCCGACTGGAAAAGTGTACACGACATCCGGATGAATTCCGGAATGTGCCGGGGATTTTCCTTCCTTGAAGGCGGCCTTCTTGATTTTGTGCTTGCCGAGGATCGGCCCGGTCGGCGACGGAAAGTAATAGTAAATCCGCATCTCGGGGATATTCAGAATAATTCCGACGCGCGGGGTATCGGGCAGAATATGCTCGTCGGGCAGGATAATGTCCTTGCCGGCCGGGGGCGTCCACCAGTCGATCTTCCCGTTGGAGGCCGATATTTCGGTGGCCGTAACGCCGAACCATCGGCCGACATCGAGCAGCGTGTCGCCTTTTTGCAGCCGGTAAGTGATCAGATTGCCGATGATATTGTCGCGGCCGCGCGGCAGCGGATAGGCGTAGAGCGGACGCTTTTCAAATTCCGCGTCGGTCCAGCCATGCGCGAGGCGCGGCGCCGACCATGCCGCCACGACGACGCATAACGCCGTGGCGATCCATCGGAGCCAATTGTGTCTATGCGATCTCAATAAAATCACGCGGCTGCGCATTAGCGCCGGCCTCGCTTGTTAAGTCCGGGCCGTAACAAAATTGTAAGGGATGAACGCCTAGTCGGCAATCGCCTTTAGATTGGCAAATTTCAGGACCAGCAACTTGACTCCGGCCCGATCGAAATTCACCCACGCCTTCGCGCCGTCGCCGCGGCCTTCGCGGCGGCGGATCACGCCCCGGCCGAAGGTCGGATGAATCACGCGCGCGCCTATCGCCAGGCTGCCGTCGCCGGCTTCGTCTTCGGAAAGCTGGCTGTCGCTGTAATCGACGTACGGACGGTTCGGCTCCGGCGCGCGCAGGATAGGGCGCTCGCGCTCGGGTGCGATTCTGCGCAGCAACCCGCCGTCGATTTCGGCCAGAAAGCGCGAGGGGCGCGGCTCGTCGCGTCTTCCGTATAGCTCGCGCGAGAGCGTGTTGGTCAGGTAGAGCATCCGGCGTGCGCGCGTCATTCCGACGTAGCACAGCCTGCGCTCCTCCTCGATTTCGTCGGGACTGTCGGCCGAGCGGCTATGTGGGAACAGTCCTTCTTCCATCCCGGCGATAAAGACGACGGGATATTCAAGACCCTTGGAGGTATGCAGCGTCATCAGCGCCGCGCGCCCGGCGGCTCCGGCGAGCTGGTCGGCGTCGTTGACGAGCGCGACGCGTTCTAAGAACTCGGCAAGTCCGCCGCCGGAATTTTCGGCGTCGAAGGCGCCCGCCGCCGTCAGCAGCTCGGCCAGGTTCTGCTTGCGCGCGGCGGCGTCGGCAAGGCCGTCGAGGTACGGCTCGAAGCCGGAATGGCGCACGACCTCGGCGACAATCTCGCGCACGGCGGTCGCCGGAGCGCGCGCCGCCAGATCGCGCATCCAGGAGTACAGGCCGCCCGCAGCCTTCGCGATCCTGAGCGCGACGTTGGACACGGTTTCGAGCCGGCCCAGCGCCTCGAACGCGGTAATCTTCTCGCGCGCGGCGATCTCATTAATCGCCTCGACAGTTTTGGCGCCGATTCCGCGCGCCGGCGTGGCGACCATCCGCTCCAGGCTGACCGCGTCGGCGGGGTTTGCGAGCACGCGCAGGTAGGACAGCAAATCCTTTACGTCGCGCTGATCGTAAAAGCGCACTCCGCCGACGATGTAATACGGGATTCGCCGGCGCACCAGCGCTTCTTCGATAACCCGCGACTGCGCGTTGGTCCGGTAGAACACCACGAAGTCCAGCGGACGCAGGCCGCCGCCTTCGACCAGCCGCGCGATCTCGCGCGCGATAAAGTCGCCTTCCTCGCGCTCGGTCATTCCGGTGAAATAGACCACCGGCTCGCCGGCTTCGTTTTCGGTCCACAGGGTTTTTTCCTTGCGCTCGGTGTTGTTGCGGATCACGCCGCCCGCCACGGCAAGGATGGTCTTGGTCGAGCGATAGTTCTGCTCGAGCTTGAAGATCTGCGCCTCGGGGTAGTCGCGCTCGAAATCGAGGATGTTGCGGATATCGGCGCCGCGCCATCGGTAGATCGACTGGTCCTCATCGCCGACCACGCACAGGCTGGCGGAGCGTTCGGCAAGCGCGCGCACCAGCAGGTACTGCACGCGATTGGTGTCCTGGTATTCATCGACCAGCAGATGCGCGGCGCGCCGCTGCCAGCGCTCGAGGACCTCGGGATCCTGCTCGAACAGGGTCCAGACGTGCATCTGCAGGTCCGAGAAATCCATCGCGTTCATCGCGATGAGCCGCTTCTGATAGAGCGCGTATAGCTCGGCGATTCGCTTGTCGCGATCGCTTTCGACTATCTCGGCCATCGCGGCGGGCGAAATCGCCTCATTCTTGGCCTGCTCGATTCGCGCGCGCAGGACTTCCACCGGCGGCGCGTCGGTGAGCATCGCGTCCTCGAGCACGCGGCGCATCACGGCCGACGAATCGCCTTCGTCGAGGATCGAAAAGTTGCGATCGAAACCGAGCGCGTGGCCCTCGACGCGAAGGATTCGCGCGCACGCGGAATGGAAGGTGCTCACCCACGGCGCGCGCGCGTCTTCGCCGATCAGCGCGGCCACCCGCTCGCGCATCTCGGCCGCCGCCTTGTTGGTGAACGTCACCGCGAGAACGCCTTCGGGCGCAGCCTTGCGCTCGCCCATCAGGTGGGCGATACGGTAAGTGAGCACGCGGGTTTTTCCCGATCCGGCGCCGGCCAGAATCAGAATCGGGCCGGGCTCGGCGATCACGGCGGCGCGCTGTTCAGGATTAAGGTCTTCAAGATTGATGGACGGCATCGCGCTTACTTCGATGAAACCAATTCGCAGAGCCCCCCAGAATACCGGCTCGTGCGCGCGGATCAAACCGCGCG